>NZ_JAEEGC010000030.1 GCF_019207025.1 Clostridium thailandense | reverse complement strand
TTTGACTGTGGTTATCTATATTTGCTATACCAATCAAAGGTTTCTCTAAATCCGCTGGTAAATATCCCATAGAATAAAATAATGAACGCTGCGGAGCGCGAGCAACACCCACTGTAAATTCTTTACTTCTCCAATTCAACTTTGTCATAATAAATAACCCCCTAAAATTCTGTGTTATAGTTAACTATAGATACCCATAGCCGACACTTAACTTATACTCCGGGATATATTGGCATTCTTCCGGCACAATAAATACTTTTGATAAGTCTAAAGCTCCGTATTTTGAAAGTCTAAGAACCATTGATAAACTCGTACCTCAAACAAATCAATAGTCCTAAGACTTTCTAAAATACTTCACTAAGACTTATAACAAAAGTATTTAATTGTGCCTTCCAGAATGTCAATATATCCCTGCGCATAAGTTAAGTGTCTGGTGTTGGTATCTATACTATATCCCATACTGGTCACTAATCTCGTAATTAATATTTAAATTTATGCAAATAAAAAACAGACCAACACCCACAATGGGGCGAGGTCTGTCGCGGTACCACCCAAATTTTAACTTAGTTATCATAACGGCAAATGCCGGCACAGCTTACTAAAATTCAGCCTGCAACTCAAGGGTGATCTTCAACAACATTGGTTTATGGGCTTTCACCTAATCCCACTCTCTTTAAAACATAGCTTTGCTTACTTATCCCTATCAAAGTTTTTTATAGTATTGTAAATTAATATACTATAAAATCATTTTAATGTCAATGAATTTAGTATAAAAAAATTATTTAGACTTGTTTAGAAAAATGATTTTTTTGTTTTGAATTATTTCAAAAAATGAAGGAAAATTAGCAAATGCTTTATAAGAGAATGTGATAACGTTTAAATAAAATATTTCTGAAATAAAATTAATTTATTAAAGAATCCCGTAATATCAATGTTTTTATGTGAAATATAATAAAAACACTATAATGTAGAAATACGAGTAAAGATAAAAAATTTAAAAATTAAAATTAAAAAAATATATTGACAAGTGCAAGAGAAAGTATTATCATTTTCACTAACAACGATGAATGAATAAACAAATTCATCCATATAAATAAATCCATAAAATAAAAACTACGATAGGGACGAGTAAATAGCGAAAGATTTTAAAGAGAGTGGGGTTAGGTGAAAGCTCACAAATTGGAAGCCTTTGAAAATCACCCTGGAGTTGCAGACTGAAATATAAGTAAGTTGTGCCGGCGTTTGTCGTTATAAAATAAAGTAAAAAATTTGGGTGGTACCGCGGTCAAACTTCTCGCCCCAGGCAGAGGTTTGATTTTTTTTATGCTTTTTTATGTATATGATATACAATATACAATTTTAATATTGATAATACTAATACAAGGAGTGGTAGTTTATGAAAAATAAATTTGCTAAAAGACTTAGCACTGGAGGCAGCAGCGAAGCTGATGAAATAATTGCACTGATAATGAAGCTCACTGAAATGCCAGAAGTAATATCATTTGCGGGAGGATTGCCAGATGGTGAACTTTTCCCAGTTGAAGAAATGAAAAGTATTACACATAAAATATTAAGTGAAGATGGTAACAATGCTCTCCAGTACAGTGGAACACAAGGATTAAAAGAGCTTAGACAGAGCATTGCAGAACAAATTATGAAGGATGCTGGTGTAGAAGCTACAGCAGATAACATAATGATAACTTGTGGTTCACAGCAGGGGTTGGAGTTCTCAGGAAGAATATTTTTGGATGAAGGTGATGTAGTTATATGTGAAAGTCCTAGTTATGTGGGAGCAATAACTGCTTTTCAGCCATATGGGCCTAAATTTGTTGAGGTAAAAATGGATCAAGATGGCATGATAATGGAAGAACTTGAAGAAGCATTAAAGAATAATCCTAATACTAAATTTATATATACAGTGCCAGATTTTCAAAATCCAACAGGCATAACAATGACAGTTGAAAGAAGAAAAAGATTAGTTGAACTAGCAAGAAAATACGATGTTCTAATATTAGAGGATAACCCTTATGGAAATTTAATATTTGAGGGAGAAAGACTTCCTGCTATCAAAAGCTTTGATACAGATGATCGTGTAATATACCATGGGACGTTTTCAAAAATATTTTGTCCAGGCCTAAGAATTGGTTGGTTATGTACAACTAAAGAGTTTTTGGATCAATATTTAGTAGTTAAGCAATCTGTGGATTTACAAACAAATACTATGGCTCAAAAGGAAACTGCTTTATATATGAAAATGTTTGATTTAAAGGCAAATGTAAATAAGATAATTGATGTTTATAGAAGAAGAAAAGACTTAATGCTGAAAACTATGAAGGAAGAATTTCCTGAGAATTGTTCATTTACACATCCTAAAGGCGGGCTTTTTCTCTGGGTAACGCTGCCAGAAGATAAAGATTCATCTGAGGTACTCAAAAAAGCAATGGAAATGAGAGTAGGCTTTGTACCAGGAATAGCATTTTATCCTAATGGAAACCACAGAAATAATTTTAGATTAAATTTTTCAAGTATGAAAGATGAACAAATAGTTGAAGGAATAAAAAGACTTGGAAAAGTTTTGAAAAGCTTATAATGTATATTTTTTTCAACTTTTATAAGTTAAAAAAATACATAAAATAAAATATTTTCAAATAAGATTATCAAATTTCTTTAGATAATATAAAAAATAATAGCTATATTTTAGGAGGATTTAAAATGGAAAGATTAAAAGTTTATTATGATAATGATGCAAATTTAAATTTATTAGAAGGAAAGAAAGTAGCTGTAATAGGTTATGGAAGTCAAGGTCATGCGCATGCACTAAACTTAAAGGATAGTGGAGTTGATGTAGTAGTTGGTCTATACAAAGGAAGTAAGTCTTGGGAGGTAGCAGAAGAAGCTGGTTTAAGAGTATTAGAAGTAGCCGAAGCTGTAAAAGAATCAGATTTTATAATGGTATTAATACCAGATGAAAAACAAAGCAAAGTATACAAAGAAAATGTAGAACCAAATCTATGTGAAGGAAAAGCATTAATGTTTGCTCATGGCTTCAATATTCATTTTAATCAAATAGTTCCACCAGCTAATGTAGATGTACTTATGGTAGCACCAAAAGGTCCAGGACATACTGTTAGAAGTGAGTACCTTGCAGGAAAAGGAGTTCCTTGTCTATTTGCAGTTTATCAGGATTACAGTGGAAGAGCTCACGATTACGCACTTGCTTATGCAAAAGGAATAGGTGGGGCAAGAGCAGGGGTACTTCAGACAACCTTTAAAGATGAGACTGAAACAGATCTATTTGGAGAACAAGCAGTACTTTGTGGAGGTGTAAGTGAACTTATAAAAGCTGGCTTTGAGACTCTAACTGAAGCAGGTTACTCACCAGAAAACGCTTATTTTGAATGTCTACATGAAATGAAACTTATTGTAGACCTAATGAGTCAAGGTGGATTAAGCTACATGAGATATTCCATAAGTGATACAGCTGAATATGGAGATTACTGTACAGGAAGTAGATTAATAACTGAAGATACAAGAAAAGAAATGAAGAAAATACTTAGTGAAATTCAAGATGGAACTTTTGCAAGAAACTGGATGGTAGAAAATCAAGTTAATAGACCTTACTTTTATGCAAAAAGAAGAAAAGAACAAAATCATCCTATAGAAAAAGTTGGTAAAGAGCTCAGAGCTATGATGCCATGGATCGAAAATAAATAAATTTTTCTAAACTATTTAAGGGGGTATCATTATGAAGTTGACAGGAGCAGAAGTATTATTAGAATGTTTAAAAGAGCAGGGTATAGACACAATATTTGGTTATCCAGGTGGAGCAGTGTTGCCAATTTATGATGCCCTGTATAAAAATAGAGAAATAACTCATATATTAACAGCGCATGAGCAGGGGGCTACTCATGCTGCTGATGGATATGCAAGATCTACAGGAAAAGTGGGAGTTGTTCTTGCAACCTCTGGTCCAGGAGCTACCAATACAGTTACGGGTATAGCTACTGCATATGGAGATTCAGTTCCATTAGTAGTATTTACAGGACAGGTTCCTCAAAGTCTGCTTGGAAAGGATTCTTTTCAAGAAGTAAATATTGTAGATATAACAACATCTATAACAAAGAAAAATTATATTGTAAGAGAATCTGATAAACTTGCAAGCACTATAAGAGAAGCTTTTGATGTAGCAAGAAGCGGAAGACCAGGACCAGTAGTTGTAGATATACCAAAAGATATACAGATAGCTGAAGTAGAATATAAATGTGTAGAGCCTAAAAAACTTAGAGAAGAAAGATTAAGCGTTACTTGCGATAATGAAGAATTGAGAAAAGCAAAAGAGATCATAAATGGCAGCAAAAGACCAGTAATTTATGCTGGTGGAGGAGTAGTTATCTCTGGTGCACACGATGAACTCATGAGTTTTTCAGAAAAAGTAAACGCACCTGTTACTTGTTCTCTAATGGGAATGGGCGCTTTTCCTGGAACACACGAAAGATATATGGGAATGGTAGGTATGCATGGAAGCAAATGTTCAAACTATGCAGTAACTAATTGTGATGTACTTATAGCAATAGGTGCACGATTTAGTGATCGTGTGGTGAGTAAGGTTGAAGCTTTTGCACCAGATGCCAAGATAATTCATATTGATATTGACCCTAAAGAGTTTGGAAAAAATATTAAAATTGATGTAGCTTTAAAGGGAGACGTAAAAGGAATAATTAAATTACTGACAGAGGAAACTGAGCAAAAAGATAACTCTGAATGGATTGAACAAATCGGAGAGTGGAAAAATTTAAGAACAATGCAAAGTG
Source organism: Clostridium thailandense (assembly GCF_019207025.1). Classification (GTDB taxonomy): domain Bacteria; phylum Bacillota; class Clostridia; order Clostridiales; family Clostridiaceae; genus Clostridium_AM; species Clostridium_AM thailandense. Next base: position 15,078 of record NZ_JAEEGC010000030.1, on the reverse strand, counting down.
AAAATTCTCACGTAAGTCCAAAGCTAATCATGGAAAAGTTATTTGATCTTACTGAAGGAGAATGCATTCTAACTACAGAAGTAGGTCAAAATCAAATCTGGACAGCTCAATTTTTTAAATTTATGAAGCCTAGAACCTTCGTATCATCAGGAGGCCTTGGTACCATGGGATTTGGTTTAGGTGCGGCAATAGGATCATGTGTTGGTAATCCAAACAAAAAGGTAATTAATGTCGCTGGAGATGGAAGCTTTAAAATGAATTCTACAGAGTTAGCTACTATAGCAAAATATAAATTGCCTATAATTCAGTTAGTTTTAAATAATCATGCTTTAGGTATGGTACATCAATGGCAAGATATGTTTTATCAGGGAAGATTTTGCCATACACAATTGGGACCAGATGTAGATTTTATAAAGCTTGGTTACGCTTATGGAATACGAACAATGAAAATTCAGAATAATAATGAAATTGAAAGCGTACTAAGCAATGCATTAGAATTAAATGAACCTGTAATTATTGAATGTGAAATAAATAGAGATGAAAAGGTCTTTCCAATCGTACCTCCAGGAGCGGCAATTGCTCAAAGTATAGGATAACTAAGATATTTAGGTTATAGATTTCTTAGGAGTAGAAGAGGAGAAGTATCTTAAAGCTATCAAGAAATAAGGAAAACAAAAAAATGTCAGTGTAGTAGTTCTGCAGGGGCTGAGTTAAGTAGAAAAAATTGCAAAGATCGTTAAGAAAATTGGGGCATAGGTTGTAAATAACCTAAAAAGTAGGAGTTGAAATTAAGAATTTGAGCTCCTACTTTTTTTATTTTATATAATAGTAATTTTAATTCTAATAGAACATCATCAGAAAAGCTTATAAAATAAACAGGAGTGTTAATTAATTAGAGAAAATGGTATAATTTCTAAATATAAGATAGTTATTTAAACGCTAGAAAGGAATTTTAATATAATGGAAGCTATAAAAATAAAAGTACAAATATTTGGAGTAAAGAATGAACTTTTAACAGGTGGTTGTGGATGTGGTAATAAACAAAGTGGTTGTTCAAGTAAAGAAAATTCCTGTAATGGGTGTTCGAGTAAAAATGAATCCTGTGGTGGATGTAAATCAAGTTCCGGAAGGACTCTAGAGGATGCATATAATGAACTTAAAACATTTATTAATGAAAGTGACGTAAAAGATCAGACAATAATTGAATTTGTGGATTTAAATGAGATTAAGCTTGAAGATGAATTTGAAAGAATAAGAAACACAATAGACAAAGGCTTTGAACCACCAATTACAGTAGTTGATGATATAATAAGATACTACGGAGGCATATCAAATAGATTAATTTACAATGATATAAAAGAATTACTAGAATAGAAATCGTTTCTGGTTGAACTTAAGTTTATAGCAGGGAGAGGGGAAGAAAATATGCTTTTGATAAAGAATGGAAAAATAGTAACTATGGCTGGTATCAACTATGAAAATGGAACTATACTTATTAAAAATGGCAAAATTATTGAGGTTGGTGAACAAATAATAGAACAAGATAATATGGAGATTATAGATGCTAAAGGTGGATGGGTTCTTCCAGGCTTGATTGATGCTCATTGTCATTTAGGAATGATTGAAGAAGAAATAGGAGCAGAAGGAAATGATCTAAATGAAATGTCAGATCCTTTAACACCTCACTTAAGGGCCTTAGATGGGATAAATCCTCTTGACCCTGCTTTTAGGGAGGCTGTAAAGGCAGGGATAACAACAGTTATGAGTGGACCAGGGAGCACAAATGTGATAGGAGGACAGTTTATAGTAATAAAAACTAAAGGTGTGTCTGCTGATGAAATGGCAGTTATGCAGCCAGCAGCATTAAAGATAGCTTTGGGTGAGAATCCTAAAAGAATTTATAAAGGTAAGAATAAAATGCCTATGACCAGGATGGGAACCACTGCACTTTTAAGAGAAACACTAATAAAAGGTTTAAATTATAAAACAAAGAAAGATAGGGCGCAAGCTAAAGGAGATAACTTTGATTTGGATATTAAAATGGAAGCTTTAATACCAGTACTAGAGAAAAAAATACCTTTGAAAGCTCATGCACATAGAGCAGATGATATTCTTACGGCTATAAGAATAGCCAAGGAATTTGATGTTTCACTTACAATTGATCATTGCACAGATGGCAATCTTATTGTGGAACAAATAAAGTCTAGCGGTGCTCCGGTTATACTAGGACCAAGTATGACCTTTAGAACTAAAATAGAAACGAAAAATAAATCTTTTGATACTGCAGTGGTATTGAATAATGCAGGTGTTAAACTTGCATTAATGACAGATCACCCAGTAACTCCAATTGAATATCTGCCTATATGTGCCGGATTAGCTGTCAAAGCAGGATTAAGTATGGAAGATGGATTAAAGTCAATAACTATAAATGCAGCAGAAATACTTGGTGTAAGTAATAGGATTGGAAGCATTGAGAAAGGTAAGGATGCTGATATTGCAATATACGATGGTAATCCCATGGAGATATTTACAAATACATTATATACAATCATTAATGGAAGAATAGCTTATAAGAAATAATATACAATCATAAATACATGATATCTTGGAGGGAAAAAATTTGAAAAAAGCATTTGTAGTAGATTTTGATGGAACTATAACCGTAAAAGATGTGGGATTTTCTATAATACAAAAGTTTGCAGGAGAAGGTTGGAGAGAAATAGGAGACCGCTGGATTAGAAAAGAAATAGGCACTTCTGAGTGTGGACAAAAACAATGGGATTTAATTAGGCATAGTGATGAAGAAATAAGAGATTTTGCTGGTAAATTTGAAATAAACCCTGGATTTAAGGAATTTGTGAATATAATAAAAAGAAACTCATATAAGATAATAGTGTTATCTGATGGGTATGATATTTATATAAAGGAAATACTTAGACTTAATAATCTTGAAGATTTGGAACTTTCCTGTAATAGTGCATCTTATGATGAAGGATGGAGACTTTCTTTTTTAAATCAAGACAAAGAATGCAATATGTGCGGAAATTGTAAGAAAAAAATAGTTCAAAGGTTAAAATCTGAAGGCTATGAAGTCTATTATATAGGAGATGGACATTCCGACAGATGTGCTTGTGTCTATGCAGATAAAATATTTGCTAAATCTTTTCTAAAGGAGTATTGCGAGGAGGAAAAGATAGATTACTATGCCTTTGATAATTTTTATGATGTAATGAAGCATATTTAATCATTAACTTTAATATAATTGATTGAGGTTAAGGGGGATATTATATGACAAAAAAAAGTCGGAAATATTTTAGTTTCATTTTTAAAGTTTTTTCAATAATGCTGGGAGCTGCTTTAGCGTCAATTGGCCTTGAAATATTTTTAATTCCTAACAATATAATTGATGGTGGAATAACAGGAATATCAATAATGGCAAGTTACCTAACAAAATTACCGCTAGGAGCATTTATACTTTTGCTCAACATACCGTTTTTTGCTTTAGGGTATAAACAAATAGGAAAAACCTTTACCATATCAACATTATTTGGAGTTTTATGTTTATCTATTGGCGTAAGTATTCTTCATCCTGTTCCAGGTATTACAAAAGATGTCTTTTTAGCAACAATCTTTGGAGGAATTATTTTAGGAGCAGGAGTTGGAATAATAATAAGAAATGGAGGTTCTTTAGATGGTACCGAGATTGTGGCCATAATACTAGATAGAAGGTCAAGCTTTTCAATTGGAGAAATTGTAATGTTCTTTAACTTATTTATATTAGGAACCTCTGGCTTTATATTTGGATGGAATAGAGCTATGTATTCATTAATAGCATATTTCATTGCCTTTAAGGTAATTGATATTACTGTAGAAGGATTGGATGAATCAAAAGCGGTAATTATTATATCTGAAAGACATAAGGATATTTCAGAAGCTCTTATAGATAGACTTGGAAGAGGGGTTACCTTACTTGAAGGAAAGGGTGGCTATAAGGGAATTGCAACGAATGTAATATATGTAGTTGTATCAAGACTTGAAATTGCAAAATTAAAATCAATTGTTCACGGCTTTGATGATGATGCTTTAATTACTATAGGGGGTGTTGAAGTATCAGGGAAAAAATATAAAAAGAGAGCTATCCACTAAGCTCTCTAAACTTTACCTAAAGAAACAGTTCTCAGCCTTTTGCAGTCATCGATATGGTCAGCATATTCAGCCTTCACTCTATTTTCACAATAATCCCAAGCTAAATCTTTTATATCTTTAATTATTTTATTATATTCTATTAATTCATCAATTGATATTTCACCATTCTCCTTTAGCTTTAAGAGTTGCTCATATCTATTGTATGTGGGAACTTGACAATTATTTATATGAGCTATCTCAAGATACATTCTTATCGTAAGTACAACTTCTTCCTTTATTCCATAGGTTAAAGCTGCCATACTTAAAGCTCTTTTGTTTATATGAAGTGTATTAGTGGATTTTTTAAAACTAGTTGCGCATTGAGAGGGATTGTTATCAATAAAAATATTGATATCACTTACTTCTTCTTTCTTAAAAATATTATTGGCTATTAATTTAATATCATCCATACTTAATGACATAATAAACCTCCTTAATTTATATGCTGTACAAAATAGCATACGAAGTATATCCTTTTAAGATGTATAATAACACATGTTAGTAAAAGCATCAAATTGATTATAGGAAGTAAACTAGAAAGGAGATAAAAAATGTATATTTACAGGAACAGAGGAATGAGAAAATGAACCTGAAAGAATTAGATCAAATAATCTTTGAAACATCTTCTAATTTGATGAGAAAAAATGGAGAAAAAATTTTTAGAGATAAGCTAGTTTATAATGTTAAAGGAAAAAAGATAGATAATATTTATCATATATATGGAAATGTATTAAATAATATTAATAAGGATGAAGCTAAAACACACATAAAAGTGAATTTATCGAACAAAAAGTTACATAGTGTAGAATGTACTTGTAACGATTTCAAAGAAATTTCTATAAATAAGAAGTTGTTTATGTGCGAACATTTAACTGCTACAGCATATGCGTTTTTAAGTTTATTGTACAAGAAAAAATCTAGAAAAGAAGATACAAATGAAAATCCGTCTCAAAGTAAGAAAATAAAAGTTGAAGTTGATATTGATGTAAAAGTAATCTGTAAATCTTTAAAAAATACAACAAGTTATGAAGTAGAATTTCGTTTTGGCCATGAACATAAGTATCTAGTTACTGATTTAAGAAACTTTATTGTACATTTAGATAATAAGGAAGATATTCTTTTTAATAATCATTTTGTGTATAATGCAAAAAAATACGTTATTTCCTCTAATAATATAAAAATTATAGATTTTATAAGAAAATATGTTCATGAAAATCAAGGAATTTCAATTGCTGGAAGAAATCTGATACTACAGCCGAATGATTTACGATTGTTTTTAGAATGTATGGATGGAAAAAAAATTTTGTTTAAATACAATGGAATAGAATATAAGACATTTGTATTAAAAAAAGATTTACCTCTAAGTTTTACGTTAAAAGAAAAAAATCAGCAGTTTGTTTTAACAACTCATAGGAGGCTTCCAATTTCCTTAAATACTAATAAAGATGTATATTTTTTTGAATATCAACTTTATCTGCCATCATTAAGTCAAATTGAAAAATATGGCCCTTTATATAAAAGATTTCAAGGAGAAGGTAAAATTTTATTTAATATGACTTTAAAAAACTATAATAAAATTACTTATCTGCTAAAAGAAATTTCGGAGGATATTAATATCGCAGAAAATATAAGGGAATTTGCATCTAGTTCATTGAAGTTTGATTTTTTGCTTTATAAAATGGAGGATAATATTTATTGTGATGTTCATGCAAGTTATTATGGTGAAAGCATTAATATATTAAAATATGATAACAATAAGATAGAATTCTTGAGAGACTATAGCAAAGAAGAAAAAGTTGCAATGAAACTAGAATACTATAAGTTTATTAAAAGAAAAGATAGATTCTTGTTTACTGGTGGAGATGAAGAGCTTTTTAACCTACTAAACCCACAAGAAAATACCATCCATTCTTTAGGTACTATTATTCTTGGAAGAGGATTAGAGGACATAAAAATATTTGATTCATCTTTTATTCAAATAGATTTGAATGAAGAAAAAGGATATTTATATCTTAGATATAATATTGAAGATATTCCAAAGGAAGAGTTTAGAAATATATATGAAAGCTATAAAGCTAACAATAAGTTCTATAAAACCAGAAATAATAAGTTCATTGACTTCCAAGATGAGGACATAAAAAGCTTTATGAACTTACTTGAGGTTTTAGAGGTTGATAAAAATATAGATAAAGGCTTGTTGAAATTAGAAAAAAATAAAGCCTTTTATATAATGGAAAATTTAAAATATAAAAATTTTAAGTTTGGCAGTGGCATTAATTTGCTAGAAGATAAATTTACTAAGATGAATGAAGAAAAAGTGATTTTACCTAAAAATCTAAAAGCAGTACTTAGAGAATATCAAATAAGTGGATTTAAATGGCTTAAAAATTTAAGTGAATTAGAGCTTGGCGGAATTCTCGCAGATGAAATGGGACTTGGTAAGACAGTTCAAACTATAGCCTTTCTTACAGCAGAAGAAAATAAAAAGTCTTTAATAGTTACTCCTACTGCCTTAATTTATAACTGGAAAAATGAAATAGAAAGATTTGCACCTAAATTAAAAGTCATAATTCTACATGGAAACATAAGAAAATATGAAGAAATAATGAGTAGATTAGAGGAGTTCTCTATAGTTTTAACTACCTATGGTACCTTAAGAAATAATATTGAAAAATATAAGGAAATTCAATTTGACTACTGTATCATAGATGAAGCCCAAAATATAAAAAATCCAGGAGCTCAAAGTACAAAGGCAGTAAAAGAAATTGATGCAAAAGTAAAATTTGCACTTACTGGAACTCCTATTGAGAATAATTTAAATGAGCTTTGGTCAATATTTGATTTTATCATGCCTGGATATTTATATTCAAAAGAAACCTTTGACGAAAAATTTGTTTCAAATATTGAGTGTGATTTAGAAGAACTTAAGTTATTAATAAAGCCCTTTATACTAAGAAGGACTAAAAAAGAAGTTGCAAAAGATCTACCGGATAAAATAGAAAGTCAAATATTGGTTGAAATGACATCGGTGCAAAAGTCATTGTATAATTCTTATATAAAAAATATACAAGAAAAAATGAAAAATAAAGCGGATAACAATATAGAGATTTTAACTTATTTAACAAAATTAAGACAAATTTGCTTAGATCCCTCACTTATATTTGATGAATACAAAGGTGGAAGTGGAAAATTCAAAGTTGCAATGTCCCTGATAGAAGAGCAGGCAGCTTCTGGTGAAAAACTTTTGCTCTTTTCTCAATTTACATCTGTATTGAAAAAGATAGCTAAATTATTGGAGGATAAAGCTATAAATTATCTATATTTAGATGGTTCTACTAGCTCTAAAGAAAGAATCAGATTAGTTAATGAATTTAATAGCAGTGATGAGTCAAAGATATTTTTAATTTCTTTAAAGGCAGGAGGAACTGGACTTAATTTAACTTCTGCAACCTTAGTTATTCATTTTGATCCATGGTGGAATCCAGCGGTGGAAGATCAGGCAACAGATAGGGCACACAGAATCGGTCAAAAAAATGTGGTGGAAGTAGTTAAATTAGTTGCAAGAGGAACTATAGAAGAAAAAATTATATTACTTCAGGAACATAAAAAAGAATTGATCGGCAGTATAATAACAGATGAATTAAAAAGCAATGATGTTATAAATAAGTTATCACGAGAAGAGCTATTGAAGCTTTTTGATAGAGATATTAAAAGTTATAATTGAATATAAAGGTATATTATGTTAATATATATTAAGAAGTGAATAGAAAACACAGGGGGGTTGGATTGGCCAACTGAGAGTAAGAACCTTAATTCTTTGACCCTATGAACCTGAACTGGATAATACCAGCGTAGGAAGTTGTTTTAGTTGAATTATATTTGTATAAGTTGTTAATTATAAAACACAAATCCTATGGATTTGTGTTTTTTTATTTTGTGGGTAAACGAAGTTTTATATTAAAGCTTTAAATTTTTAAAATTTTGATATGAACTTTTTATAAATATAAAAAATACAATTTATAATAAAGAGGAGATGTAAATTTATGAATTACACAACACAGATGGATGCTGCAAAAAAAGGATTTATAACAAAAGAGATGGAGATGGTTTCTAAAAAGGAAAACATAGAAATTGAAACATTAAGAGAGCTTGTAGCTGAAGGCAAAATTGTAATACCTGCAAATAAGAATCATAAGGCCTTAAGTGCAGAAGGTGTGGGACAAGGACTTAGAACTAAAATTAATGTTAACTTAGGAATTTCTAAGGATTGTATGAATATAGACATGGAATTAGAAAAAGTTAAGACTGCCATAGAAATGAAAGCTGAAGCAATTATGGATCTAAGTTCCTTTGGAAAGACAGAAGAATTTAGAAAAAAGCTTATAGAAATGTCACCGGCAATGATTGGAACAGTACCTATATATGATGCAGTGGGATTTTATGATAAAGAACTAAGTGATATATCTGCTGAAGAATTTTTAGATGTAGTGGAGAAGCATGCTCAAGATGGAGTAGACTTTATGACAATCCACTGTGGAATAAATAGAGAAACTGCACAGGTTTTTAAAAGAAATAAAAGATTAACAAATATAGTTTCAAGAGGGGGAGCTTTATTATACGCTTGGATGGAGTTAAATAATAAAGAAAATCCGTTTTATGAGCATTATGATAGAGTTCTAGATATATGTGCGAAATATGATGTGACCATAAGTTTAGGTGATGCATGTCGTCCAGGAAGTATTAATGATGCTACTGACGCTAGTCAAATAAAAGAACTTATTACTCTTGGTGAGTTAACTAAAAGAGCTTGGGAGAAAAATGTACAGGTAATAATTGAAGGACCTGGACACATGGCTTTAAATGAAATAGCAGCAAATATGCTTTTAGAGAAAAAATTATGTTTCGGAGCACCTTTTTATGTTTTAGGACCGTTAGTCACAGACATTGCTCCAGGATATGATCATATTACAAGTGCTATAGGTGGAGCCATTGCAGCAGCAAATGGTGCAGATTTTTTATGTTATGTTACACCTGCAGAGCATTTGAGACTTCCTAATTTGGAAGATATGAAAGAAGGAATAATTGCTTCTAAAATAGCAGCTCATGCAGCAGATATAGCTAAGAACGTTAAAGGTGCAAAAGATTGGGATTATAAAATGAGCAAAGCGAGACAAGAGCTTGATTGGAATACAATGTTTGAATTAGCTATTGATCCAGAAAAAGCACGTAGATATAGAAAAGAGTCTACTCCGAAACATGAAGATACTTGTACTATGTGTGGTAAGATGTGTGCTATGAGAAACATGAATAAAGTTATGCAAGGTAAAGATATAAATATTTTAAGAGAAGATTAATACATGTAAGCTTTTCTAATTTTGTAGGAATATTTTAAATTTTAATATATAATAAATATATACTACACTATTAGGGGATGTGACTAGATTTGAGTGAGTTTATCGACTTAAATAATTGTAATAAAGTTATTCAATTATTGCATGAGAGTAGGAGTTGTGCTGGACAAGTGAAGACGGTTTATAAAAACTGCATTCTTGTAAGTATTGATTTTTATGAACACTTTATTTTTCCAGAAAAAAAAGGTATTGAACTTATAATATTACAGGAGCGGAATCTTTTCCTTTGTAGATCAATTGTCCTAGGAGTAAAAAATAATGACAATTATATATATCTGGTATTAAGTCCCCCAGAAACAGTAAGGATTATTGATAGAAGAATATATCATAGAATACCTATTGATTTAAAAATTTATTATCTTCCATTACCTACTAATACCCATTTTCATCTTATGTCAGAAATACCTACGGATATACTGTCAAATCATAAATATGTACCGGGTGTTATAACTGATATAAGTGGAGGAGGACTTAGATTGCAGTGCTTGGATAACTTGGAGATAGGAAGTCAGATAATAGTATGTATAAATATAAAAGGTAGATTGTCCTTGCTTAGTAAAATAACAAGAAAAGAAGTAATTTCTGATCCTAATGAAACCATATACCTTTATGGGATATATTTTGATATTATTACAGAAAAAGAAAGAGAAAAAATAATAGACTTTGTTTTTGAAAACGAAATACATTTAAGGGCGAAAAACAAAATAAGAGCGTGAAATTTGTAAAATTATCAATTTAAATAATAAAAATATATTAATTTCATAAATTTTAGTTGAAAAATATTATGAATTGTTATATAATTAGTGCATAAATAAATCATAATATTTTTCGGATGAATATAGTGTGAGATAACGTTTGTTAACCGAAGGAGCAATGATATAGATTCCACATATATATCAGAAACTTTCAGGTAAATATAGCACTATAGGACGAGACTCTGAAGATACTGTTTTAATTAACAGAACCCAAGGTGCAAGATATGTATATATCGAAACTCTCAGGTAAAAAAACAGAGGACATGTGGGCCAGCTTAAGGTTGGCCTTCATGTCCTTTTTAGTTATTCACAAAAAAGAGGGGGAATTATAATGGAACAATTAAAGAAAACCGCATTATTTAATTCTTATGAGAAATATGGCGGGAAAATCATAGACTTTGCTGGATGGGCGCTGCCAGTACAGTTTGAAGGGATAATCCCTGAACATGAAGCAGTTAGGAGAGCTGCTGGATTATTTGATGTTTCTCATATGGGGGAAGTTGAGGTAAAGGGAGAAGATGCGCTTAGATTTATTCAAAAATTAGTAACTAATGATGTTACATTATTAAAAGACAATCAAGTGCTATATACACTTATGTGTTATCAAGATGGGGGAGTTGTTGATGATTTATTAGTATATAGATTTGATAAAAATAATTTCTTTCTGGTTATAAACGCTGGAAATATAGAAAAGGATTTTGAGTGGATGTTAAGCAATAAAGATAATTTTGATATAAGCTTAATTAATATATCACAATCAATTTCTCAACTTGCAATTCAAGGTCCAAAAGCAGAAAGTATACTTCAAAAGCTCACAGATATGCCATTAAAGGATATAAAGTTTTTCTTTTGCAAAAGAGAGGTTTTGATTAATGGTAAAAAGTGCCTAGTTTCTAGAACTGGTTATACTGGTGAAGATGGTTTTGAACTTTATACTGATACAGAAAATTCGGTAGACTTATGGGATGAAATACTAGCAGCAGGAAAAGAAGATGGTTTGAAGCCAGTTGGATTAGGAGCTAGAGATACTTTAAGATTTGAAGTTAATTTACCACTTTATGGCAACGAATTATCAAAATATATTACACCGCTGGAAGCAGATTTGGGGATTTTCGTCAAGTTAAATAAGGAAGATTTTATAGGCAAAAGTGCTCTTATAAAACAAAAACAAGAAGGGTTAAGCCAAAAGCTAGTGGGATTTGAGATGAAAAGCAAATCAATTCCAAGGCATGGTTATGAGGTCTTTATAGGAGAAGAAAAGGTAGGAGTAGTTACAACTGGATATCTTTCACCTTCGTTAAAGAAAAATATAGGATTAGCTCTAATAGACACAAAATATTGTGAACTAGGAACTACAATCTTCATTAAAATTAGAAACAAACTTAATGAAGCAGTAGTAGTTGATAAAAAGTTTTATAAAAAAAATTATAATAAATAAATTAAATTATAGGGGGAATTTTAAATGAAAATATTAAAAGAATTATTGTATAGTAATGATCATGAATGGGTAAAAGTTGAAGGCAATAAGGCATATATAGGTATTACTGATTTTGCACAAAATTCACTAGGAGAAATAGTTTTTGTAGAATTACCAGAGCTTGATACAGAGTTTTCAAAAAATGATTGTTTCGGAGTTGTTGAATCAGTAAAGGCAGCTTCAGATTTATGCATTCCAATTAGTGGAAAAGTAGTAGAAATAAACGAAAGTTTAGAGGATAGTCCTGAATTAGTTAATGATGACCCTTATGGAAGCTGGATGATTGCTGTTCAAATAGAAGATAAAACAACAGAGCTTGATGATTTGTTAAAAGCTGAGGAATATGAAAAAATATGTGATTAGGAGGGGTATTATGCATCCATATTTGCCGTTAACAGAAGAAGACAAAGCTATAATGCTAAAGACAATAGGAGTAGATTCTATAGACGAACTTTTTTCAGATATTCCCGGGGCTGTACAACTAAATAGAAAACTAAATATAAATAGGGGTATGTCTGAGATAGAGGTTCAAGCTTATTTAAATAATTTATCTGGCTTAAATAAAAACTGTAATGATTTGGTATGCTTTTTAGGTGCAGGAGCCTATGATCATTATATACCTTCATTGACTAAGCATATTGTATCAAGATCGGAGTTTTACACTGCATATACACCTTATCAAGCAGAAATAAGTCAAGGAACCCTGCAGGCCATATTTGAATATCAAACAATGATAGCAAATCTTACAGGGATGGATGCTTCAAATGCTTCGATGTATGATGGTGCAACTGCCTGTGCTGAAGCTGCTCAAATGGCAGTGGATTCGACAAGAAGAAAAACAATTTTAGCTTCAAAAACTCTCCATCCAGAAACTAGAAAGGTATTAAATACTTATTTAAAGGTCAAGAATTTAAAACTTGTTGAAATAGATGAGAGTGATGGTGTTACAGACATAGAAAAACTTAAAGCACAGTTAAATAAAGAAGTGGCTGCTGTTATTATTCAGACACCTAACTTCTTTGGAATAATCGAAGAACTTGAAGAAGTAGAAAAAATTGTACATCAAAATAAATCCTTATTAATTGTAAGTTGTGATCCTATATCTCTTGGTGTATTAAAGAATCCAGGAGAATATGGTGCGGATATAGTAGTAGGTGAAGGTCAAGCTTTAGGTAATAATTTAAACTTTGGTGGGCCATATTTAGGATTTTTAGCCACAACAAATAAGTATTTGAGGAAGATGGCTGGAAGAATAGTAGGACAAACGATAGATACAGAAGGAAAGAGAGGATTTGTTCTAACACTTCAGGCAAGAGAACAACACATAAGGAGAGATAAGGCTTCATCAAATATATGCTCGAACCAAGCACTGAATGCATTAACGGCTTTAATATATCTAACTACTCTAGGGAAAAAAGGAATTAGAGAAGTAGCTGTGCAAAGCATGCAGAAATCGCATTACGCCTTTGAACAGATAACAAAGAGCGGAAGATACACTTCAGTATTTAATAAGCCATTTTTTAAAGAATTTGTAGTGACATCAAATAATTCTGCTAAGGATATTAATGAAAAGCTATTAGAAAATAAAATACTTGGTGGATATGAAATAGATAAGGAATACCCTAATTATAAAAATTCAATGCTCTTTTGTGTAACTGAAAAAAGGACAAAGAGCGAAATTGATAAATTGGCATATGTATTGGAGGGAAGCAAATAATGAAAGAATATAATAAAATTATATTTGAACTATCAAAAGAAGGGAGAAAGGCATATTCGCTTCCTTGCTGTGATGTACCCGAAAAAAGTATTGAAGCTTTAATTCCTAAAGAATTGTTAAGTGAAAAGGAGCCTGAACTTCCAGAGGTTAGTGAAGTCGATGTAGTTAGACATTTCACACTAATTTCAAATAAAAATTATGGGGTTGATTCGGGTTTTTATCCTCTAGGTTCCTGTACTATGAAATACAATCCTAAAATTAATGAAGATATGTCTGCGTTACCAGGATTCTTAAATATTCACCCTTATCAGTCAGAAGATACTGTACAGGGTGCTTTAAAGTTAATGTATGAACTTAGTGAAAAGCTAGCAGAAATAGTCGGGCTTGAGGCCGTGTCTCTACAGCCAGCGGCAGGAGCTCATGGTGAGTTATCAGGACTTATGGTCATTAAAGCCTATCATGAAAAAAGAGGGGATTTTAAAAGAAAAAATATAATAGTTCCTGATTCAGCACATGGCACAAACCCAGCCTCAGCATCAGTAGCTGGCTTTAATGTAATAGAGGTAAAATCAGATTGTGATGGTGCAGTAGATATTGAAGACCTAAAAACTGTTTTAAATGATGAAACTGCAGGTTTAATGCTTACTAACCCAAGTACCTTAGGACTATTTGAAAAAAACATAATAAAAATAGCTAAGCTTGTTCATGAAGCCGGAGGATTACTCTACTATGATGGTGCCAATATGAATGCCATAATGGGGATAACAAGACCAGGAGATATGGGATTTGATGTATGTCATTTGAATTTACACAAAACATTTTCAACTCCCCATGGTGGAGGAGGTCCTGGGAGTGGTCCAATAGGAGTTAGAAAAGATTTAATAGAATTCCTGCCAAAACCAATTATATCAAAAAAGGATGAAAAATATTATTTAGATTATGATTTGCCTTATTCAATTGGAAAAGTGAAGAGTTTTTATGGTAATTTTGGAGTTATGGTTAAGGCATTTTCATATATTTTAACTATGGGTGCAGTAGGACTAAAAGAAGTAAGTGAAGCTGCAGTCTTAAATGCGAACTATTTGAGAGCTAAATTAAAAGAGTATTATAACTTGCCTATGGATAATATATGTAAACATGAATTTGTGTTAGCAGGCTTAAAAGATAATGAAAATGATGTATCAACTCTAGATGTTGCAAAAAGGTTGCTGGACTATGGATATCATCCTCCAACAATTTATTTTCCATTAATTGTTCATGAGGCGTTAATGATAGAGCCAACAGAAACAGAGAAACTTGAAACTCTTAATGAATTTATTGATGCTATGATTAAAATTGCTGAAGAAGCAAAAGAAAATCCTAATATTGTTAAATCAGCGCCCAATTGTACAGAAATTAAAAGACTGGATGAAGTTAAGGCAGCAAGATCTCCAATATTAAAGTGGAGTAAATAATATAGACATTCACGTTACGGCCGACACTTAATCTATACTCCGATAGATGTTACCAAGGCAGAAAGTAGACTTATACGCA
>NZ_JAEEGC010000003.1 GCF_019207025.1 Clostridium thailandense | reverse complement strand
TAATAAATTAATAATATTTTATTTTTTTATAGATAAAAGTGGTTTTGTGAGTTTTGAAAGCAATAGCGGTTGTTATGGAAAATGTATGAAAAAAGAATGTTAAATATTTTTAGGGGGATATATTAATGAAAAGGAAAGATTTAAAACAGTATGTTATCATGTTACTAATACTTATGCCTTTGTTATCCGGTGTATTTTTCCTTGCGCAGAGTTCCGGCCCGAACTATAAAAATAACATAAGGCAACTTCAAAGTAGTATGGCATATAACTACGCAGATGCGGATGTTGGTATAAATACATTTAAGAATTTAGTGGAGGAAGGTAAAGTACAAACAGTTTATTATAATGAGGATGATTTTATTCTTATAGCTGAGGATAGGAGTAAAAATACATTTACCTTTGAAAATCCTAAAAATCCTCAATTTAGACAGTATTTAATGGAAAATAAAATAAAAATAGTAGAGACTTCTAATATTTTCAGTAAGATAATAGGTGCAATTGTAGTTGCTGCAATTGTATTAATAGTTTTAAAGTTAGTTAATGGTGTTCAAGGAAAAAGAGCATTTTCAGCGGAATTGGGAGGAGATTCAGCCGAATTTGAAGAATCAAAGGATGTTAAAGTAAGATTTAGTGATGTAGCTGGTAGTGAGGAAGCAAAGGAGAATATGAAGGATATAATTGAATTTTTAAAGGAGCCAGAAAAGTTTGAGAGCTTTGGAGCAAAGACTCCAAAGGGGGTAATTCTTTATGGTCCTCCAGGTACAGGTAAAACTCTTTTAGCTAAAGCATTAGCAGGAGAAACTGGAGCGGAATTTATACCAACTAGTGGCTCATACTTTGTAGAAAAATATGTAGGAGTAGGAGCTTCTAGAGTGAGAAAGTTATTCAATAAAGCACGAAAAAAATCTCCAGCAATAATATTTATAGATGAAATAGATGCTATAGGTGGTAAAAGAGGCGATGGACAAGGAACAAGTGAAGATGCCAAGACACTGAATCAACTTCTTGTAGAAATGGATGGATTTAAAGATAAGGAGAACATCATAGTAGTTGCAGCAACAAATAGGCTAGATATGTTAGATGATGCTTTGCTTCGTGCAGGAAGATTTGATAGACATGTTATGGTAGGTCTTCCAGACTTAAATGCAAGATTTGAAATATTAAAAGTTCATGCAAAAAACAAGCCTTTATCAGAAGAAGTAGATTTATTTCAAGTAGCTAAACAAACTGTTTATATGAGTGGTGCAGATTTATCGAATATAATGAATGAGGCATCTATATATGCTATTAAGGAAAACTGTAGTGAAATAATGTTAAGTCATATAGATAAAGCTATGAATAAAATAATAGCCGGTGATGAAAAGAAAGATAGATCTAATATATCTGATATGGAGAAAAAGATAACAGCATATCACGAGGCAGGACATGCTTTAATAGCTAAACTTCTAAATAAAGAAAGTGTACCTAAAGTATCTATAATTCCGACAACAAAAGGTGCTGCAGGATACACTATAATAAATCCAAATGAGAAAATGTTTCAAACAAAAAAAGAAATATTAAATAGAGTAAGTGGATTGCTAGGTGGAAGAGCTTCAGAGGAAATAATATTTGGAAAAGAAAATATTACAGGTGGAGCAGCTAATGATTTGCAGAGAGCAACTAGGATGGTAGTAACTTTAATAACAAAGTATGGTATGAGTGAAAAACTAGGACTTGTATGCTTTGATGATAGAGAGATATCCTTAGAGAATCAAATAATACTGGAGGAGACAAAACGAGTTTTAGATAAAATCTATAGTACAACTTTAAATTATATTTTAAAAAATAAGGATAAATTGAATTTAATTGCCGAGAAACTCTTGGAAAATGAAATTATAGATGAACAAGACTTGGATGCATTGATAGCAAGTTAAGTATCAAGTTTTACTCTCTATATAGGATTGCACGGCCGAAAATCAACTTACACTCCGGGATATGTTTCCAAGCTTCAGCACTATAAAAACTTTTTATCAATCTAAAGCTCAGTATTTTGAAAGTCTAAGAACTATTGATAAACTCGTGCCTCAAACATATCAACAGTCCTAAGACTTTCTAAAATACTTCGCTAAGATTGATTAAAAAGTTTTTATATGTGCTTTCAGCTTTGGAAACATATCCCTGTGTATAAGTTAATTTTCTGGTCTTGAAATCCTATAACAATAAAAAGTGCCGAAAGTAGACTTACACCTATGCATAAGCCTACCTGCGGCGCTTTTTACTTGTATGTACTAATATTAGTTTGAATTTATAAAATCAATACTATTAATAACAGATATATTATTTTTTTTGTATTTTTTTATAATGCTGTTCATTTTATTCATATCAAGTGTAATTACTCCATTTTCAATAACTGTAATTTTATAGTTACGGTTTAAGCCACCTTTTGCAGTTTTGTAGACGCACGTATTTGCATCTAATCCTACGATGTATAAGTTATTAATTTGATTTTTTTCTAAAAATTTTTCTAATTCTAAATTTGAAAATGCATCAGATTGTCTTTTGGAAAAAATGTTTTGGCTCTTCAATTTTAATCTTGAATCAAACTGAGTACCAGCGTGTCCACTAATAAGAATGCCTTTTGATAAAAGGATATCTGTAAGGCCATTTTTAAATTCTTGTCTTATGTAAATAACCTTATATTTTTTTTCTAGGGCAATATCAATAATACTATTAACATTATCAATGAATACTTCTGAATTACTATAGGGATAAGGCGATTTTGCATGCTTTCCTGTGAGATCTTCTTGAATATCTATGACAAGTAGAGCACTATTAGGGTTTTTGTAGTTAGCTATTTTCTCACCATGAGTAGGTAATAAATATAAAGCAATTCTAAACAATAAAGCAATACTTATTAAGGAAGAAAAAATTTCTACAAACAATTTTATTTTTATCTTTTTAAGTCTCATTTATTACATCTCCATCTGTCAATTTTTAAACTCTATTATGTTTATAAAAATATTAATATTATAATTATAGCACCAATTTAAATTCATGTTAAATTAACTCAGTTTAGATAAATTTATATGTTTCATTTTATTAGTTTATAGATGTACATCAACTGCATTAATATAGAAAGAAAAAAAGATAATTAGCAAATAATGAACAATATTGAACTAAGGATTTTGTTTTTTTATTTAAAAAAAGATATTTATTAAAAAAGTTGAAATAAATTAAAATATTAAGAAGGAATTATACATTTTATATCGAATAATACATTATATAGAAATTAAGTTAAAATGTATAATTGATGTAGAATTTTGTAGAAATAGCTTTTGATTTTAGTTGTTAGATTCGAGAAGGAAATTATGAAAGGATAATGAAAAATGTTAAGACTTACTTGGATAGAATTATTTTTAAGATCCATTCCAGAACTATTTGTTATAGTATGGGGAATACATGTACTATCTGAAAAACGTCTTAATATAAGAAATTACATATTTTCTAGTTTGATATTAGGCGTATTAACGTTTTTTGTAAGATGGCTTCCTATATATTTTGGAGTGCATATGATAATTAATATTATTCTTATTATAAGTATTATGATTATAATTGAAATGCCGATCATAAAAGCTGTAAGGAATACTTTAATAATGATTTTCATACTTTGTCTAAGTGAGTTTATAAATCTATTAATATTAAATTTACTAAAAATTGATACAAGCTTCAAATTTTTAAATCCTGTTATGAAATGTATACTGTGTAGTCCATCATTAATTGCTACATTAGCGTTTATTATAACAGTGCATTATTTATATAACAAAGAATATCCAAAAAGATGTAATAATAATTTAGGCATTAATGAAAGGATATGAAAGATATGTTGAAACTTACTTGGATAGAGTTATTTTTGAGAACTATTCCAGAAATGTTTATTTTTATATGGGGAATACATGTACTCTCTAAAAAATGCATCAATATAGGAAACTATATATTTTTTAGTATATTAATGGCTGTGATTATTTTTTTTGTAAGATGGCTTCCTATATATTTTGGAGTACATATGATAATTAATATTATTTTAACTATAAGTGTTGTGGTTATTATTGGCATACCCATAATAAAGGCTATATATAGTACTCTATTAATGTATTTTATACTTTCATTAAGTGAATTTATAAATATGGCAATATTAAATTTATTAAATAGTCAAACAAGTTTTCAACTCTCAAATCCGCTTATAAAGTGTGAGTTATTTAGCCCATCGTTATTTTCTACATTACTATTTGTTATAGTAATGAACTATTTGTCTAATATAAAGAACAGAGAGAAAATTTATGAAAAGTGAAAACTTAGTAAATTTGTTAATAATAAAATAAGCTTTAAAAACAAGGTTGACTTTGTTTTTAATATATATTTAAAGGAGATGGATATTATGAAAAACAAAACTAATAAGGTACTTGCTAAGATTACAGCGTATATGTGTACAAAAATGGCATTTTCAACTTCAGCATCGGCATGTTCTCTTAGTGCATTTCAACCAAAAGAACCAAAATGTCTAAAGAAGTAGTGAATTTAAAAAGACTTTATCTTTAGATTGCTTAAAGTAAAAATTATAAATTTATATAAGTTTATATAAGTTTATAATTTTTACTTTAAATTTATGTATTTATACTAGCATAAGGAGGTTTTTTTATGAAGGCCATCGCAGATAAAAATGAAAATAATTTATCTATAATGATATCCATTATAAAAATTGCAATAATAGTTTTTATTAGCATAATTATTTATATTAACTTACCTAAGTATTGGATTGATTTACATATAAAAAGCAATGGGGAATTCAATTTATATACTACAGCATTTTTTTTATGTATTACTGGATTATGTTATATAACATGGATGATAATTAATTGTAAGATGTTACAATCTTTCAATGTATTTAAGTTTTCTTGGCTTTTTGAAAATATTTTTTTTATAGCTATTATTTCTTTACCTATATATTTCTTTGCATCTTATGAGAGTGAATATAAATATTTGTTTCTATTATTAATAATATCTTCAGTTATTCAATATGGTTCTCGCTATGGCATTATAACTTCTCTTTTTTCTTCATTGTTTATATTGGGGGCAGATTTATTGTATGCTCCACTACAAAATGGGATTAATTCTCATTTTCAAAAAGATTTAATAATGGTAGGAGTATTTATTTTTGTTGCATGGGTTCTTGGATATTATGTGGATATCGAAAGAGAAAATAATAAAAGAAAAGATGAAACTCTTAGTTTATTAAGTACTGAATTAGAAGAACAAAACAGACAGCGACAAAATATGGAATCACTATTATTAAAAAACAAAATATGTTATGACATGTTAATTGAAAATTCATTAAATGCTATTATTGTACATGAAAAAGGAAGAATTATATATGCTAATGAAAGTGCAGCTAAATTACTTGGATATGAAAATCCAGTAAAATTAAATGGAAAGATATTTTATAGCCATTATACAAAAGATGATAGGTTTGACATTGAAAGTAGGTATCTTCATATTAGCAATAATGGACTATCAAAGATTATAGAAGAAGAAAACATACTAGATTCTAGAGGAATTCTCATTCCAGTTAGAAACACATCTTCTTTTTTCACTTATCAGGGAAAATCTTCAGTTCTAACATTTCTATTTGATATAACCTCGGAAAAAAAAGTAGAAACCTTGGAGCAGAGTGTGGAAAGAAATTTAAAATTACTCAATGAAACTAGAGAGTTTAACACTCTTATAACTGACTTTTTTATCAATATATCTCATGAACTTAAAACTCCTGTTAATGTTATTTATGCTGCCGTTCAGACCATAAATGTATACTTGAATAACTATGATTTTAAAAATATAAATAAATGTAAGTATTACTTAAGAGTGATGAAGCAAAATTGTTTGAGAATGATAAGGTTAATAAATAACCTTTTAGATATAACTAAATTTGATTCTGGATTCGCTAAGCTTAATAAAGAGAATGACAATATAGTAAATGTTGTAGAAGACATCACACAATCCATAGCAACTTATATAGAAAGCAAAGACATAGAACTTATATTTGACACGAATGTTGAAGAAAAAATTATGGCCTTTGACCATGATAAAATAGAGCGTATAATACTAAACTTAATATCTAATGCTGTTAAGTATAGCCATTCTAGTGGAAGAATATATGTCAATTTTATAGATAAAGGAACAAGTGTTGTTATTAAAGTAAAAGACGAAGGATCAGGTATTCCTAAAGATAAACTTGGTGTTATTTTTGAGAGGTTCGGACAAGCAAATTCTTTGCTTTCTAGAAAGTGTGAAGGAACTGGAATTGGATTATATTTGGTTAAATCCTTTGTTGAAATGCATGGGGGGAAAATAAGTGTTATAAGTGAAGAAGAAAAAGGAAGTGAATTTTCAATAGTTTTACCTGTAGAATTAATTGAAAATAAAAACAGTGATGCTTATGATAATAAGGCTTTTTCACAAAGTTATGTAGAGAGGATAAAGATAGAGTTTTCTGATATATATTCAGCATAAAGGGACGGTTGTAAGGATTAAACACCTTGCAGCTGTCTTTTTTGTGCAAAAAATCACATTAGTTTTTGTTTTAATCTAATGACAATTGCAAAATGGAAAATAGTATGTTTATTAAAAGCCTATTATACAAATACTATATTTAAAACTAGGGATTGTTAAGAAAAGAGGTTACAATATGTTAAACCAAAGTCCATTAAATCTTGAGAACATGGAAATTATGCTTTCAATTGATGAAAATTTACTTTTTTTAAAAAACCTCTTTGGAAATAGTATTGGTCTAAATGAAAGTAAATTTAAGATTTTAGGCGGGAATATAGAAACAGGGATAGCATATATAGAAAGCATTTGTAATAAAGAATTGGTAAGAAGACATGTAATGGATCCATTGCAAAATAGAACAATAAATTGTAATCTTCCAGCAAATGATATAGCTGAGGATATACAAGCATTTTATATTTCTTCAGCTAATATACGAAAAACTAATAGAATGAAGGAGCTAGTAGATGCAATACTTAGAGGAAATACATTGGTGTTTTTTGACAATAGTAAAAATGCACTTATTATTGAAAGTCGCGATGTTGAAAAACGATCAATAAGTGCTCCTGAAAATGAAGCTACTATTCTTTCAAGTAGAGAATCCTTTACAGAAGATATAGAAACCAACATCAGTATGATTATTAAAAGGATTCCTATACCTAATCTTCAATTTGAAACTTTTGTTGTTGGAAAACTTTCCCGTACAACGCTAAAGCTTATATGGATTAAAGATATAGCAAATTCTAAGCTTTTAAATGAAGTAGAAACTAGGCTTAGAAATATAGATATTGATATGGTAGAGGGGACAGGTGTTTTAGCTGAACTTATAAAGGATAAAGCAAAAGGCATATTTCCTACATATCAGCAAACAGAGCGTCCGGATATGGCTGCAAAGAGGTTATCACAGGGTCACTTTTGCATAGTTTGTAATAATAGTCCTTTTGCTATTATATGTCCAATAACCTTTTGGGATAATTTTAAGACTATGGATGACTATGCTGAATCACCTGCTGCTAGTTCCTTATTAAGAATTATTAGATTTATAGCTTTTGTAATAGCTGTTATTATATCACCACTATATCTTTCAGCAGTAACGTATAATCACACGGTAGTACCACCTTCCCTTGCTTTAAATATTTCAATTGGAAGAGAAGGAGTGCCATTTCCTACAATTATTGAGCTAATAGGAATGACCATTATTATTGATATAATTCGTGAGGCAGGAATACGTATGCCGGGAATGATAGGATACTTTATAGGAACACTTGGAGCAGTTATTATAGGTCAGGCTGCGGTAACTGCAGGATATGTAAGTGCATCTCTTATTATAGTAGTTGCTTTTTCTGCAATAGCTTCTTTTGCAATTTCGACAACTATAATAGTGAATCCATCAAGAATAATTAATTATTTTCTAATACTTTTATCTGGTTTCTTTGGTATGTTTGGATTTTTAAATGGAATTTTCATTATACTGTGGAGTATGGCAACCACAGAGTCTTTTGGAGTACCATATTTATATCCAATAGTTCCGATTGAGCTTGGTACTTGGAAGGATATATTTTTTCGAGGCCCTTATAACAAATTAAAAAAACGTTTAAATCTTGTAGCACCTGCAAACAATAATAGGATTGGCAATAAATAAAATATGGAAGGAGAGGCATTGTGGATTACAATAAATTTACAAGAGAGCAAGTGCTTTTTCTTACTTTCGCTGCTGGTTGCAGTAATATGGCATATACTTTCACCTGGGCCGTTTATTTATCAAAAAGAAGCAGCTGGATTGTATTAGCTATTGGAATTATGATGATAATCCCTTTTGCAGTAGGAATATTATATCTATGCAAAAATTATACCGGATATACAATATTTGATATTATAGATGAAGGTTTTGGTAGATTATTATATATAATGGTGATTTTATTTTATTCATTGATAACAATAGCTTTAGGAGCATACATATTAAATATGTTTGTTGGTTCAGTGAAAGTATATTTTTTGCCACATACACCTTCATGGATTCTAATGCTATTTCTTGTATTTATGTCATTTTTATTTGTGAACAATCGTACTTTGCTCTTTGGAAGAGCAGTGGAATTACTTACAATATGGTATATATTCAACTATTTTATAGGATTTTCTCTTTCATTTGTAAAGGAATTTAAAATCGAGAATGTTATTCCTATATTTGATACGACATTATCAGAATTTGGAGAAGGCATATTTTTCTCTATGGGAGCTGCATCGGAGATTTTGCTAGCTACAATGGTTATGGTTGCCCATATTCCAGCGCCTTATGAACATCGTAAGTGGATTGTGAGAGGAATTACATTATGGGCGTTCATATTAGCTTTAGCAGTGTTTATTATGCAAGGAATATCAGGCTATGAAATGTTATCACGTACCACTGAGGCGGGAATCGGTGTATCAAGAGCAATATATATAGGAGATTTTGTTAGAGGATTAGAGGTGTTTATTTTAGCCACTTATCAGCTTATTACCATATTAAAAATTTCATTATACATATATGGAATATGGATACCTATAAAGAAACTATTTAATCAAAAGTATTCTACTGTCATATTAGTTGTAATAACATTATTAATATTTATACCTTCAGTATGGTTAAATTCATCTAACAGTGCGTATTTTTTTTCCATATTTGCAAGTTATTTCGTAATTTTGCCCTTTGTAATAATTGTTATGCTGTTAGCTTGGTTAGGTATCCGTATTATAAAAAGAAGGTCTGGTGGTGGCTTAAATTGAGAAAAACAGGTTTTTTATTAATAGTATTAAGCACTATATTTTTATTTACTGGATGCTGGGATTATGCTGAGTATCAACAGATAGCTCAAATATATTCTATGGGCATAGATTTTGAAAAAGAAAATAATGACATAATAGTAACACTTCAATATATTTCAACAGGTAAAACACAAGGAGGAAAAGTAAGTGAGTCAATTACAGGAGCAGCTTATTCGGCTAAAGCGAAGACTCTTATAGATGCAGTAAATAAGTTGCAGGAGGCAACTCCAGGAAATTTGTTCTTTAGCTATCTTCAAGTTTTAGTTATTGGTGAAGATGCTGCAACTTACATATTAAAAGATATAATTAGTCATATTGAGCGTACTCCAAGTATTCGTAATTCTGCTTATGTAATCATTACACCTGGAAAGGCCGAAGGACTTATAAGCACCGTCGATCCTTTTAATCCGATTGCATCAGGTAAAAAGATACATAATTTATTAACTGGATACCCTAATGGAGGTTCTACCTTTCAAGTAACAATACATGAATTTATTCAAATGCTAGTTAAACCAGGAATTGAGTCTGTTGCTTCAAGAGTAGTGTCTACAGGTTATAAAAATAAAACGCTACAGGAGAGTGCTAAGGTCCTAGGTGGAACTCATGAGGATGTAAAATTTCACTTGCAAAATGAAGGCAATTTTAGAGCTTTCGGATTAGCTGCTTTTAAAGGCGACAAATTTGTTGGATGGTTAGACGATAATGAAAGTCTAGGTTTATCTTGGATAAAAGGAAAAAAGATTAAAACCTATAAAAGCACAAAGACGGATGAAGAAGTTAATTTCAGTACCTATTCAAAAAACATAACTTTTAATGCTGATGTGAAAAAAATACTATATTTTTATATAACAGACTCCAAAAGTAAGATAAAAGTTCAAATTAATGATAAGAATCCAGAAATAAATATTAATGTAAAAGTAGAAGCTGCTTTGAGAAAGTATTATACAGGCGAGGGCTCGGAGTACTTAACCCCTGATATAGTAAACTCAATGGAGAGAAAGCTGGAAAATAGTATAAAATCAGATATTATGACTGTAATTCAAAAATGGCAAAAGGAATTGAAAACAGATATATTTGGTTTTGGTTTTAATTTATATAGACAGCATCCTAAAGAATGGCATAGAAATTATGAAAATACATGGGAAGAGATATTTCCTGATATACCCATTAAGGTTAACGTAGATGCTAAGATTAATAATACAGGGACAAACATAAGAAGACTTTTTATAAAATAATTTTTTTGCCTATTTAATATATTTTAGCGCAAGTTAAGCTAATATGCTGTGAAGTATTAACAAATATGAGAATGAATCTTTATAAAGTTTACATAAAGTCATTTAGAAATAAGTGTGATAATATTACATTATAGATTTAGAAAAAATTACCATAAAACTAGTCTAAGAAGCCAAGGGGAAGGATATGACTACAAATGAAAGCAGTAGCTATTTGTGATATGTTATCAAGCAGAATTGATACTGGTTTAGTTGTAAAGGCTAAGGTACACTCTGTATTTAGAAATGCATGTAATCTTGTAACTGATCAAAATGAATTTATTACTATCTTAAATTCTGATAAAAATATTTGCCCAATGTCTGTTGTTATTGGTGAGAAAGAAAGTGTTGATTTTGCGAAGTTAGGCATTTCTCAAGGTATAGATGTTATATTACATAAAAAAAGAATTTGCAGCACAAGAAAAGAACTTTATGTAGATTTTAGCAATGCTAAAAAGTGGAATTCAGAACCAGATTTGAATTTTAGGCCTATTGACTCTATAAGTATTGAGAAAAATATTAAAATCTTAGAAAGAGGAATAAATACTTATGGAAGGTTTAGTTTTATAGCACCTTTACTTGTGTTTCTTGGAGAAAGCCACCAAAGCTTTAATATTAACATAAAGTATAAAGAAATATTAGAAGAAAAGTATAAGTTTATTACTGAAAGATTTCATGGATTTATAGATTCGGTAATACAAAATAATTTAAAAGAAATTTCCAGTTCTGCAAAAAAGCTTATTGGATTTGGTATAGGTCTTACTCCTTCTATGGACGATTTCATGTCTGGACTTATGATATCCCTTATATATTTAACTAAATATTATGGTTTTGAAATATCACAGGCTTATAATTTAAATTCTGGCATAATAAAATACGGACTAAATGGAACAACAAGAGTTAGCTCTGAAATGTTAACGTTCTCAGCAGTTGGTAAAAGCTCACAATTGGTTAAAAGTCTTATTCTGGATCTTTTATGTGAAAATGAAGATTATAAAATTCTTCAAAAAGTAAAAGGGGTTATAGATATAGGATCAACATCTGGAACAGATACACTTCTAGGTATTTATGTAGGCTTTAAAATTATAAATAACATACAATTTCGAAATTAAGGGGGGAGCTATAAAATGAAGCTTTGTGTAGATATTAGAAAAAACACATATTATGATTCCGTTGCTCTAATGGTTATTACAAAAGAAATAAAAAAATTGCCTTATGTTAAAGAAATTATAGTTGGTATGGGAACTGACCTAAATAAGGAATTAGCAAGTAATCTAAAATTGAGCAATGGTGAAATAGAAAGTTTAACACCTAATGACTTTTTTATAGCTGCATATGCAGATGATGAAGAAGATGAGGCAGCGAAGAAAATTATAAATAAGGTTGATGAACTTTTAAATTCAAAAAATGAAAAAGAGGAAGTAGAGGACGAGTATAAACCTAATACATTTAATGCTGCGCTCAAACATATGAAGGATGCAAATATGGTGATTATTTCGCTTCCAGGAAAATATGCAGCAGATGAGGCTAGAAAAGCTCTTAAAAATGGCCTTAATGTTATGCTTTTTAGTGATAATGTCACTTTAGAGGATGAAATAGAATTAAAAAAGATAGGCAGAGACAAAGGACTACTGGTAATGGGGCCAGACTGCGGAACTGCAATAATAAACCATGTTCCACTTTGCTTTGCTAATGTAGTTAGAAAAGGAGATATAGGAATTGTTGGCGCATCAGGCACAGGGACGCAGGAAGTTACAGTACTTATTGATAAACTAGGTGCTGGAATATCCCAAGCTATAGGCACTGGAGGAAGAGACTTAAAAAGTGATGTGGGCGGAATAATGATGATAGAAGCTTTTAAAGCTCTTATTGAAGATAAAGAGACAAAAGTGATTGTGTTAATATCAAAACCGCCGGCTCCTGAAGTTGCGAAAAAAATATTAGAGATGGTAGCGAGTACGAAAAAACCTATAGTTGTCGATTTTATAGGAGGAGACAGGAAATCAATAGAAGCAAGTGGAGCCTATGCATGTATAAGTTTAGAAGATGCGGCATATAAGGCTGTAGCATTATCAAAGGGAAATCCTGTACTTGATTATTGTGGATTTACAGAGTCAGAGGAAGAAATAGATAAATTAGTAGAAGAAGAGGCTGCAAGGCTTGATAAAAAGCAGAAATATATAAGAGCGTTATATACAGGAGGAACTCTAGCTGACGAAGCTATGAAGCTTTTGGATAAAGAAGGCTTTGACATATATTCTAATATTCCACTTAAACCTGAACTCAGACTTAAAAACATACAAAAAAGTGAAATGAACACATGTATTGATTTAGGCGACGATGATTTTACTGTTGGAAAACCTCATCCTATGATTGATCCTATGGGAAGAGTAGAAAGGTTACCCGAGGAAGCGGAGGATGAAGAAGTAGCTATAATGCTTATGGATTTTGTAATAGGTTATGGTTCACATGTTGATCCAGCAGGGGAAATGCTTCCAGGAATAATAGAGGCAAAGAAAAAAATGGAGAGTAAAGGTAAATATCTTAGTGTAGTGGGTTATATTTGTGGTACAGAAAATGATCCACAAAATTATAAAGCGCAAAAAGAAAAATTAGAAGATGCAGGAGTCATTATTATGCCGTCAAATGCACAAGCAGTTAGATACTGTGCAAAATTGATGAAGAGATTAACCAAATAAGATATAAAAGGAAGTGATAGTTTTGACTGCTATAAATGAATTGTTTAATAAAAATATAAAAGTAATAAATTTAGGACTAGAGTCTTTTTGCAAAGATTTAAAAGAACAATATGTGCCATGTGTTCATGTTAATTGGAGACCGCCAAGTGAAGCAAGTAAAGGACTTTCTCTGCTAGAAGATGAAGTTATAGCTGCTAAAATAGAAAAGGCCAATCAGGAAGCAATTGATAGATTATTAAGTGCTCAGCCCGTCCTTATTGGTGTAGGTAAAGCGGGAGAAGTAATACCAGGTATGACGAAAAAAACAATACTTCATGCAGGACCACCTATAACCTGGGATAGGATGAGTGAGCCGGTCAAGGGAGCTATAATCGGAGGGCTTATTTATGAAAATTTAGCAAAGGATGAGGAAGAAGCTTTGAAGCTTGCAGCATCAGGTGAAATAACCTTTGATTGCTGTCACCATCACTCGGCAGTAGGTCCGATGGCAGGAATAGTTACTTATTCGATGCCAGTATGGATTCTTCAGAATAAGACTTTTG
Source organism: Clostridium thailandense (assembly GCF_019207025.1). GTDB lineage: Bacteria > Bacillota > Clostridia > Clostridiales > Clostridiaceae > Clostridium_AM > Clostridium_AM thailandense. The sequence continues at coordinate 12,084 of NZ_JAEEGC010000003.1, read as the reverse complement.
GTAATTATGCATACTGTACTTTTAATGAGGGCCTCGGAAAAGTTTTAAGATTTGGAGCATATAGCAGCGAAGTACTTAATAGACTATATTGGATGGAACACTCACTTGCGACTGTGCTTAAAGAGGCAATGGAGATAAAAGGCAGTATAGATTTAAAAACAATAATTGCTCAATTCCTTCAAATGGGTGATGAAGGTCACAACAGAAATAAGGCAGCAACATCACTTTTATTCAGAGAACTTGCACCAGCCATAGTTAAAACTAACTTTTCTAATGAAAAAAAAGCAGAGGTTTTAACCTTTATAGACAAAAATGATCACTTCTTCTTAAACGTTTCCATGCCTGCTTGTAAGTGCAGCTTAGATCCGCTTCAGGATATTGAATACAGTACAGTAATATATACAATGTCTAGAAATGGAACTGACTTTGGAATTAGAATGGCTGGGACAGGTAAGGAGTGGTTTACAGCGCCTTGTGAAATGGTAAATGGTTTGTACTTCCCAGGGTTTGATGAAAGTGATGCAAATCCAGATCTTGGAGACAGCTGCATAACTGAAACAGCAGGAATAGGTGGTTTTGCTATGGCAACAGCACCAGCTATTGTTCAATTCGTAGGAGGTACTCCAAAGGATGCAGTTAACTATACCAATACTATGTACGAGATAACTTGCTCAGAGAATAATGCATATAGAATACCTAATATAGATTTTAGGGGAGTGCCTACTGGAATAGATATGAGAAAGGTTATAGAAACAAGAATACTACCTGTAATTAATACTGGAATCGCTTCTAATAAGGCAGGAGTTGGGCAGATTGGCGCAGGAGTAGTCAATCCACCAATGAAGTGTTTTGAAGATGCTTTGACAGATTTTATTAAAAAAAATAATTTATCATAGATGGAGGGTAATATTATGAACATTATTGATTATTTTAAAGGCGTACAGATGTATGATTTAACTCAAAAAATAAGTCATTTAACACCACCATGGCCAACCTATGAGCCATTAGAAATAAAGTTTTTTAAAAGACTTTCATCAAATGGTGCAAATGGTCAGGTATTAACCCATTCAAATCATGTCGGAACTCATCTTGATGGTTCCCTGCATTTCTGTACACATGGAAGAGATATAGCATCTATTCCATTAGAGGAACTAGTAGCACCAGGAGTGGTTGTTGATATTTCTGATATAGCTGAAGATTATGGTATTTACACTTCCAAGGATATTATGGCAAGAGCAGATGTTAGAAAAGGCGACATACTGATTATCCACACAGGATATCACAAGTATGCGTGGGATGAACCGGAGGCTGATGAAGAGAGAGTTATGATGAGACATCCAGGACCAACGAAGGAATTTTCAAAATGGTGTAAGGATATGCAGTTTAAATGGATAGGAGTTGACTGTGGTTCAGCAGATCATCCAATGAATACAAAAATTCGTGAATGGGCGCCAAAAGAGGCTAAAAAAGCGGATAAATATTTAAGAAATAAGTATGGAAAAGGCATTGTAGATTTTTGGCCAGATGAAGATTATCAGTTAATGCACTATGATTTATTCCCTGACAATATTGTTCATGCTGAAAATTTAGGTGGAGAAATAGACAAGGTATTAGGAAAGCGGCTAATAATAGGATGCTTCCCTTGGAGATTTGAAGGTGGAGAATCCTGTATAGCTCGTATAGTTGCATTTGATACAAAGTAGCAGGAATCCAAAAGTTATGCCTTTGAAATGACCTCTAAATTTAAGTAAAAAGTAAATTTTGAAAGGAAGTTTGAATATGATAGTTGATAAAATGGAACAAAGTTTAAGACCAGTGGAGACTCCAATGCCAATATATCCTTCAAAGTTCATAACCATGGCTAATGGACAAAAATTAGTAATTCGTCAAATAAGAAGAGATGAAGTACCTCATATATTAGAAGCTGTAAAACCTCTTATGACTGTTGAAAAAGATTTTTATGATATAGTCGCATCGAGAATATATTCAGAATTATTAGGTTACTATCGCTATAGAGTTAAAGATGAATATTGTTTAATTGGAACAATAGATGGAGTTATAGTAGGAATTGTTAATGGACGTATGGTGGATGAAAAGGTTGGAATGTCTTATCATACTATGACTTTAAAGCAGGGACTTAGAATTGGGGCACAATTGTTTGCAGCAAAAATGGAATATCATCTAGATATATTAAAACAAGAGGAAGTTTGGGTAGTTGCAGAAAGTCCAAATGGATTTAAGAGATGGATGATAGAGTATGAATTAGAATCAAGACCAGAAACTTGGCATGAGCTTGGAGGAGTTCCAACATATGTTTTGACTAAAGCATTATGGGAAAAACATAAGGGAGATAAGTTAGCTGGACGTCGTCCTGTTCCAGAAGCGTTGCTTAAAACTACAGAAAATCCAATCCTCCCTGAAACTTATGCTCAGATTCCAGGATATAAAAGATGCGAGAAGTAGGTATTGTAGGTGTAGGCCATACTAAATTTGGTAAAATGTCAGGGGGGACCTTTACCGACATGATTTGTATGGCGGCAGCTGAAGCTCTTGATGATGCTGGTGTAAAAACCCTTCCAGGAAAACATGGAATAGATCAGGTTTTTGTAGCTACAATGGGAGCAGGAATTTTAAATAAGCAGAGTGGTGTTGCATCAGCTCTTGTAGACACTTTAAACTTAAGACCAGCAATGGCAGAGACTATAGAAAATGGTCCAGCTTCAGGGGCCTCTGCTGTAAAATTAGGATATATGGCTATTGCTAGTGGTATGTGTGATGCTGTTCTAGTTGTTGGTGGAGAAATGATGAGGGTAGTAAGTGGATGGGAAGGTACGGACTTTGTTGCTACGATGCTCCATCCAGAAGCAGAATATGACTATGGTATAACGCTTCCTACACTTGCAGGAATGTTCACAAGATTGTGCATGGATAAATATGGAATAACAGAAAAAGACTTGGCAATGGTTTCTGTTAAAAATCATGAAAATGCAGTACACAATCCAGTGGCACATCTTCATACTGTACCTGATTTATATTCCATTACTGAGGATGAGGATGCAGGTATAATAAACCCTTATGTAGCTTCACCTTTAAGATTATATTCAGTTTGTCCAGTATCTGATGGAGCTGCAGCAGTTCTACTATGTGCAATGGATAAAGCAGATAGATTTGCTAAAAAACCAGTGAAAATTGCAGGAATCGGTCAAGCTACAGATACTCATGCAGTGGCGGAAAGAGAAGTACCTACAGATTTACTGGCAGTAAGACTTGCAGCACAGAAGGCATATGAAATGGCAGGATTAAGGCCTGAGGATATGGATGTAGCAGAATTGCATGATGCCTTCCAGATCCTTGAGATTGTGGAGTCAGAAGAAGTTGGTTTCTTTAAGAGAGGAGAAGGCCATATAGCAGTTAGAAATGGTGAAACAAAGATTGGTGGTAAGATTCCAATCAATACTTCAGGAGGCTTAAAAGCTAAAGGACATCCCCTTGGAGCAACGGGAGTTTCACAAGTAGTAGAAATTGTTAGACAGCTTAGAGGAGAAGCTAAAGGTCGTCAAGTTGAAGGTGCCAAGGCTGGCCTTGCAGTAAACTTTGGCGGTTTTGGTAATAATGTTGTGGCAACTATACTTACAAAGGAGGAGAATTAGTTATGGATGAAAAAATGTACGCTTATAAATGCACAGACTGCAGCGAACTTCATCATCCAAAGCATTTTGTATGCAAAAAGTGTGGAAATAGAGAGTTCGAAGAAGTCGTCTTAGAAGGCATAGTTACACTTTTAACCTATACAAAAGTATATAATCTTCCAGAAGGATATATGAAACCATACTTATACTTTGGAATCGTGAAATTTGAAAATGGAGTTACTGTAAGTGGCCAACTCGAAGTAAGTGAACCAACTATAGGCATGAAGCTTAAGTCAAATGTAGGAGTAATTAAGGAAGGTACTAATAGTGATCATTATGGATTTATATTCGAAGAAATAAAATAATTTGTATTTATTAGAATAAAATAAGCAAATTCTTAATATTTTATATAAAAATCATAAACACCCCAATAATACAGCTTAGTATTGCGAAAATACACCGTATTGTAGGGGTGTTTTTAAACAAAACTTAAATTAAATATGGGAGGGAATTTAATTGCAACAATTCCAGTATTTAAAGCCCAAAACATTAGAAAAAGCATTGAAATTAGTCGATAAGTATAGAATGGATGCAAAGATTTTAGCAGGAGGAACAGATGTAATAGTTGGTCTAAAAAGCAATGCTATACGTTGTAAATATGTTATAGATGTTAAAGGTATAAAAGAGTTAAAGGGTATTTCCTATAGTGACAAGGAAGGTTTATCTATAGGAGGAGCAGTAGCTTTAAACGATATGATTGAATGTGATAAGATAAAACCTAGTCAACAAATATTAATTGATGCTGCTAAGACACTTGCAAACGTTTTAATAAGAAATAGAGCGACATTAATTGGAAATATATGCAATTCGTCACCGGGAGGAGATATGCTGCCAGTTTCACTTTTGCTTGAGGCAAAGGTTTACGTATCTTCTATAGATGGTAACAGGGAAATAGAACTTAAAGATTTTTTTACAGGGGTCAAGAGAAATGTATTAAAGGAAAATGAAATAGTAACTAAAGTTTTATATCCACCAATTAAAGGACAAGGAATATTTATTAAAAGATCAAGGATAAAAGGACATGATCTTTCACAAATAAGTGTTGCAGGATATTTAAAAGAGGATGGAAGCTTAAAGTTTTCCTTAGGAGCAGTAGCACCTACTCCTATATTAGTTGATGACTTTGAAAACTATAAAAATAGGAAGATTGAAGGAGACATAGAAAAAATAGCAGATAAGGTCATGAGTAAAATTAATCCTATTTCTGATGTAAGAGCTACAAAAGAATATAGATTAGCAATGGCTAGGCATCTTACTTGCGAAATTGCTAAGCAATTAGGAGGGGGAAAATAAGTATGATGGAGAAGCTACATTTATTTGTAAATGGCGAAGAAATTTTTGAGGAAGTGCCTCCAAACAGTACTCTACTGTGGTTTTTAAGAGAAAAATTAGGGTTAACGGGAACAAAGGAAGGCTGTGGTGCAGGAGAATGTGGCGCTTGCACTGTAATTTTAAATGGAAAAGCAGTAAATTCCTGTTGTGTATTGGCATTAGAAGCTGCAGAAGGGCATGTACAGACCATAGAAGGTGAAGCGAAAAATGGAAGATTATCAAAACTTCAAAAAGAATTCATAAAACATAATGGATTGCAGTGTGGTTTCTGTACTCCCGGGATGATAATGTCTGCTAAAGCTCTTCTAATAAAAAAGCCTCACCCAAATAGAGATGAAATTAAGGAAGCTATGCAGGGAAATCTATGTAGATGTACCGGCTATGAAGCAATTATTGATTCAGTAGAAGCAGCTTCAAGGGAGTGTGAAGAATAATGGATTATAATTATATAGGAAAAGGTATCCCTAGGCTGGACGGAGTTGAAAAAGTTACAGGAGAAGCTGAGTATGTTCAAGATATGTCTTTTAATGGAATGTTATATGCAAGAATTAAAACCAGCCCTTATGCTCATGCATTAATTAAAAAAATCGATGTAAGTAAAGCTAAGGAATTACCAGGGGTTAAAGCTGTGCTAACAGGGGAGCAGGCTTATCAGAAACTTGGAATATATATTGTAGATAAACCTATTTTAGCTGTAGATAAAGTAAGATATTTTGGTGAAGCAGTAGCTGCAGTTGCTGCAATAGATATAGATACTGCAGAAATGGCAATTGAACTTATTGAAGTCGAATATGAGCCGTTGCCAGTATTACTTGATGTTGAGGAGGCTGTAAAGTCTGATGCGATATTAGTTCATGAAGATTTAGGAAATTATAAGACTATTCCTGATACCTTCTTTCCAGAGGCAGGTACAAATATTTCAAATCATTTTAAGTTAAGAAAAGGAAATATAGATAAAGGTTTTGAAGAGTCAGATCTGATAATTGAAAACAAGTTTTATGTACCACAAATACTTCATGTTCCAATGGAAACTCATGCTGTTATTGCAAAATGGGGAATAGGAGACAAAATAAAAATTTGGAGTAGTGCTCAATCTCCTTATACGATACGTAATCTGTTTAGTATTGCATTAAATGTGCCAATTCAAAATATTGATGTTACTATACCATATATAGGCGGTGGCTTTGGTGGTAAGGCAGGAATCCATTTGGAACCATTAGTTGCACTTCTCTCAAAGGCAGCAAAGGGAAAACCAGTAAAACTTGTAGCAACAAGGGAAGAGGAAATATCGACATTACCATGTAGGCAAGGGTTAGCTGCAAAAATAAAAACTGGAGTTAAAAAATCAGGAAAAATCGTAGCTGAGGAAATTGAATATCTTTGGGATGCCGGAGCTTATGCTGATTATGGTGTTAATATTACAAGAGCAACAGGCTATTCTGCTGTAGGTCCTTATGAAATAGATAATGTTAAAGTTGACTCTAAAACTGTTTATACAAATCATTTGTTCGGCACTGCTTATAGAGGATTCGGACATGCTGAAATTTTCTGGGCTATTGAAAGACAAATGGAACTTGTAGCAAAGAAATTAGATATGGATTCATTGGAATTTAGGCTAAAAAATCTATTAAAACCGGGGTCTATCACTATAACCGGTGAGCCAATTTATGAACAATCAGGTAATGTTATTAAGTGCCTTCAAACTGTTGCAAATGGAATTGGATGGGGAAAGCCTAAAACTGAAGAGGAAAAAGCATTAGAAAAAAAGAGTGGAAAATATAGAGGAAAAGGCATAGCTGTCTTACATAAGGCACCTGCAATGCCAAGTAATGCAGCTACATCAGCTATTATTCAGATGAATGAAGATGGATCAGTAAGATTTAATGTTTCAGGTATAGATATGGGTCAAGGAGCATATACAGCAATGGCTCAGATTATTGCAGAGAGACTTCATATACCTATAGAGAAAGTTCATGTAGTTTTTGAAACAAATACTGATGCCGCAACCTATGACTGGCAGACTGTTGCAAGCCGTATGACAATACTTGCTGGCAATGCAGTAATTGAAGCCTGCAACGATATGGAAGAGCAGATTTTTGAAATGGGGGCTATTGTGCTTCGTGCAGCTAAACATGATTTAGCATTGGGGGATCAATGTGTTTATATAAAACAGTTCCCAGAACAAAAATTATATTATAATCAAATATCAGTTGGATATACCTATCCAAATGGAAATGGAATTGGTGGTCCGTTAATTGGAAGAGGTAAGAGTATTGCACAAGGATTAACAATTTTAGATAAGGAAACAGGACAGGGAAGACCAGCATTAGATTGGACTTTTGGTGCTCATGCCATGGAGGTTGAAGTTGATAAAAACACAGGTGACACAAAAATATTAAAGATTGTAACTGCTATAGATCTCGGTAAAATTATGAATGAAATGATTGTCAAGGGGCAAATTATTGGTGGAATAGTTCAAGGAGTAGGAACGGCTATTTCCGAAGAATTAAAATATAACGAGGAAGGCAAGTTATTGACAAGGAGCTTTGTAGATTATAAAATACCAACTATGCAAGATCTGCCAGATGTGATAGAAGTTCATTGTATAGAAACACCTCAACTTGATGGCCCATATGGTGCCAGGGGATGTGCTGAGCACCCAATGATTTCAATTACTTCAGCAATGGGAAATGCAATAGCAGATGCCACAGGAGTTGAATTATTTGAAACACCTTTCACTGCAGATAAAGTGTACAGAGCCTTAAATAAATAGACAGGAGCCTGACCTTCGATTAATTACAGTGCAGTTAAGTTTTTCCACCTTGCTGTACTGTATTTAAATAAAAAGAAATGAGGAGAGTGAATTAATGAGGCGTGTCGTAGGAATTCACGAAAAATTACCAATTGTTGAAACTATTCCGCTTAGTTTTCAGCATCTAACAGCTATGTTTGGGGCAACTATTCTTGTACCATTACTTTTGGGCATAAATCCTGCAATCTGTTTGCTGATGAATGGTATTGGAACTCTGATTTATTCCTACGTAACCAAAGGTGGTATTCCGGCGTATTTAGGATCAAGTTTCGCATTTATTGCACCTACTGCTTTAATCATTGGGTCTTTTGGTGGGGTTAGTCATGCTCAGTCAGGATTTATTTTCTTTGGATTGTTTTTTGTGGTAATGGCATTTGTTGTGAAAAAATTTGGAATCAGATGGATCGATGTTGTAATGCCTCCAGCTGTTATGGGTGCTGTTGTAGCTATTATAGGACTTGAACTTGCTCCAACTGCAGCAACACAAGCAGGACTCGCACCTGCAGCAACAGCAGTTGGTAAAATTGTTGAGCCTTATGTTTCAAATCCACGAGTTATCACAGTAGCTTTATTTACATTAGCTGTTGGTATATTTGGCTCTGTACTTTTCAGAGGTTTTGCTCAGGTAATTCCAATACTGATAGCTGTAATTTGTGGTTATATACTTGCTTTTTCTATGGGGATGGTAGACACTTCTGTAATAGCGAATGCTAAGTGGTTTTCTATACCAACTTTTTCTGCACCTGCTTTTGATTGGAGTGCAATTGTCATCATTGCACCGGCCTGCTTGGTTGTTCTTGCCGAGCATATAAGTCATTTAATTGTTACAGGAAAAATAACTGAATCGAATTTATTAGAAGATCCAGGCCTTTACCGTTCACTTCTTGGAGATGGTATTAGTAATATACTTTCTGGATTTACAGGATCTACGCCAAATACTACTTATGGGGAAAATATAGGAGTAATGGCTATTACGAGAGTTTATTCTGTATGGGTAATAAGAGGGGCTGCAATAATTGCTATTGTTCTATCCTGTATAGGTAAAATTGCTGCTGCAATACAATCTATACCTGGACCGGTTATGGGAGGAATTACAATGCTTCTCTATGGAATTATAGCTGTTCAAGGTATTAGAATGTTTGTTGAACAAAAGGTTGATTTTAGTGTGAATTATAATATGGTTTTAGGAGCAGTTACTTTTGTAGTAGGAGTAAGTGGAGCTTCAATCAATTTAGGTACAGTACAATTGAAAGGAATGGCTTTTGCTGCGGTAGTTGGAGTTCTGTTATCAATTATTTTCTATATTTTAGGCAAGTGTGGAATAATGAATGAAGAATATAAGATAAGATTTGATGAAGATACTTCTAGTAATAACAATAAGTCATAAATATTTTGGAGTAACGCCATTTTATGGTGTTATTCCTATTTTAACCGAAAGCAATGATCTATTAGAAGGAGATGATAGCTGTGAATATTAGAACTGTATCGGTAATTGGTATAGGAACCATAGGCTGTGGAATAGCATTACTTTGTGCAAAATCAGAACAAGATGTAATTATCTATGATAAATCTGATGCAACTTTAGATAAAGGATATAAAAACATGCAATTAAATTTAAATTCGCTAAGGGATGAAGGCAAGTTAAAGGACAAAGAGAATGAAGATATTCTAAATAGAATAAAGCCAGTACATACAATTATAGAGGCTGTTAAGAATACAAATTTAGTTATTGAATGTATAGATGAAAATATAGAATTAAAACAGAAAATTTTTGAGGTTTTAGATGATCTTTGTCCTGAAAATGTAATTTTGGCTACTTGTACCTCTGGACTGCTGCCAACAACTATAGCTAAAAATACAACTCACCCTGAGAGAATAGTTGTTGCACATTTCTGGAATCCACCTCATTTAATTCCTCTGATAGAAATAGTACCAGGTGAAAAAACATCAGAGGAGACAATTGATATAACTGTAGATTGGGTTAGGTCTATAGGTAGAGAACCTATTAGTATGAAAAAAGAATGTATAGGCTTCATTGGAAATCGTCTTCAACATGCATTACTCAGGGAAGCATTATATATAGTAGAACAGGGTTACGCAGAAGCGGAAGAAGTTGATAAAGCGATTGAGTTTGGATTTGGAAGAAGACTTCCTGCCACGGGACCAATATGTACTGCTGATTTAGCAGGACTTGACGTAATATATTCTGTATCCTCATATCTGTCTAAGGACCTCTGTAATTCACTAGAACCTTCTAAACTAATAAAAACGAAAGTTGAAAATAATGAATTAGGTGCTAAGAATGGACAAGGGTTTTATAATTGGACTCAGGAAGCTTTGAAAAAGAAGAAGATGGAACGTGAAGAAGTTCTAGCATATTTTCTAGAAAAGGATAAAGAAAAGCTATAACTATACTGCGGAGATAAAAATCTCCGCAGTATAGTTATTATTTAGACTTAGAAGTGTGTAATATATCAGAAGAAAAAATAGTAAACATATAAGAGGAAAATAATCTAAATTCAGTTTTGAAGGAGTGGTATTTTGTATAATTATTTTGGAATTTCTTTAGAACAGCTTTTAGAAAATAATATGCTTAAAGGCACTAAAATTTTGGCTGGTAGATCAGGGATATCAAGAAGAATTACAAATGTTAATGTTATGGAGGTTCCAGATATTATAGGATGGGTAAAAAAAGGAGAATTTCTAATTACTACAGCTTATTCAATAAAAGACAATATAAGTGTACTGCTTGAACTTATTCCTAAATTGAATGAAAAGGGAGTAGCTGGGCTTGGAATCAAAGTTGGAAGATATATAAAGGAATTGCCACAAAGTATTATTGATTTAGCTGAGGAGCTAAGCTTTCCTATAGTCCAAGTTCCCTTTAATCTTTCGCATACAGATGTAATTTCAATTATTCTAAATTTAGTTATTGAAGAACAAATGGGTATACACCTGAAGATTGAAAAATTCATAAGTGAAGTAATGGATATAATGGTGAAGGGAGGAACTCTAAAAGAAATCGCTGGGAAATTATATGAAAATATAGGGCATCCATTAGCTATATATGAGAATATAAGTGACAGCTGTGAAATTATTTTGGATATAGATAGTAATATCTATGATCAGGTTGTAAATAGAGGATTAATTGATAAGTTTATTAGTGAACAAAGAACTGCCAGATCTAAAAATCTAAAGAATGAAGTTGATGGAACTTATAATGAGAGCATAGACAATATTAATGGAAAAAGTATCAGAAGAATAAATGTTCCTATCGTCATTGAAAAGGTAGAGTATGGGTATATTTTTATATGGATAGATGACAAAGAGTTAGGTCTATATGATAAATTACTTATAGAGTCTTATGTACATATTATAGCATTAAATTTTGTAAAAAGATTATCTATATCAAATATGGAGAGTAAATATAAAATAGAGTTTTTCAATAATTTATTAAGCAATGATGAAAATAGGCAAAATGAAGCTATTGAAAGTGCTAAAACTTTTAATTTTAAATTAGGATTAAAGTATACTGTGTTAGTAATATACTTCTCAGAATATTTTGAAAAGAAAGATATAGGTCAAGATAAATCTAATTTTAACAAAAATATTATTGCAAACTCTATAGCTGTTATCGATAGGATTGCTAGAGAGCAAAAAGAAGCAATACTATATGTGGATAAAAGTAGTAGTATTGTCATATTGTATGGAAGTGATCCGGCAGAAAAACCTGAATTAATAAAGAAAAAAGCTATATATTTTTGCAAAAGAATAGAGGCAGAAATATTAAAAAGATTTAAGGAGCAAAAGCTTAAAATAGGAATCGGACGACCTTATATAGATATGACAAGACTAAATAAAAGTTATGAGCAGGCCAAGATCATAGTAGAAAAGATTAACAAGCCTTATATTAACAATATTTTACATTATGATGATTTGGGATTATATACAATTTTATGTTTTGATGGTATACAAGGAGAACTTGTAAGATTTTGCAATGATACAATAAATCCAATTGTAGAATATGATAAATTAAATAATACCGAATTAATTAAAACACTAAAGGTCTATTTTGATTGCAATGGTAACATGAGAAAAATATCTAAAGTAATGTTTATGCATTATAATACCATCATATATAGAATACAAAAAATAAAAGATATTACGGGTATTGATTTTGAAGACAGTGACAGCAGATTAAAATTTGAACTGGCGTTGAAGGCTTTGGAACTAATATAGATACTTACGGCC
>NZ_JAEEGC010000029.1 GCF_019207025.1 Clostridium thailandense | reverse complement strand
TAAAAAAATTTTTATATGTGTTTTCATTTTTGGAAACACATCCCTGCGTATAAGTTAAATGTCTGGTTTTGGTATCTATATAGATCGTTAACATTAACTTATTTGAATATAAATTTGCCATTGCTAAAGATCATTTAATGCTCAAGTATATGTACTTTTATTTATATTGACAAAAAGTTTTTATCGTGCCGAAGCTTGAAAACATATTCCGTGGTGTAAGTCAGCTTTCGGATGTGGTTACCTATGTAGCTAAAATATTTGATTTGAAGGTAAATATAAGAGTTGACATAAAGAAATTAAAAAAATTTTAAAAAAGGTATTGAAAAAATAAAAGTACCTTGATATAATGAATTTACGTTAAGGCGGACAAGCAGTGTAAAAGTTTACGACTTGTAAGTAAAATTTTATAAAAATTTTGCGTGTTACTGATTCGATCAGGCATGAGCAAAGATAATTACGTGGAATAGTATTACATCTATTATACTAGTTGAATAGATGTATATATTCTTAGTTATCTTGCTCATGCCTTTTGTGTTTTTAGCGCATAATACTAATAATTAAAAATAGTGAATTACATTAAGAATATTGGAAGGAGATAATCATATGTCTAAAAATAGTAGTGTTTTTGGTAAATTACAACAAATTGGTAAAGCATTAATGCTTCCAGTTGCGATATTGCCAGCAGCAGGTATATTACTTGCCTTTGGTAATATGTTTCAAAATCCGGCTTTCTTAAGCCATGCAGCATTTTTAAATAATCATGCTTTCCAAACCTTTGCTAAGGTTATGGAACAATCAGGAGATATTGTATTTGGTAATCTTTCATTATTATTTGCAGTAGGTGTTGCAGTAGGTCTTGCGGGAGGAGAAGGTGTTGCCGGACTCGCAGCAATTGTTGGTTTCTTAATAATGAATAAAACTTTAGGAATAGTAGCAGGAGTTACTTCGGCGGTGTTAGCTACTAATAATCCAGCCTATGCATCAGTTTTAGGTATTCCATCATTACAAACAGGTGTATTTGGTGGTATTATAATGGGTGTTGTTGCAGCACAACTTTATAAAAAGTTCTATAACATAGAATTACCTTCATATTTAGGATTCTTTGCAGGAAAGAGATTTGTTCCAATTGTAACAGCAGTTACATCTATATTTTTAGGAATTATACTTGTATTTGTATGGCCACCAATCCAATATGGATTAAATGCATTTTCACATAATATGATTGATGCGAATCCTACGCTAGCAGCATTCGTATTTGGTGTTATTGAAAGATCCTTAATACCTTTTGGATTACATCATATATTCTATAATCCATTCTGGTATCAATTTGGAGAATATGTAAGTAAAGCAACTGGTATGGTTGTAAGAGGAGATCAAACAATATTCATGGCTCAATTAAAAGACTTCACTCAATTTGGTGTTCTTAGTAATGGTGCTACACATTTTACAGCAGGTACATTTACAACTGGTAAATTCCCATTCATGATGTTCGGATTACCAGCAGCAGCATTAGCTATGTATCATGAAGCAAAACCAGGTAAAAAAGTACTAGCAGCAGGAATACTTGCATCAGCAGCATTAACTTCATTCTTAACTGGTATAACAGAACCAATAGAATTCTCATTCTTATTCGTTGCACCAGTGTTATTCGGAATCCACTGTGTATTTGCAGGTCTATCATTTATGACAATGCAACTATTAAATGTTAAAATAGGTATGACATTCTCTGGTGGTTTAATAGACTATATTCTATTTGGAGTTATACCAAACAGAACAAACTGGTGGTTAGTAATTCCAGTAGGCTTAGTATTTGCAGTAATCTATTACTTTGGATTTAGATTTGCAATCAGAAAATGGGATCTTAAGACTCCAGGTCGTGAAGATGATGTAGAAGAAGCTTCTGAAGCAGTTGAAGCTGGAGAACTTCCATATGCTATACTTCAAGCTCTTGGTGGAAAAGAAAATATAAATAATTTAGATGCATGTATAACTAGACTTCGTGTAAGTGTAAATGATATTAAGAACGTTGATAAAGCAGAACTTAAGAGATTGGGTGCAGCAGGTGTTATGGAAGTTGGAAACAATGTTCAGGCAATATTTGGCGGAAGGTCAGATCAATTAAAATCACAAATAAAAGATATAATGTCAGGAAAAACTCCGGTAGCAGCTAAAGCAACTGTTACTAAAGAAGTTTCAGCGACAAAGTCAAATGATGATACATTTGTAGCACCAATAGATGGCAAAATAGTGGCTATAACAGATGTTCCAGATGAAGTTTTTTCACAGAAAATGATGGGTGATGGTTTTGCAATAGAACCAGAAAATGGAGAAGTTGTATCACCAGTTAATGGAACAATAACGACTCTATTTCCAACAAAACATGCTATCGGAATAACTGCAGATAATGGACGTGAGATTTTAGTTCATTTTGGTATTGACACAGTAAACCTTCAAGGCCAAGGAATCGAGGCTTTAGTACAGCAAGGTGATAAGGTAAAAGCAGGACAACAACTACTTAAAGTTGACTTAAATGAAATAAAAGGAAAAGTTCCATCAATTATTACTCCAATTATATTTACAAATTTAGCTGAAGGAGAATCTGTATCTGTTAAGACTGGACAGCAAATTAAAAGAGGACAAAAGGGTTTTGTAAATATAAAATAATTTAGATTAAATCAGTATGAGTTATTAAAGTAACTCATACTGATTTTTTTAGTTTCTGATAATATTTCATTATATATATGGGAAAATAATACTTGGATTCCGTACAAAAGATCTAAGTTTAAAGATATATAGAAATTGTGTTGGAAAGTTAGAGTATACGATTATGAACTACGTAACTAATATATAACAAAACTCATATTATATATTAGAAATTTATGGAGGTATTATTTGATTCATGGCAAGAAATGATACTGACAAGCTAGTAGAACTTCTTTTTTATATGCTGCCAAAGTATATGAATGGATATATCAGAGACAAAAATGAAATAAAAATAGATAATGAAAAAGATATATTAAGTGTAAAAGAAATAAAAGAAATATATGATGTTATTAAGGAACTTCAGTTAATTAATGGCAATGAATTAACTGAAAGAAAGAAAACAGAAGATAAAGAACATATAAGCAGGGGAAAGGAGAAAGGGAAAAATATTAAAGAAGATTTAGGTGTTAAGTCAAAAAAAGAAAGTGAGGTTGAAGGGGTTAAAAAGAATGTAAAAAAAGAAAATAAGGTTGAAGAGCGTAAAAAAAATTCACAAGGGAAAAATGAAATTGAAGAACATAAAAAGAATGTAAAAAAGGAAATAGAATCATTTTCACATATGAGAAGATGTCCTAGATATATAGAGAATAAAAAAGATTCTAGAAGTAAATGTGGAATTAAGAATATATTAAGACGACTAATTAATAAAAAGGTTATCTTTTACATTTCAGATCCAATAAGAGGTGTAATAGATAATGCTTTGATATTAGGAGTTAAAAACAATATTGTTGAATTAAAAACTAGAGAGGATACAACAATTTTGCTTTTAATAAATGAGATAATTGGCATTAAAAGCAGCGAATTAATCTCTATTGACTTCAATAATGAAGATGAAATTTCTGATAGTACTAACGTATTTGAAGAAGATGAGTTTAGAATATATTTCAGTTCAATAATAGGGAAAAGAGTCTTTATACAAACTAAAGGATGTGGGGAATTAAGGTATATGAATAATAAAATCATAACTGCAGTAGGGGGCGATTTTGTTGTTGTTGAAAAAGATATTTTGATATCTTTAAAGAAAATTGTGCTAGTGGAACTGTAATATAATTTACCAGAAGCAAGAAATATGTTAATGCTTAATGGGGCACTAACATATTTTTTTATTAATGTAAATATTTCGGAATAATTTAAAATGTTTTTTTGTAAAGTTAAAGAAAATTGAAAAAAAACTATATTTTTATAAAAAGTATGATATTATAATAATATGTATTAAATTAACTGTTAAGCATATGGTATACATATATGGCTAAAGATTATATTATATGTAATAAATTATATGTTAATGAGCATAAATTGTATTTTTGAGTAGATTATTAAATAGTATATGTTAACTATAAACTAAGCTATAAAAATAACAATAGGAGGAGGAGTAATGAAGATAAAAAAGGTATCAACAAAAATAGTATTACAAGTTTCACTTATAATACTATTTACTTGTAGTTTATTAAGTGCTACTTCTTATTATCTGTCACAAAAGTCTATGAACAAGTCGATAGAAAGCTCAATGAATAGTAGAATTGATGATTTGAGCTACGCAATTTCTAATTACATATCAAATAATATACAAATTGTCCAGAACATATCAGTCTCGCCTCAAATTCAATCTATAGATTGGAATATTCAAAAACCAATTCTAACAGAAGAATCCAAGAAGTGGGGGGTTAAAGAATGTAATGTTATATATGTCGATGGGACAGTTCGAAGTACCATAAAGGATGCTGTTTCAAGTGGCAAAGATTTAGAATATTATAAAGATGCATTGAGTGGGAATAGCAATGCTTTAAAGATTAAGGAAAGATCAAATCTAATACAAAATAAATGAGATAATGCCATCAGAGAAAATAGGAAAGTATATTTGGAAAAGGAAGAAAAAATATTAGATTCTATTAAAGCAGTCAAGGTTGTAGAAGATGTTAAAGGTATGGCAGGTGTAATTTCAAGTATAGCAGAGCAAACAAATTTACTTGCCTTAAATGCAGCTATAGAAGCATCAAGAGCTGGTGAAGCAGGAAAAGGTTTGGCAGTAGTTGCAGATGAGGTGAGAAGTTTAGCAGAACAATCTTCAGAAACTGTTTCGAAGGTAAAAGAAACTATTGATAAGGTAGAACAAGCATTTAAAAGCCTATCTGACAATAGCAAAGAGTTATTGAAATTTATGGACAAGGATGTAACAGAGCAGTTTAGTTTTTTTGCTGAAGTAGGGAAAGAATATTCAAATGATGCTGATTTTGTAAGTAGCATGTCTAAAGAATTAGCTGTGATGGCGGAAAATTTGCCAGCAAGTGTTAACGAAGTAAATGAATCAGTGCAGACAATGACACTAATGTCTAAAAAATCTTTAAAAAGTTCTAGTGAAATTGTGGAGAATGTCAATACATCTTTTGTTTTTATGAGACAAGTATCTGAAACTGCTCAGCAGCAAACAGAATTGGCACAAAGAATTAATGAGCTGATACTTAAATTTAAAATATAATTTTAAAACGAAAGGGGAATAAGAAAGTGGTTGATTTTGAAAATCTTAAAACTGTTAAGTGGCCGCTTACTGAAGAGGAGCAGCAGAAAGAGGGATATGTTCCAAGAGAGATAGCTAAAGATCCTACTACTGAAAGAGGAAGAAAAATAAGGAATCGTCTTTTAGAAGCAAGATGCATGTTGGACCCTCAGTTTAGCATTCTTTATACAGAAGAGTGGAAGAGAGCAGAAGGTGAACCATTATTAATTCGCCGTGCACGCGCTTATAAATATGCTATTGAAAATATTACTCCAGCGATTCAACCTTATGAATTAATAACCATGCAAAAAACTAGATATATGAGAGGAGCACCAGTATATTTACAATATAGTCAAAAATTCTACTCTCATATGATTTCAAAAGCTGACCATGTAAGTGATGATGTTTATGACATTGGAATGGGTGGCGGTCGTGAACATAAAGAGGATGACAGTACAATTCAAATGGGCATTTTCGCAATGAAGGAAGAAGATGCAGAACCACTAATTGAATCTTGTAAATATTGGGAAGGTAAATGCATTGAAGATGAGGCAGAAAAATTTTTGGAAGAAACTATGCCCGAGTATAAAGATCTAGAGAATGCGTTCAATACAGTTATATTTCCACCAAGTATTGTATCTATACTAGAAGGAAGATGGATTCCGGCTTATGATATTGTTGTAGAAAGAGGTTTAGAAGCTGTTATTGAAGAATGCAGAGAAAAAATAAAAAGTACTATTCCAACAACTCGTGAAGTGGCTGAAAAGATAATTTTTTGGAGAGCTACTATATTAGTTTGTGAAGGTGTCATTAATTGGGCTGAAAACTATGCTGACAAAGCCAAGGAAATGGCTAAGGAAGAAAAAGATGAACAAAGAAAAAATGAATTATTAAGAATATCTGAAGCACTAGAATGGGTACCAGCAAAGCCAGCAAGAAATTTTTATGAAGGTTTACAATCAGCATGGATAGCTCATATTTCTGTTGCTTTAGATGGACCAATTGTAGGACTTTCGCCAGGACGTTGGG
This sequence comes from Clostridium thailandense, assembly GCF_019207025.1. Classification (GTDB taxonomy): domain Bacteria; phylum Bacillota; class Clostridia; order Clostridiales; family Clostridiaceae; genus Clostridium_AM; species Clostridium_AM thailandense. Next base: position 29,807 of record NZ_JAEEGC010000029.1, on the reverse strand, counting down.
GACAACTTTTATATCCGTTGTATAAAAAAGATATAGAAGAAGGAAATTTAACTAGAGAAGAAGCAGTAGAATTAATGGAATTAGTAAGAGTAAAATTTGCTAGTGAAGAATATGTAGCTCCTAGAAGTTGGGAAGCCTTGGCATCAGGAAATTCGTTTCAGCATATGGTTGTAGGTGGTGTTGACAAGAATGGAAGATGTGCTGACAATGAACTAGAAGAAATAATTCTTGAGGCAGGTACTAGCATGCAGACAATACAACCTACTTTGGGGATTATGGTTAACTCAAGAACTAGTGATAGATTGCTTATGAAGGCTGCTGAATGTACTAAAACAGGAGCTGGTTATCCAGCATGGTTTAATAATGAAGCATCTATTCAACACTTGCTTCAAAATCATTTAGAAGAGGGAATTACAATAGAAGATGCTAGAGATGTAGCATTAGGTGGATGTGTTGAAGTTCAAATGCAGGGAACTTGTCATGGAATATGCCATCCAGGATTTTTTAACGAAGTTAAGTGTTTTGAAATAGTACTAAATGATGGTGTAGATCCAAGAACAGGTATTAGATGTGTAGAACCTCTTGGAGAATTTAAAACTTATGAAGATTTATGGAATTCATGGTGTAAGGTAGAAGAAAAATTCTTAAAGGTTTATATGCGCTATTGGAATTATGTAATGGCAGTTCACCGAGAAATTAACCCACTTGTAATGGGGTCAGTACTTGTAAAAGACTGTGTTAAAAATGGTAAGCCACTTGATTCGAATGGAGCACGTTATAATAAGTCAGTAACTCTACTAAACTCAGGTATGGTTAATATTACTAATGGATTAGCAGCTATAAAGAAACTTGTGTTTGAAGACAAAAAATATACTTTTGATCAATTAAGAGAAGCTATGAGGGATAATTTCGGCTTTGAAAAGGCTGATAAGGTTGGAAACTTTTCAATGCTTGAGCAGAGAAGAGTTGATAAGAAATATGAAAAAATTCATAGAGATATTTGTAATGTTGAAAAATTTGGAAATGATGATGACTATGTAGATAGTATATTTGTAGACTGCTGGAATCATTACAATGACACTTGCTTATCTGAAACCACATATTTAGGATTGCAATGGATTCCAGCGGGATTATCTATATCAGCTCACGGACCATTTGGACGTGTATGTGGAGCTACTCCAGATGGAAGAGTTTCAGGAGTTAGCTTAACTGATGGTATATTATCTGCAACTCCAGGCACCGATCTCAATGGACCAATTGCGCTATTTGAGTCTGGTATTAAATTAGATCCTGTTAAAATGCGTAGTGTACAATTAAATATGAAAATTCATCCGAATGCCGTTAAAGGTGGAAGTGGATCGCGTAAATTAATAGATTTAGTAAAATCTTATTTTGGTAGGGGTGGATATCACATTCAATTTAATATAGTTGATTCTGCTATGTTAAAAGATGCACAGCAGCATCCAGAGAAATATCGAGATCTAATAGTTCGTGTAGCTGGCTTCAGTGCTTATTGGATAGAGCTTGCAAAACCAATTCAAGATGAAATAATAGCAAGAACGGAATATACAGCTACTGGTTTCTAAAGTAAGAATTTTTAATTCTAAATTTTATAAAATTTGGGAGAGTGAATTTATGGCTAATTTAAAAAAGGAAGGTATTATATTTGATATACAGAGCCTTTCTTTCCATGATGGCCCTGGGACTAGAACTCTTGTATTTCTAAAAGGTTGTCCTTTAAAATGTTTGTGGTGTGCAAATCCAGAAGGACAGAGAAGAGAGACAGAGATTAGGTATTATTTAACTAAATGTAAAGGTTGCTTGGAATGTGAAAAAGCTTGCAATAGTAAAGCATTAGCCTTTAATAATAGTGGAATTAGTATAGATAAAAGCAAATGCAGTGAATGTAAAGAGAGAAGCTGTGTTGAAGCTTGCTACAATGAGGCTTTAACTGTAGTTGGGAAGATTGCTACAGTTAAAGATGTAATGAAATCAATAAAGAGGGACATACCTTATTATAGGGGAGAAGGAGGCGTAACCTTATCTGGGGGAGACCCTACTTATCAACCCGAATTTGCTATTGAAATTTTAAAAGCTTGTAAGGAAGAATATATAAATACCGCTATTGAAAGTGCTATGCTTACAAGCATGGAAATAGTTAAAGAATTTATTGCTTATACAGATTTATTTTTAATAGATATAAAGCATATGGATCCCAATAAACATAGAGAACTTACAGGTGTAACTAATGAGATGATACTTGAAAATATAAAAATAATAGCACAGCATAGACCTGTCATTGTGCGTATTCCAATAATTCCAGGTTTTAATGATGATAAGGAGAACATGTTGGAAACTGCAAGATTTTGTTTCAAAAACAATATAAGTAGAATCAATATTTTGCCTTATCATAAGTTAGGGCAGGCAAAATATAACCAATTGGGATTGGAATATAAGATGCCAGAAATAAGTGCTCCAGAGAATAGAGAAATGGAGCATATAAAGCAACTAATTGAAAGTGAAGGGGTTATTTGTGTAATATAAATCATTATATAGTGAAGTTAGTAAGCATAAAAGAAAGTGTAGATAGTTTAAGAGTCTGTATTTATTTAAGGATACAGGCTCTTTTGCATGAAAACAAATATTACTGTTAGAGTTAATTTTATTAGCCAAAATAGATATATTTAGATAGTGGAAGATTGAGCTAGATATTTCGAGGAATAAAGTTAAAAACCACGCAAAAACGGTTTGGAATAATATTGTTAAACAGTATGAAAAACTATATAATAAGTTCATAGTTAAAAACGAATAAATTGAATAAAAAAATTCTGGGAGGATATATTATGGGAATGTTTACAAGAATATCAAATATTTTTAGAGCAAAGGTTAATGGCGCTTTAGATGAGGTTGAAAATCCAATAGAACTTTTAGATCAAAAAATAAGAGATATGGATGAAAGTTTAAATAAAGCAAAACTTTCATCTGCACAAATCTTAGGAAATGTACATGAGACTGAAAAGAAAATGAATAATGCCAAAAGGGAATCTGAGGAATATGACGAAAAAGTAAGACTTGCTATGAGTAAGGGAAATGAAGAATTAGCCAAAAAAGCTTTGGCTAAAAAGCTTGAAGCTGATAAGAGTTATGAATCATTAAAGATAAGTTATGAGGAGTCAATTAAAAAAGCTGAAGCTATTAAGAAAAAGTTAGCAGATTTGCAAAATGAAATTGAGAAAACTAGATCCTATAGAGATGAAGCTGCTGCTAGATATAATAATGCAGAAGCAAGCAAGAAGGTCAATGAGATTTTAGCTAATGTAGATGCAGGAAGTAACAAAATAAATTTAGATGATATAGAAAGAAAAATTCAAAAAAAGGAATCTTTTGCAGATGGATTACAAGACTTAAGGCAAGAAGATACTTTAGATAAAGAATTTGAAAAATTAAAAGAAGTTGATTTAGATGCTGAATTACAAAAATATAAATAAATTCAATAATACTATTAACAATAAAACAGTAATGTTGTAATATTGTATTAATCAATAAATTATGCCCTATTTAATAGGGCAAGTAATTTATTGATGCAATTTGTACTATATAATGTGGTAATAATATTGGATGGGGTGAGTTTAACAATGTTTTTAAATGAACTTAATAAAAAAGAAGCCAATGCTTTTATAAATTTAGTTGAGGCTTTAGCTAATGTAGATAATGTATTTGCCAAAAATGAAAAAGACTTAATTGATGATTATATACAGGAGCTTGAGTTAGATGAGAAAAATATAAAAAAAATAGACTTTGAGACATCTGTAAAAGAATTTGAAAAAGCTGAAGAAAAGATTAAAAATATAATTTATTTTGAATTAGTTGGATTGGCTCTATGTGATGGAGAGTATGATGAGAAAGAAATTCAATTCTTGAAGGGGCTTGCAGCAAGATTTAATATAAGTAAAAATAAACAATATGAATTTATAAATTACTTCAAGACGGTTAAAGAAATTTATGATAATACAGTTGTCGATTATGAAGGTAAAATAGAATTGTTAAAGAAATCTGCAATGGAGCTAATATAAAATAAAAAAAAGATGAGTTCTGTGTAACCAGAGCATCATCTTTTTTATTGAAGTTACTTTTTAATATAATAAAAAGTAAAATACTATAAATACTGATTATTGTGGTTTACTAACAAATTCTTGTGTAAACATGTTTCCATAAGGGCCACCACTTCTAATACCAATGCCTATATGAGTAAAATCTGGACTCAATATGTTCTTTCTATGTCCAGGTGAGTTCATTAGCGCATTCTGGGCATTTTGAACAGTTTTGTTACCTGCGATATTTTCACCTGCTTGAACAAAGCTTATGCCAAAAGATTTCATCATGTCAAATGGACTTCCATATTTCGGGGAACTGTGACTAAAGTAGTTATTGTCTATCATATCTTGAGATTTAATTCTAGCAACATTACATAATTGCATATCTACCTTCAGTGGTGTCAAACCATTCTGAGTACGAGCATCATTTACTAACTTCAACATTTGTTGTTCAGTGTCTGTTAATGTAGCAGAATTTGTCTGACTTGCAGGTGTCTTAGGTGCTGTTGAAGCTCCAGGGGCTGGTACTGATGCTGAGCCTTGAGAAGTCGCTCCTGGAGAAGATGTTCCAGTAGTATCAGGAGTAGCTTGAGGTGATTTATTTTCGGTGGCTATTGGCTTACATTGGCTGCTAGAAACAAAACCAATTTGATTATTTGGAAGTTTTACTGCAAACCAATCTGAAACTTGACTCACCACATCAAAAGTACTACCTTTTCCAGATGTCTGAACAACAGGGTTAGTGTTAGAGCAACCTGTTCGTATATTTGCTTGATCGGTAGTGATTTTTACTTTTTCTACATTTCCAGCCTTATAATATGAAGATGCTACTCCAGCAATAGGCTGTTGAGCCGACTGCTGTTTTTGCGCACAGGAAACTGTAAAAATTGATAAGAATAGTAAAGTTGAAACAAGAATTTTATTTTTCATTAAATTCACCTCTTCAATTAAATTTTAAAAATAGAACTTATCTATTTTTTATTATAGCTAAGTCTCTATTGGTATTGAGACTTAGCCACTGATTGGTTTAAACTTATAACTATAAAGTGTATATATAAAGATTGTTTAATTTTTATATCTTTTCTCTTGGAGTATAATGTGTATGAAGGAGATCGTGAGCTTTATCACCACCAATTTCACCCATATATTCTTTATACATTTTTATAACGGCAGGATTTTCGTGAGATTTTCTTATCTTTTTACTCCTATCCTCTTTATATATTGCTTCCATTCTTTTTTTTACTATATCCATATTTCCCAAATGGTAAGGTTGGCCTCCGCCATCAATACACCCTCCAGGACAAGCCATTATTTCTATAGCATGGTATTCGGATTTTCCTGATTGAATTGCTCTTAGAAGAGTCCTTGCATTTCCAAGACCATGAGCTACACCTATCTTTATATCTTTGCCATTAATGTTAACAGTAGCTTCTTTAAGACCTTCAAGTCCTCTTACTTCGTGAAATTCTACTTTGTCTAGAGGTTTCTTTGTTAACCATTCATATGCGGTTCTTAAAGTTGCTTCAATAACTCCACCAGTAGTTCCAAATATTACAGAAGCTCCTGTTGATTCACCAAGTGGATCATCAAAATCTTCATCAGGAAGGCTTTTGAAGTCTAAGCCTGCTTCTAGTATCATGTCTGCTAATTCTCTTGTAGTAATTACTAAGTCTACATTTTTTTCTCCCTCATGTTCAAGCTCTGGTCTTACTACTTCATATTTTTTTGCTATACAAGGCATAACAGATACCACCACAATTTTTGACGGATCAATACCAAGTTTCTCAGCAAGATAAGTTTTAGCAATGGTTCCAAACATTATATGAGGAGACTTACAAGTTGATGGTACATCTGATCTGGGAATTGATGTTCTATAAACTTAACCCAGCTAGGACAGCAGCTTGTAAGTATAGGAAGTCTACCACCATTTTGAAGTCTATCTATAAACTCATGAGCCTCCTCAACTATAGTAACGTCTGCAGCAAAATCAGTATCAAAGATTCTTCTAAATCCTAATCTGCGAAGAGCTGCAACCATTTTACCAGTGACTATAGTCCCGGCCTCCATACCAAATTTTTCACCAAGGGCTACTCTTATAGCTGGAGCTGTTTGCACAATAACATACTTATCGGGGTCAGCTAAAACTTCCCAGACCTTAGAAACATTACTTACTTCAGTTAGTGCTGCTGTAGGACAAACTGCGACACATTGACCACAGAAGGTACACATAGTATCTAGCATAGGACGGCCGAAGGCTGGTGAAACTACAGTTTCAAAACCTCTGTCTACTGCAGATAATATTCCACAGGTTTGAACATCATTGCACATAGTTTCGCATCTTCTGCACATTATGCATTTATCTAGATTTCTATAAAGAGCACCACTAGAAGAATCTTTTTTATAGTTTGACATTTCACCTTTGTATCTAATTTTTCTTATTCCTAGCTCTGCAGCAATTGATTGAAGCTGACACTGTGTATTTTTTTCACATACAAGACAATCTGTAGGGTGATCTGATAATAATAACTCGACCATAGTACGTCTTGCTTTGATTGCCCTTAGAGTATCAGTTTTTACTACCATTCCCTCAAAAACTTCCGTTGCACAGGATGGTGCAAGGTTACGACGTCCTTCAATTTCGACTAAACAAACTCTGCAGGAAGCTGTTCTGTTCACCATCTTTATATCATGGAGATCAAGATAGCATAATGTAGGAATATTTACATTAACAGATTTAGCAGCATCTAAAATAGATGTACCTTCAGGTACTGATACTTTGAAACCATTTATAGTGAGATTAACCGTTTTCATGCTTCTTACTCCTTTACTTTGTTACCTTATTTTCTTGTAATAGCATTAAATTTACATGTTGCAGCACAAGCACCACATTTGATACATTTTTCTTTGTCAACTGCATGGGCTTTTCTTAATTCACCTGTGATTGCATTTACAGGACATGCTTTTGAACAAATAGTACATCCCTTGCATTTATCAGGATCTATATGATATTTTAATAATTCAGTACAAACTCCAGCAGGACAAGATTTATCTTTAACATGAGCGACATACTCATCCCAGAAGAATTTCATAGTACTAATGATGGGATTAGGTGAGGTTTGCCCAAGTCCACAAAGAGAAGAATCCTTTACTATATATCCAAGGTCTTTCAAATCTTCGAGGTCTTTCATTTCTCCTTTACCATCAGTAATCTTTGATAAAATTTCATAAAGCCTCTTATTACCGATTCTGCAAGCCGTACATCTACCACAGGATTCGTCTACACTAAATTCTAAATAAAATTTTGCTATGTTAACCATACAGTTATCTTCATCCATAACAATCATTCCACCTGAACCCATCATAGAGCCAATTTCAGTAAGACTTTCATAATCTATAGCAGTATCTAGGTAATCAGTAGGTATACATCCGCCAGAAGGTCCACCAGTTTGAACTGCTTTAAACTTTTTATCATTCTTGATACCACCGCCTAGTTCAAAAATAATTTCTCTTAAGGTTATTCCCATAGGAACTTCTACTAATCCTACGTTATTAACTTTTCCTGCAAGAGCAAAAACTTTTGTTCCTCTGCTTTTTTCAGTACCTATTGAACTAAACCATTCTGCTCCTCTAAGTAGAATAGGACATATATTAGCTAAAGTTTCAACATTATTAATATTAGTAGGTTTTTTCCATAGACCAACCTGAGAAGGATAAGGTGGTTTAACGGTAGGTTCTCCTCTTCCACCTTCAATGGAGTTTATAAGAGCTGTTTCTTCTCCACATATAAAAGCTCCAGCTCCATATTTTAAATCAATATTAAAAGAAAAATTGGAACCTAATATATTATCACCAAGAAGACCAATTTCGTAAGCTTGCTTAATTGCTATTCTAAGTCTTTGAATAGCTAGAGGATATTCAGCTCTTATGTACACATAGCCTTTACTTGCACCAATACAATATCCGCCTATAGCCATTGCCTCAATGACTGAGTGAGGGTCACCTTCTAATATACTTCTATCCATGAAGGCACCAGGATCACCTTCATCTGCATTGCATATTATATATTTTGTATCTGATTCTGATTTTTTTGTCATATCCCACTTAACACCAGTAGGAAAACCGCCACCGCCTCTTCCTCTTAAACCACTTCTTTTTATTTCATCAATAACAGTGTCTGGAGTCATTTCTTTAAGGGATTTTCCTAAAGCTTCATAACCATCCATAGCTATATATTCTCTGATATCTTCAGGATTAATTAGTCCGCAATTTCTAAGAGCTATTCTCATTTGTTTTTTATAAAAAGGAATGTCGCTTTGTAGAACTAATTTTTTATGAGTTTCAGGATCATGATAAAGATAATCTTCCACCACTTTTCCACCAATAACATGTTCTTTAAAAATTTGCTTAGCTTTATCAGAGGTAACCTCGATATAGAAAACATTATCTGGCATTATTTTCACAATGGGGCCTTTTTCACAAAATCCAAAGCAACCGGTTGTTACAACAGACACCTTATTTTTTAAACCTTGACTTTCAACCATTTCTTCAAAAACTTTAACTACATCTATCCCACCAGATGCATGACATCCGGTTCCTCCGCATACTAAGATATCAATTTTATGGTCTTTGTTTTCCAGAGGTGATAATTGTAAACCACAATTAGAAGAACAAGTAGAGTTTGCTTCGGTATCTGTAAAACGATTTTTTACTAAATCTTTATATTGCTGTTTTAAAGCTCTTAATTCCTCAAGAGATTTTATTTTAGTCATATATATCCCTCCGTATTTATAACTTTAAATTGTAGTATTTTAGTGTTACATGAATTCTTTTATAATTCCCTCAACATCTTCTACCTTAACTCTTCCATAAACTTTACCATCTACAGTCACAACAGGTGCAAGACCACAGGCACCTACACATCTTAGGGTATCGATTGTGAAAAGTCCATCCTCAGATGTATTGTTATCTTTGATATTAAGCTGTGCCTTAAATTCATTTAGAACTTTTTCAGCACCTTTTACAAAACAAGCAGTCCCCATACAAACACTGATAACATGTTTACCACGTGGTTCCATTGTAAAAAAGGAGTAAAATGTAGCAACACCAAATACTTTTGCAGCAGTAAGACCAAGTTTTCTCGATATGAAGAGCTGAAGTTCTTCAGGGAGATATCCAAATAAATCTTGAGCTTCATGAAGTACGTTTATGAGAGCGCCTTCTTTATCTTCAAGGCCGTCTATATAGTCTTCAAGTTTTTTCAGTTTTGTATCATCTAATTTATGTTCACTCATAGCTTACCTGCTAGTGTAGCAGGACTCTCACCATCCTTTGCTTAAAGTAGTTTTGATTAAGTGACATTTTTTAATATCAACGTTATTATCTGCTTAATTTAAACAATTATTAGTTATTTTAAATAATTTAATTATTAATTTTTTATATCATTTAATTTAGTGCTAATTATTTATATAAAAACAAGTAATATTTTGGAACAATAAGCTTAGCATTTAAATATGATACTAATGTGGGCATAATACATAAAATTTTCTATGTTTCAATATTATGTGAAGTAATTTTAAAATAGGTAATTATAGTTTGTTTTAATGAATGAAAAGAGGGATAAAATATGCTTCTTAATGCCCGAGAAAGTATTCCACAAGATTTTTATATATTTGTAGATACAGACAATCCTATAACTGCAAGGGTTATGAGGACTACAAAAACATTTTCTTCATCGGCATATACTATGTGTAGACATAGTAAATCTTTTTTGGAAAAGTATATAAAAGGAAAGGTTAGATATTTACCCTATAAAGAATGCAGTCAAGATATGAAGGTTTTTTCTCCTTATTATATGGCTGTAGTTAGTGAGTTTGGCATTGAATATGATGCAGAGAGAATAAGAGAAAAATTTTATCCGCTGTATCCTTCAAGGTTATCTGCGGTATATGCTTTTGGAGACTATGATACCTGTGTTAAGGTTTCTAAGAAACATAACTGGGATTTGAAAAGTGTAAGAAGATTTAGATTATTGAGTGATAGATTGACAAGAGTGATAAAAGTTAATATGGAAATTGTATCATTAACGAGGTCTATGAATATATATTCTAGCTTAGATGAAGAAACTAAAGAATTGTTATGGAAAAATTATTGGACAGGATTAAGTCATATTCCAATAAATCCTTACCTTGCTAATTATGCTATTGGCAATATAAAAGTAGATGATATATTCGAATATTTAGTTGAAGGCTCATTGGTTATGAAAGAATAATATTATAGGGTTCCACAGTAATGGAACCCTATAATATTATTCTAGTTTAACTAAAAAGGCCTTCTTTTCTTAGTGTATTATAAGTCTTGCAAATTTTAAAAATTATAGTACAAGATATTTTTTACAATATACTATTTTGTAATTCTTTGTATTTATAGTTACATAATAATAACTAAAGTTCTCATTATTATTATGATTTCCACCACAGCCACTTAATATATAACGAATTGATTTATTTGAAGTATTCACATTTATTTTTGTTTTATAAGATATATGTTTGTGATGGCAAAATATGCCTAAGATATTTAATCCTTTAATGCTGTTTAAAAATTTACTTGTCTCTAGAGATGACAATTCATGATCATTAAACTTTAGAATAGAAGATGAACTGCTTAAAGGGGCGTGAAAATCAATTATATAATGGTACTTATTATTTATTATTTTACTTTCATTTAATAAAAGATTGATATCCTTTTCACCAAATTTTGATTTATAGTTGTTTAATGGTGCATCTGAGTAATGAGTATTTAAATATATATATTTCAAATGTGTTCCAGGAATATTAATAATACCTCTTTTCGGGCCTATATATGATTGGAAATTTGTACTGCTGACATTATGTCTATCATAGTCGTGATTACCTATGGAACTAAAAATAGGAAGCTTGGCATTGCTTAGTATATTTTTCGTTATTTCTACAAAAGCGGCAAAACTGTTAACATTATCTCCAGCATTTACAGTATCACCACCGTGTATAATAAACATAGGATTAATCTTCTTATTTTTTAAAATATGATTTAGTATTTTTTTATATTGTTTACCATTAGAATCTAAAACATATTTGTTATCTTCAATCTTATTACATATTAAATGACTGTCTCCTAAAACAACAAAGTTTATATGGTGATACTTTTTTACATAATTAAGTATTTCAGTTGATTTATCATATAAAATATCTAAAGACCAATTATTTAAAGGCTGCATAGTATATAAACCTCCTCTTTATGTTAATAGTATATGAGTTGTGATGTATATTGTTAGTGTATTTTAATATATATGGATTTAAAGTATAATGTAAGTAAAAATGTTTATAATAGTTTGCTGTATAATAACGTTAAAGGAGAAAAAGTTTATGAATAGAAAAAAAATCTATTTTCCACTGATATTTGTATTTTTACTGTCTATACTTTTAAGCTTCAAAGTGTGTGCAAAAGAAATAAGGATAAGTAGTTTGGATGTAGACTCAAAACTATTAAAGGATGGAGCTTTATATATAGAAGAGACCATTGATTTCAAAATGGATGGAGATTTTAACGGTGTATATAGAGAGATAAATACAAAGTTCTCTAGTGGAGTTGAAAATATAGAGGTAAGTGAACTCGGAGCAGCAGGAGAAAGAAAATTTGAGAAAGTAGAAAGTGCTCAAAATGGACAAGATGGGGTATATCAAATACTAAAAACGGGGGATATATATAACATAAAAATATACTCTCCATCTAAAAATACAAATAAAAGTTTTAAGCTAATATATAAGCTTAACAATGTAGCGGTAAAGTATAATGATATAGGTGAGCTTCACTATAAGTTTTGGGGAGATAAAAGTAAGACTACTATTGATAGATTTAATATAAAATTGACTATGGAGGAAGCAACCTCGGCCAGTGACTTAAGGATTTTACCAGTAGAATACCCGAAAAATATGGAGGCCAAAGTTATAGGTGATAATACATTTAGTATAAATGGAGAAATGGTGAAAACAGAAACGCCTATAGAAGTAAAATTTTTCTTTCCTAAAGAGTCAATAGATTTATCTGAGAATGTAGTTAAAGAAGATATGTTAAAGAAAATACAGGAAGAAGAAAGCGCTTATCAAAAATCAATTGATGATGCGAAAAGACATAGAGAAAATATGAATTATGCAGGAAACATTATTGGAATTATAATTTTTGTTGTAAATTTATTTTTAGGTTTTTTCATTTTTAAATCAACAAGAATTAATCTGGAAAATTTAGGATACAATGATTTTCCAGATGACTGTACTCCAGCAATAGCAGGTAAGCTATATAAAAATAGTATAACGGAAAGAAGTGTAATAGCTACTATATTAGATTTAGTAAGAAAAGAATATCTAAACATAAAGAAAATAGATAATGATGATTATATGATAGTAAAAAAGAAAAATGCAGATGAATATCTACTGTCACATGAAAAGTATGTAATAAAATGGTTTATAGATTACATAGGCGATGGTATAAAAGTTAACTTAAAAGATATTGAAGAATACAGTAAAGAAAGCAGATATAAGTTCTTTGACTACTTCTACAATTGGAAGATGAAAGTTAAAGAAGAATTTAATAAAAAAGGGTATTATGATAAAAATAGAATAAAGTTAGCACGTAGTTTTATAAGCATATCTTTTATAGAAATATTACTTATGATCATTTTTCTATCATATTCAATTGCAGCTTCTTTAGTAGCCATGATAACAGGGGGATTTATATTGATTTATAGTTTTTCCTTATATCGTAGAAAAACTCAATATGGAGAGAGTCAATTTAGAATGTGGAAGAACTTTAAGGTTCATTTAGAAAATGAATCTTTTGTCAAGTATGAAGAATTGAAATCTATTGATAACATAGACAAGTATTTGGTCTATGCTATAGCACTAGGGATTAACAATGAGGTTTTTGAAAAACTTAATATTAATATTGATACTAAGAGTAATAGCGAAGATGATTATTATGCTTCATGTTTGTACTGGTATTTTTGTCTTGATATGGATAGCAGCGATAATACAATTCAGAATAGTTTATATAATCATAGTAATGCCAATGACGGTGGTGGTGGCTTTTCATCAGGAGATGGTGGAGGTTGTGCTGGAGGAGGAGATGCAGGTGGATTTTAATTCTTGAAATTTTTAACATTAAGTTTTCTTAATTTTAACTTAAGATAATATAATTTTAATTTTACCTCTGTATAATGAAGATGAATTTGGAAAATAAATGTAAGAGGTGAAAGATATGAAAACAAACCGTATCATAGCAATAATAACTGGAATTATGATAACTTCTATTATGAGTATGCCAATAAGTAGTAAGGTATATGCTGCTTATGATGGTACAAGTATTGATTCTAATTTAAATTCCAGTAGCACACCAGATCATATTACTTTAACATGGACAAAAGATCCAAAAACCACTCAAACAATTACTTGGAGAACTAGCAGCAATATAGATAAAGGATTAATTGAGTATACTAATACAAAAACAAGAGAGATAAAAAAAGTTACAGCGGGAAAAGAAAGTTTTTCAACTGCAAGTACTGACATAAATATAGGAAATATGAATATATTTTCAGCTACAATAGAAAATCTTCAACCAGGTACTGTCTATAATTATAGAGTAGGCGATGGAACCAACTGGAGTAGTATAAATACCTTTAAGACAGAAGAAAATGGATATCTAGAAACAAAATTTTTGATATTTGGAGATTCTCAAAGTGGAAATGCTGATGTACCTAATTATGCACCTTGGAATAAAACAGTGCAAAACGCATTTTTGAAAAATAAGGATGCTGATTTTTTGGTTAACCTAGGAGATTTAGTTGAAAAGGGACAAGATTATAGACATTGGAATAATTGGTTTGATGCAGCAAAAGGGGTCATAGATAAAATTCCTGAAATGCCTGTCCAAGGCAATCATGAAACTTATAATGCTTTGGGATGGGATTCTACTAATCCTAAATATTTTGTAAATCAGTTCAAGGTCCCAATGAATGGACCTGATGGATTAAAAGGACAAGTTTATTCTTATGATTATGGTAATGTACATTTTGTGGTGTTAGATAGTCAAGAAGATGAAGAGGCACCAAATAATGATGAATTTTTGAAGAAACAGGCCCAATGGTTAGATAATGATTTATCAGTCAATAAACAAAAATGGACAATTGTAATGTTTCACAAAACACCTTACTATAATAAGGCTTCAAGAGCTAATGTAGCATTAAAAAACATATTTTCACCAGTGATAGAAAAACATCATGTTGATGTAGTTTTAAATGGACATGATCATGGAGTATCAAGAACATTTCCAATTAAGGATGGCAAGTATTACTCAGAGTATTCAGATGGAACAGTTTACTATGTAACAGGAAGAAGTGGAGCAAAATATTATGGTGATCTAAGCTCAAAAGTATGGGATGCATTTTTCTTTGATCCACAGGATATGCCTTGCTATGAAGTAGCAGATGTGCAAGGAAATGTTCTTAGTATAAAAGCATATAAACAAGATGGGACTTTAGTAGATACACTTAATATAGATAAAAGTAATAAGAATAATAGCACAAAAGTTATCTTACCTTCAGCATACAATGTAGATATGAATAACAAAGAGTTAGCTGCAATAGGGGCAGATCCAAGACTTGTAATTTATGGTACTCCTATAGCTTTTGGAAGTAACCAATGTGAGATAATAGATGGGGAATCTTATGTAAATCCACAATATATAGCGCTATACATGGGGGGAAGTTATGATAGCAATAATTTAAAGCTTACTATAGGAAAAACTGTTTATACCTTCAGTAATCAAGATATTTCTAAAAATAAAAATGTAAGTGTTGAAGCTTTAAACAAAGTCGGATTTAATTGTGAATACAATAGTCAGCTAAATACAGTAATGGTAGACAAATAGTAAAAATGTTACGTATAATTTTAAATTTTAAGGACTGCTCAAAAGGATTTTCCATGAACAGTCCTTAATTAATTTGCTAATTATATAGATGCTAAGAATTCTTTTAAAACAGCTTCATATTTATCTCCATATAAAGAGTAAGAACCTACGTGTGTTGAATCATCAAATAGAACTAATTTACTTTTTTTATTATTTAATAGTTTTCCCATTTTAGCACTTTCTGTATATGGAATTGTGGTATCCTTTTTTCCGTGTATCAGTAAAATTGGAATATTAGATTTACTAACACTATTCAAAGGACTTACGGTGCTGTAATCTACTCCATAGATTAGCTTAAAGTTTAATATTATCATAGGTACGAAAGGAAAATCAGGAAGTCCTGTCCAAACCTTCATATTACTGTTTAAATAATCTTTTAAATCACTAAAAGGTGAATCAGCAATAGCGAAACTTATATCATTTGTCTTATCTAGTACACTTAAAGAAGTAGCTGCCCCCATGGAAAAGCCTATAAGACCTATTTTATCACCTATCCCTTTTGATTTTACAAAATTTATGGCACCTAAAAGGTCTTGTTGTTCATTATATCCAATGGTAACACCATTTTTACCGGCGTAATCTCCATGTCCCCTAAAATCGAATAGAAGAGTATTGTATCCTTGAGTTAAGAATAACTTAGCAAGTCTAATATTGTCTATCTTCACATCAGAGGGAGTTCTTCCACCAACCATAAATTTGGAATCACCATAGCCGTGACATACTATTATAGTTTTTTTACTACCTTTATTTTTTATAATATATCCAGATAAAGATATATCATTTTTTTGGCTATTGAAATGTACCTTTTCAAAATCTTTTATTCCATATACTTTAAAATTGGGCTGAAGGTTGATTGATTTGGGATGGCTGAATTTGAATACTATATAAACTGAAAAAGCTTCAATTAACAATATTATAAGTAAGATAAGAATTAGTGTTATTTTCATGAATTTCTTTGAGGGTAAAACCCTTACTCCTTTTTCTCTTAATGATATTGTTTTATTCTCCACAGGTCGTCACTCCTTGTAAAGGTAATTAGTAATATACTTTAGTATAATACGTAAGCTCATATAAAACAAGAAACTTGATATATAACCTTTAATAAATTTCTGAAGTTTTCTTGACAAGCCTAGCTTACAAACGTAGACTATAAATGCAAATAAATTGTACTGATAAGTAAATTAATGGAATACATGAATTGAAAATGTAAAAAAATATATTTATATGTATCAATGCTATATGATAATACATAAGGTTAAATGTAGAATGCTTATCTATATAATGATAGCTTCATTAACGGAAATGTACACTGAGATGATAACGATAACATGGACTTATATACGGTAAAATTATTAAAATCCAGTATATAGTAGTTTTGCCTTAATTATAACAATGTTGTATTATATATCACATAACATTGTATTTATGAAGTGAAATTTGTATTAGGTTAATTCGCAAGCCAATTTAATATGAATTTCGCTTTTATTAATATTAACATGAATAGGAGTGATTTTATGGAGAATACAAGAGAACCTTTGATAACTATAAGAAATCTGAAAATTAAATTTGGAGAGAAAGAAGTATTAAAGGGTGTAAATTTAGATGTACATAAGGGACAAATTATAGGTTATATAGGACCCAATGGAGCAGGTAAAAGTACTACAGTAAAGATAATGTTAGGGCTTGTAACTGGATATTTAGGAGAAGTAAAAATTTTTGGGCAGGATATATCTGATGGAAATATAGATTATAAGAAAAGAATAGGGTATGTACCTGAAACAGCTGAAATATATGATAATCTTACTGCGAGGGAATATCTAACATTTATAGGAGAACTGTATGGATTAAATTATAACGAAGTCGATAAAAAAGCTGAAAGACTTATGAAAGTATTTCAGATCGAGTCAGTATATAATTCAAGAATATCATCTTATTCTAAAGGTATGAAGCAAAAGGTACTCATAATATCAAGTTTATTGCATGATCCAGACATACTATTTTTTGATGAACCCTTAAGTGGATTAGATGCAAATAGTGTTTTGGTAGTTAAAGAAATATTATCAGAACTGGCGTCACAAGGGAAAACAGTATTTTATTCATCACACATAATGGATGTGGTTGAAAAGATAAGTAACAGAATAGTGTTATTAAATGGTGGCCAAGTAGTAGTCGATGGAAGCTTTCAAGAATTAATGCATAAGTGTAAGGAAGGATCATTAGAGAAAATATTTAATCAGTTAGTAGGGTTTAATGAACATAAGGAAATAGCAAGGGAATTTGTATCCATAGTTCAAGAGAGGTATTAATTTATGAGAGACTTTAAAGTATTGAAATTTCTAGATAACTTCAGAGGATTCTTTGAAAAATTGGGTGTAGATTACCACATAATGAGAAAAATTCTGCAAGTAAAGCTTATTATGGATGGAAGAAGAGTACCTACTGCTGTAGGTGGTTCAGCAAAAAATAAAAACGAAGACAAGTATGAGAATGGATTTTTTAAATCTCTATGGATTTATGGATTAATAGGAATAATCATTGTTCCTTTTGTAGTTATGGGAAAAAACTTTATATTTCAAATGAGCTTTGTTTTTGGAATGTTGATGTTTATGATCATGACTTCTTTAATTTCAGATTTTTCGTCTGTACTTTTAGATATTAGGGATAAGAATATTTTATTTTCAAAGCCAGTAGATAACAAAACTTTAAGTACAGCTAAAGTCATTCACATACTAATTTACATGTTCTTTATGACTATTTCTATTTCGGGTATTCCGCTAGTGGCAGCATTAATAAGGCATGGAGTCTTATTTTTCATTATATTTATATTTGAGATTGTTTTTATGGATTTATTTATAGTTGTATTAACAGCCTTATTATATTTGGTAATACTAAAATTTTTTGATGGGGAAAAGTTAAAAGATATGATAAATTATGTTCAAATAGTCTTATCCATAGCTATAAGCATAGGGTATCAATTAATTGGAAGGGTATTTGAAATTAGTAATATAAAAGTAATATTTACGCCAAAATGGTGGCAGTATTTCGTAGCTCCTATATGGTTTGGAGCGCCTTTTGAAGTCATATTGCAAGGTAATAAAAGCATACCTTTTATATTACTTTCAATTTTAACGGTAGTTGTACCTATTGTTTCAATATTCGCATATATAAAGTTAATACCAAGCTTTGAAAAAAACTTACAAAAACTAAATAATAATAGTGGAAAAAGTGAAAAAAGAAATAAAGTAATTTCTGATGTAATATCCAAATTTATTTGTTTTAACAAAGAAGAAAGAACATTTTTCAGATTTGCTTCCAATATGATGAAGAATGAAAGGGAATTTAAGCTTAAAGTATATCCGTCTTTAGGTTTCTCGTTGATTTTTCCCTTCATATTTATATTCAATGTGTTAAAGGATGATGGCTTATCAAAACTTGCTTCAAGCAAAGTTTATTTATATATATATTTCTGTGCATTAATGCTTCCAACGGTAATTATGATGATGAAATATTCAGGGAGATACAAAGGGGCTTGGATTTATAAAACTATGCCTATTAAAAATATAGCTAATATATTTAAGGGAACCTTGAAAGCATTTATTGTTAATCTCTTAATGCCTATATACATTATTGAATGTGCAATATTTATATATATATTTGGAATGAGAATATTTCCAGATTTGATTGTCATATTTTTTAATATGATGCTATTCACAGTAATTTGTTTTAGAGTTATGAAAAAATCATTACCTTTTTCAGAGAGTTTTGGAGTTTCTAAGCAGGGAGAAGGATTAATTATGATTCCACTTATGATTTTAATTGGGGCTTTAGCGGGAGTACATTACTTTTGTACCACCTTTAATTATGGTGTATATATATACATGATTGTGGCATTTGTCATGGTAATAGCTGCATGGAAAAAGGCGTTTAACATATCTTTAGACACTATAAATTTAAATGAGTAATAATCATACAAGTATACTTTAAACCATAGAATATATAAGAATTTCTATAATTGAATTTGTTAGGTTTTTAAAGCTAATAAGTTGAAGTAAAAGTATTAAAAATATAATTTTAAGGGGGATATTTAAAATGTCAGAAAAAAATAAAAGTGGAGTGTTAAAAAATATCTTTGGAGCTATAGTAGAGCCGAGAGAAGCAATGCAAAGAATTAGTGAGGAACAAAAGATACTTAAATATTTGATACCTATAATAATAGTACAATTAATCGTATCAGTATCGGAATTGCCTAAACTTATAAATTTTTCGATATTACAGGCTCAAGAATTACCAAATTTTTCGCAGAATACAATACCAATGTTAAAAACTATTGTTACAATTTCCGTTATGGTAGCACCTATACTTACCCCAGTATTAACAATATTGGTAGTTACTGCAGTTATTAAGCTTATAACTATGTTTATGCAGGAAGATGGAGGCTTCAAACAATTATTTTGTGTAAATATTCTTGCCTATATTCCAATGGTAATTGCAGGAGTTGTAGGAGCTATAGTAATGGCATTTACAGATCCTCAAAATATCAAAAATGTCTCAACTAATCTCACAGTATTTCTAGGTTCATCAGTAAGTGAGAAAAGTATTATTTATAAGTTATTTTCGTCTATTGATCCTTTTTTAATATGGAGCTTGATTTTAGTGGCAATAGGTATTTCTGTTGTTTATAAAATGAATATTAAAAAATCAACTCTTATAATTTTTGGAATTTATATTGTTGGAATAGCAATTAGAATTTTTGTTTAGTATAATTTATGAAAAAACTATTATATAATTTTGAAAATTAGCAATAATATAAGTATATTTTAAAAGAGCATTAAATGCTCTTTTTTTAAATAAATAATTAAAATTAAGAATATGAGATGAGATATATACATAGTAAGTTTTAAATTTAAGTTACATAAGAATACCTTAGATTCAAGTTCGTTTTTATAATTGGCCAAAAGATAAGATGAGTAATATTTTAAGGATGTGCTTATATGAAAAAAGTAATGTTATTATTTATTTGTTTTATATTATCATTTACTGCAGGTTTTGTATCGGCTAAAAATCCTCTTAATGTGAGTAGTGAAGGTAAAGTATTTGAAAATAGTTCGGAAGAATATATAATAAAAGATAACAAAGTATATGTATCTGAAGATGCATTAAAAAGAGATTTTGGATTTAATGTGTCTTTTGATAAAAAGGAAAATAGTGTACAATTGTATAGTACAGAAAAAAAGGCATTAGAGGAAAGAATAACGCTGTTTCAGGAATTTGTAGAAGACTATAATCCACAAATTCCTGAAGATGTGGCACAACTTTGGGCAAAAGGAGTTAAAACAAGAAATGGAGCAGTTCAATATGCAGCTCTTAGTAAACCCTTAAAAGAAAAATTTAAGGAAACAATGGATAAAAGGGAAAGTTGGGTAACTGGATTTTCGAGCCCTTGGTTGGAAAGTTATAACATAACGAGGGAAAAAGCTAACGAATCTACATGGAAATACAATATATCATTTAAGGCAGTAACATCAGCCCAAGATACATACATATGGCATGCCACTTTAATAGTAAGTAAAGAAAATAATAAATGGAGAATAATTGATATCCAAAAGGATTTTGATATATAGTTAAAATTTCTGTATAATTAGTATTATAATTATAAGGAAACATAAGAATAATAAATTTTCATATATAATATGCGATAAAAGGGGGGAGTGCAATGATAGATAAAATAAGAGAAAAAGTAGTTAATTCTCAAAAAAAGGCTATAATTAGTGTAAACAGGGAATTAATTGTACTCTATTGGGAATTGGGAAATCTTATATTAAAAATAGATACAGATGAGGTTTTGGATTATACATTAGAGATTATTTCACAGGATCTAAAGAAAAATTTTCCTGATATTCAAGGGTTTTACCAAAAAAATCTAAAGTATATGTGTAAATTTGCCGAGGAATACAAAGATAAAGAGTTTATTAAAAATTTTGCTTCAAGAATAAGTTGGTCTCATCATATAATACTAATTAATAAAATAGAAGATATAGATATTAGAATAAAATATATTAAAAAGATCATAGAGAATAATTGGAGTAAGGATAGAGTAATAAGAGAGATTGAGACTGAATATGGAATTTGCGAGGATGTATATAGAAATGATACCGAGGGAAATCTTTTTAACAAGGAAATAGAAGATAAGAATGATTACAATAATTCAAAAAAAGTAGAAGAAGATGCTGAAATAACTGAGTTAACAGATGAAAAGGCTTTAGATAATGAGCTGTTAAAAGATGGATATTTATTTGATTTTTTAAACTTTTCGGAAGAAGGCAGTGAAAGGGACTTAGAGAAACAAATTAAGGAAAAGGTTTTAGATTTTCTTATTGAAAGTGATTTGGGATTTGCTTTTATAGGGGACAAGTATCATATAAAAGTTGAAAATGAAGATTATTATATAGATATATTATTTTATCATTTGAAGCTTAGATGTTATGTAGCAGTAAAATTAAAAATAGGTGAGTTTAGACCAGAGTATTTAGGAGCATTAGGTTTTTATCTTTCTATAGTAGATTGTAAATTAAAATCTAAGGAAGATGATCCAACCATTGGTATAATGTTGTGTTATGATAATGGAAAGCTTATAGTTCAATATGCCTTCAAGGAAAGCCTAAAAGATAAAGAAGGAATCGAATACAAATTAAGTGAAGAAATTACATCACAATTTAAAGGAAGTTTACCAGAAGTAAAGGATATTGGGTATGGTGTCAAAGAAAGACTAAAGGGATAGATTGATATTGAAAGTAGCAAGTTAAAATTAAATATTTTTCCTGCTGCTTTTCTTTCTAAAAATGACAATTACCATATTATATCTTAGAATTTTGAGTGTACAAGTATTTATATTTAATTTATAAAAATTGATATAAGTAAATAATAGAATCTGAGTCGAATAAATTGAATGAAGCTAAGACTGAGGAAATTATTAAAGAAAGTATTGAAGAAAATAATGAAAATATAGTACATTATACTTAGTGTAGGATAAAGGAGGTTTTGAGCTTCTAAAACATAGGCTCATATTTAATACTATGAATGTTGATAATGATATATATGAACAAAGTGTTACAGATAATATGGAGTTAAATAAAGAGGTTTTAGAAATTTTAAATAGAAATCTGCATGAGCAAAAAGCTATGAATTGGGTATTAGGAGAGGTAATTAAGGTTTCTTCAAATTTAAGTTCCTTTGTTGGACTGATGGAGATTATTACTGACATGCTCATGGGCGTGATGGGTCTTGATACCTGTACTATATGGATAAGACAAAATGTTGGTTTCAAATGTTATTCAAGAAGCATTTATAATGAAAATGTATTTGGTACAGAAGACTCTACTGATCTTCCACAATATTTTATGAGAATTAAAAATCCTAGTTTATTTAACTTAGATAATGATGAATATAAATTTATAAGAGGAAAAAATGTTAAATCAATACTTTTAGTACCTCTAGACGATTTTAAAAATAAAAATAGAATTGGGGTGATAGTTGCTGAGCACCATTCTAAAGAATATTTTACAAAAAGTAAGATGGATTTTTTTTATACTTTGGCAATACAGATATCTATAGCATCTGAAAATGCCAAATTATTTGAAGAAGAGAGAAAAAAATCTGAAGACGAAATAAAAAAGAAAAATGACCTTATTATAGAAAATATAAACTATGCAAGCGTAATACAAAATTCTCTTTTGCCAGATCTATCATTTATAAAAAAATATGCTAAGGATGCATTTATAATATGGAAGCCTAGGGATATTGTAGGTGGTGATATTTATTGGTTTATTCCTCAAAAAAATGGATTTTGTACAGCTATAATAGATTGTACAGGACATGGAGTGTCTGGGGCTTTTGTGACAATAGCTGTAAATCAAATTTTAAATCAAATTCTTAAGGAAGGCGAAACACAAAGTGCATCTGAAGTACTAAATAAACTCAATACCATATTTAGGGACACATTTTACAAATTTAACAATATTGAGCATTTTCATGCAGGGCTTGATATAGGAATTTGTATTGTGGATAAAAAACTAAAAAAGCTTATATATTCAGGAGCACATATTTCACTTTTCTATTATTCTAAGGGTGAATTGAAAGAGATAAGAGGAATAAATAGAAGCATTGGCTATGGTATGGAGAGGAAGATACATAAAAAACCTAAAGAGTTTACAGATATAGTAATCGATTATCTGCCAGGTGATGTTTTTTATATGACTACAGATGGTTTAATAGATCAAAACGGAGAGGAAAACATATATCCATATGGTATAGATAATTTTATAAAGGTTCTAGAAAATGTTAATAGATTACCTTTTGAAAAACAAAAACAAAAAATATGGAACAGTATTGATGAATACATGGGAAATGAAGAACAAAGAGATGATATAACATTAATTGGAATAAAACCAGATTAACATTTTATCTCATTACAGGAGTTGATAATTATGATCACTGAGGAATTACATTCTATTGTAAAAAAGATGAATAAAAATGGTATTATTATAAGTTTTAATGGATCTTTTACTCAAGAAATAATAGAAGAAATCGGAGAAAGTATAAAAAATTATATAGAACAAGATAACTGTGAAATGAAAGGCTATGAAGTTCTGTCTATATATATAGAGCAATCGCAAAATATAAAAAACTATTTTTATAAAAAAATTAGCATTGATAACGAGAAGGAATTTTTAAAACTTGCGTTTGAAAGTATAATAGTTATAGGTAAGGAACAAGATGATTATTATATTTGTTCAGAAAATATTATAAATAATGTTGATGTTAAAGGTTTAAAAGAAAAATTGAATTATATAAATTCTCTAAATAAGGAACAATTAAAAGCATATTATAAAGAAAAGCTTAAGTTCGGCAAAAACAATGATTTAGGAGCAGGTCTTGGGCTAATAAATATGGCGAGGAAGGCTAGTAAACCTTTGAAATATTTATTTATGGAAAGAGATGAGAAGTATTCTTTCTTTATCTTAAAAGTTAATATATAAAAAGGAGAGTTAAAATGGAAACACTATATTTAGAAAAGACAAAATCGTCACCAGAGGTGGAATTTAATCCAGAAACAGGGGTTTTAAAAATAAGTGGTCAATCCTATCCAGAAAATGCATTCAAATTCTATGAGCCTCTCTTTGATTGGATTGATGATTATATTAAGGTTACCGACAAGGAAATACAATTGTGCATTAGTTTAATATATTTAAATACAAGTAGTATAAAATGTCTTATGGATATTATATATAAATTTGAGCAAGCTGCACAAAGTGGCAAAAAAATTGTAATCAATTGGCACTATAAAAAAAATAACAGAAATATTTTAGAATGCGGTAATGAGTTTAAAGAGGATTTAGAAGAGAGTATTGAATTCAATCTTATAGAAGAAATTTAGAGTTAAGGGAGAAGAAAATCATGCTTAGCGACTTAGAAAATCTTTTTAAAGAAGAAATGGAAGAACTCAATAATGCAAAACAAAGATGTAAAGAATCACAAGATGTGGGAAATGTTCTAATAGAATATTTTGATAAGCTTATATCAAGTTATGAAAAAACATTAAGATCTATGATGAAGCTTACGAAAATTAGTGATGGACAGCAGGTATATCTCCAGCAGATACAGGAGGAGCTGCGTAAAGAAATTGAAGAAAGAAAAAAATTTGAGGAAAAACTTAAATATTATGCATATACAGATCCTATGACAGGTGTTTCAAATCGTAGAACAGGTTTTATGGTGCTTGAAGAGCAAATAAACAATTGTATAAGAGGAGATAACTATTTTTCTATATGTCTTATAGACATCGATCAATTAAGAAGTATTAACGATATATATGGACATGTTGAAGGTGATAATCTTATAAAAGATTTAGTAGAAATTATAAGAATTTCTATAAGAAAGGATGATATAATAAGCCGCATGGGTGGCGATGAGTTTATAATTATATTTCCTAAGTATAGGTATAATGAAGCACAGAGAATCATGCATGAGGTTTTTAAAAAAGTACAAGACTTTAATGAAATGAACTTAAAACCATATAAAATTTCCTTTAGTCATGGTATTAAAGAAATCAATGAATACACAACTATAACTAATATAGATGAAATTATTAAAGGTGCAGACAAAATAATGTATGAAAATAAAACAAAAAAACACTAAAAAAATATAGATTTAAAGTTAAAAAATTTAAAAGTAATAAATATGATATCTAGGAATATATTTATAAAGACATTTAGCTGTATTTTAAAATATGGGCAAATGTCTTTATTGTAGTTTATATACTTTATGTAAATATTTACAAATGATAAATAATCTTAAATATATGAAAACTATGTGAAATGATCATGTAAAAAAATAAAAAAAAATTTTTTGAAACCACTAAAAAGGGGATTGACTTATGCATAAATTGGCATTATTATTAATGTGTAAGCGATAACATATTCGGAGGTGTACGAATTGAAAAAAAAGATTATAACTATTCTAGCAGCAGTAGCTATTGTTACTGGTGTATTTACAGGTTGTGGAAGTAAAGATTCAACAACACAACAACAAAGTGGACAAACTGGAAAAAGCGTAAAAATTGGTCTTTCAACAGATGAAGGTGGATTAAATGATAAATCATTTAATCAGGCAGCAGATACTGGAATAAAGAAAGCTGTAAAGGACTTTGGAGTTGACTATAAAGCAGTTGAATCTGCTAAAAAGGAAGATTATGAATCAAATCTAGATGCTTTGGTTAATAATGGAGACAACTTAGTCTTTGGAGTTGGCTTCCAAATGGAACAAGCTATGAAAAACATAGCTGGTAAATATAAAGATAAGAACTTTGCTATAATAGATACAACAGTTGATTTACCAAATGTTGAATCAATATCATTCAAAGAACAAGAAGGTTCTTTTTTAATGGGTGTTATAGCTGGTAAAATGACTAAAGCTAATAAAGTAGGTTTCATAGGTGGGAAAGATCAAGCTTTAATAAACAAATTTGAAGCAGGTTTTGCTGCAGGAGTAAAAGCTGTAAATCCAGAAGCTGCAACAGGATTAATAAGTGCAGATGGCAAAACTCCAGGAACAATGGTTAAATATGCGGATAGTTTTAACGACACTAATAAAGGCTATGAATTAGCAAAATCATTATATGGTGCTGGTTGTGATGTTATATACCATGCTGCTGGTGGTGTTGGTATAGGAATGTTTAAAGCAGCTAAAGAACTTAAGGATTCAGGAAAAACAGTTTGGGCTATTGGAGTCGATATGGATCAAGCAATTACAGTTCCAGAATATTCAAGTGTAATTCTTTCAAGTATGGTTAAAAAGGTTGATACAGCAACATATAATGCTGTTCAAGATGTTGTTAAGGGAAAATTCCAAGGTGGAAAACATGTAGTACTTGGAATAAAAGAAGATGGTGTAGGTGTAGCACCTTCCTCAGACAAAAATACTCCAAAGGATGTTTTAGATTTAGTTAATAAATATATGGAAGCTATAAAGAGTGGAAAACTTACAGTTCCTGAAACAAGAGATGCTGTAGGTAAGTTCACAGTTCCTCAAATTTAAAAATAAAAAATAATGAAGTTTAAATCAGATGGAGTGTATCTATGCTCCATCTGAATTATTATTCAGAAGAAGATTATGTAAGAGAGTTATGTTAAGTTGCATAATAAAAGATGTAACTTTGTGGTATAATAACCTGCAGAATGGGGATTGCTTTATATAAGGGAGGCTATGTCATGGGAGCCACAATAAGTGATATTGCTAAGAAAGCAGGAGTATCTTTAGCAACAGTTTCAAGAGTATTAAATAGTTCAGGATATGTAAAAGAAGAGACAAAAAATAGAATATTGAAAGCCATAAAAGATTTGAACTATACACCTAGTGCTATTGCTAGAGGATTATCTAAAAATGAAATTAATATAATAGGTGTAATCGTTCCAGATATTACGAATTCTTATTTTGGAGAAATTATTAAGGGAATAAGTGAGATAGCTGAAAGGCATAATTTAAATATTGTATTATTTAATACAGATGACAAGTTAGAGAAAGAACTAAGGGCCCTTAATGTTATTAAAGAACAAAGATTGATGGGGGTTATAATGACGCCGATTTTTGGTGGAGATGAATTCAATAGCGTATATTTTAATACTATTGAAAATTTAAGCATACCAATAGTATTGGTTGCAACAGACATAAAACATTCAACTTTTAATGGAGTTTTTGTTGATAATATAAAAGGTGGTTTTGATGCGACTAGTCTTCTAATAAGAGAGGGACATAAGAAGATATCAATAATAACAGGCCTTTTAAGCTCAGAAAGAGCAGTACATGAATTAATAGGCTATAAAAAAGCTTTAACATTAAATAATTTATGCGTAGAAGAAAATTTTATATTTAAAGGCGACTATAAGTTAGAAACTGGTTATGAGTTAACGAAAAAGATATTGTCAATGGAGGATGGACCAACGGCTGTAGTCATATGTAGTAACATGATGACTATGGGGTCTATTAAGGCTGTAATGGAAGAAAATAAGAAAATTCCAGACGACTTAGCGATAGTAGGCTTTAATAAGTTAGAGGTTCTTGATATGGTTGGCATAAATATTACCTATGTAGAAGATTCACCTATAGACTTGGGAAGAACTGCAATGAATATGCTTAATGAAAAAATTGAAGGTAAAGAAAAAAATGAAGTTAAGAGAATTAGAATTTCTCCAACTATCATTTTGAAAGGATCAGAAAAAAGTAAAATTAAGAATAAATAAGTATTTTTTAAATGAAAAAATGTTGAACTAATCCTAATTGGCAAGGTTAATTTATATAGGGAGGTGCTTAATTATGAGAATGTATGATTTAATACTAAAAAAGAGAAATGGTAATGAGCTTACTACAGAAGAAATAAATTATTTTGTAGATAACTATACCAAAGGAAACATACCAGACTATCAAGTATCAGCTCTACTAATGGCAATATATTTTCAAAAAATGAATATGAGAGAGACATCCGATTTAACTATGGCTATGGTTAGATCAGGAGATATATTAGATCTATCTAAAATAGAAGGAATAAAAGTTGATAAACACAGTACTGGAGGAGTCGGTGATACTACTACTTTAGTACTTACTCCAATGGTTGCTGCATTAGGAATACCAGTTGCAAAGATGTCAGGAAGAGGATTAGGACACACTGGAGGAACAATAGATAAACTAGAATCTTTTGAAGGCTTTTCAGTTGAGATAACAGAAGAGCAGTTTGTAAATAATGTCAATACTAAAAAAATAGCTATAATGGGTCAGACTGCTGATTTAGCACCAGCAGATAAGAAACTATATGCTCTTAGAGATGTAACAGCGACTGTAGATAACATATCATTGATATCTGCAAGCATAATGAGTAAAAAGATAGCTGCAGGAGCAGACTGTATAGTATTAGATGTTAAAGTAGGAGACGGAGCATTTATGAAATCCTATGAAGATGCTAAGAAACTAGCTGAAGCAATGGTAAGCATAGGAAAGAATGTAGGTAGAAATACTGTTGCGGTAATTTCAGATATGGATCAACCTTTAGGATTAGCTGTAGGAAATGCTCTTGAAGTAAAAGAAGCATTAAATACATTAAAAGGTAACGGACCCAAAGATTTACTAGAACTTTGTCTAACACTCGGAAGTAACATGGTAGTTCTTGCTAAGAAAGCTAAGACAGTTGAAGAAGCTAGAGAGATGCTTTTAAAGACAATAAGTAATGGCTCAGCATTATCAAAATTAAAAGAATTTATTGGAGCTCAGGGAGGCAGTGTAGAGCAAATAGATAACAGTGAACTTCTGCCAAAAGCTAAGTATGTTTATGAGGTTAAAAGCGATACAGAAGGATATGTATCTAAGATTAATTCAGAAAATATAGGGCTAATAGCTATGGAGCTTGGTGCAGGAAGAGCTACTAAGGAAGATGTAGTAGATTTGGCAGTAGGAATTGTACTTAACAAGAAAAGAGGAGATAAGATAGAGAAGGGAGATACTATAGCTTATATTCATGCCAATAATGAATCAAAGATAGAAAAAGCAGCCCAAGATATATTAAATAATTACAAAATCTCAGATAACTACGAAGAAACTATTCCGTTAATTTATGATGTTATAAAATAGAAACAGGAATATCTTAAGCTATTTATAAAATTATGTGGAAGCGGTTACATAATTACGTAATGTAACCGCTAAATATATATAAGTTTATTCGATAGGAGATGATAATCATGGATTATAAAGAACTTATAAAGGTGGCTTTAAAATATAGAGAAAGAGCATATTCTCAATATTCTAATTTTAAAGTAGGTGCAGCGATTTTATTTGATAGTGGAAATATATACGGTGGATGCAATATAGAAAATGCATCCTTCGGGGCTACAAATTGTGCTGAGAGAACTGCCATATTTAAAGGCATATCTGAAGGTGAAAAAGAGATTAGGGCAATAGCAATAGTGGGAGATTTAGATGACTATACTTATCCATGTGGGATATGTCGTCAGGTAATTGCTGAGTTTGGAAAAATGGATGCTAAGATAGTTCTTGCTAAAAATGAGGATGATTATATTGTAAAAGATTTATCAGAAATACTTCCGGGAGCTTTTACTAAAGAAAACTTAAAATAAGATGAAAATTAGTGTGTATGTTTTATAGATACCCACGGCCGAC
>NZ_JAEEGC010000028.1 GCF_019207025.1 Clostridium thailandense | reverse complement strand
ATTCTTTTTATTTTATTATTTTGCACTTACAGTAATCTTAAGTTGGTCTTGAGTGTATGTGTCGTCTAACTGAGCCATGAATACTTTTTGACCGCTTGAAGAAGTATTCAGTGTAGCTTGAACACCGTTAACTGTTACGTTATATTTTTCAGGTGTTGTTGTATCTAGGGATAGTTTTACTATAGTAGTAAAAGGTATCTGAGTATTTGTATCAAGGACAGTATATTTAGGAGTAGTAGTATCAGTGTTTGTATTATTGTTGTTATTGTTGTTGTTATTATTATTATTATTATTATTGTTATTGTTAGCAGGAACTACTGCATTTATTTTTCCTATTAGATTTTCGGAAACCACACCAACGCCGCCTACAGCTTGAAGATCAGAAGTTGCAGAAATATTTGCCTTTATAAAATCAATAGCATTTGAAGTAGCTTGAGAATTCTCGCTGTCAACTAATACCAATGGAGCAGCTGTCTTTCCAGCTAAAGCTGAAGCTACCAAAGCATCTGCATAACCATTTCCGCTTGCATTTGCAATATATAATTTATCTGTTTTAACAGTGTCTTTGAAAGCTGCTAAAACTTTTAAGTTAGTGTCAAAACGGTCTTGTCCACCATTTACTCTAGTTACAGGGTTAACACTATTGTATATTGTATCATTTATAACATAACTAGTTCCAACTACAGTAACTTTTGTATTGTTTTTCTTAACAAAGTCAAGTACTGGCTTTATGTAGTTTGCATCATTCATTCCTAATAAAAGTATTTGTCCTTTAGCTGCAGCTATTGGAGCAACTGAAAGAGCATCAGAGAAGCCTTCTCCACCAACCATCATTGCATTACTTGGATCTACTCCAAGTTCAACTAATTTTTCAGCTACAGCTGCATTAGTCTCATATCTATTAGAGCCACTAAGCTCTACCAAAGTATAATTAGCTTTTAATTGAGTTCTTACAGCTTGAGAAACAGAAGCGTCTCCGCCAACTACATATATAGTTTTAGCTTTCAAGGTGCTTAGTGCACTAGAAGTATCTGTGCTCAAGGATGCAGCTGTAGTTAAAAGTATTGGAGCATTTAGTTTTTTAGCTAATGCTGAAGCACTTACTGCATCTGCATATCCATCTCCAGAAACTAGCACTACGTTATCACTAGTTGTCCAATTTGTTGTAGCAACCTGTGCAGCTGTTGCATATCTGTCCGCTCCACTTGTTCTTGTAACTGAACCTGCTGCTGCTTTAACTGAGCCAGCAGACAAAGCTGTAGTTAAAACTAAAGACATAAGTGTACCGCTTGCTAAAGCTGATAATTTAATTTTTTTATTCATGTAAAAATCCTCCCAAAATTCGTATAATATCAATCCTATCCTAATTATATAGTATATAGTATATAATTTCTACTTAATATCAGTAGCAGTTTAGGATTTCATAACCAGATATAACTTCTTTTACAATCCTTAGCATGCAAAAGAAATCATAAATTATTCGATTGATATTACATCAAAATCAGATTCTGTAGAATCTGCAGCTCCGTCAATAGTAATAGTACCAGAATTGTTTTTTACTTGTTTAGCAGTAACTGTAGTTGAAGGCGTAGATGAATTTTCTAAATAAGAATTGAAATCAAAAGTGCCTCCGTATGCTGCAGTGGTTGCAGCTTTAGTATTAACAGTAGATGCTGCTACGTAAACATTTCTTGCATCATCATGATATGCATTTATAGAAGCTCTATTTGCTGCAAAATGTTGATATAAAGCACCATTAACAGTATCTCCCAAAACATATGCCGCAGCAGATGTCTTTAAGTCTGCAAAGCTGTACTCATAGTAACTGCCGCTGCTGGTTAATATTACTATAGAGCTGCACTTTGCTTGAGCAGTTGTAGTTGTTGCAAGTAATATTGATGAAGATGTAATAATAGTGGCTAATGCAAGACCAAGTTTTTTACTTAATTTCATAAAATACCCTCCTATTAATTTTTATATAAATAAAGAATTTAAATATATTTTATCATAAAATACTAATAAAAGGTATTAGCATGTACTTTTTCATACATAAAAAGTAAAAAAAGGGTTGTCGTACTTACTAAGTGCGACAACCCCCGTTCAATTATTTAGCTTTTTCTATTTTAATTAGTTTATTAACTTCATCAAAGCTGTATTGCTTGTCAGTGCTCCCTACAAATACTTTTTCACCTTTATTGCTTGTTTTTAGTTCTAAGTTAGAACCTGCCACAGATACTTTGTAATTTTCTGGATTAGAGCTATCTAAGGTAACAGCAACAATAGTAGTTTGAGGAACAGTATTCATGATTTTAACTGAGTACTTTGGCATATCAGAATTTGTACTATTTAATTTTTCTGAACTGCTGCTGGTTTTATTGTCGCTTTTTTTATCATCGCTTTTTTGTGAGTTATCAGTAGTATTTTCTTTTTTAGTTGAAGTATTGCTTTCAGTTTGTTTGTTAGAATTAGTTGTAGAGGAAATACTGTACGGAAGCTTAATCTCTAAGCTGTCCTTTATAGTTTGTCCATCCTTATCCTTTAAGTCCTTTGATACCTTTAAGGAATGAGGAGCGTTAACACCCTTTAAATATCCATTTGGAAGTTCAATCATGACTTGATTAGCGTCTTTAAGAGTCACTACAGTACCCTTTGGAAGGGCGTTATTATCAAAGGTATAGCTTTTTGCGCTAAGAGGATTAGATGAATCATCTTTTTTTGTATCTACAACTACATTGCTAAAGGTTACGAATATGTAATCATATTTTTTGTCAGTATCTTCTTTTGGAGTATTTTCTATTATCATATCAGAATCAACATCTGCAAAAGCAGATTTAATTTTAAAGTCTATTTGTTTAGAATTTGCATTTGTTTTAGTTGCACTATTTTTATTAAACATAAAGATTCCAACAGATACTACAAGGGCTAGTAGTATAACTATGGCTATAACTTTTTTCTTCATTACAATCGGCCTCCTAAATATTTTAGTAACTTTTAATCTTATACAAATCTAAATTTATCATATTAATTTTAAGCAGTCAATTATTTAGAATAATTACTTAATTGTATAGTTCAAGATAATTTTACAATATAAGGCTTTGGGTTTATGCTGTATTCATGATATACTAAAGTTAACTTTACATATAAACATTATGGAGGTATGGAATGTCTAAAGAAGATAAAACTGAACTTGATAACATAAAAGATAGCGAAGCTGTAGAATTACAATTATCACTAACTGAAAGAGAAGAAAACATAGTATCAGATGTCCAAAAGGAAATAATGAATGAAGAACTGGATGAATTTGCACCAGTCAAAGAAAATGATATAAATATAGCAACTACTTATGTTTATGAAGATAAGAATGAAATAGAAGCAAAGGTTTACTTTAGAAATGGCTTCACTAGAAAAGTGAATTTTGAGTATGTACCGTTAGTTATGACAAATTCACAAAATGAGATACTAGCGAAGAAAATATTTGATTTAAGAGAGATGGGAGATATACCACCCTGTGGTGCGAGACCTTGGAAAGTTTCCTTTCCTAAGTCTGAAGTAGATATGGAGAAGTTCTCTTCAGGAGATTGTAAAATTATATTTGATGCAAAAGTTAAAGCTGTAAATTATGCTGACATAGAGCTGGAAGCAGTTGACCCATCTATGGAAGAACTTAAACCGTTATTTGAAAAGTTTTTAAGGGAGCTCCCAAGAATTGAAAAAGGAAATGTGAGTTTTTCAAAATTCAATGTAGCTTTATCAAATGATGGTAAAATAATTATAACTTTGATGGCTAGAAATGGATGCAATAAGACTGTAAGAGTAGAGGAAATGCCTATAACTCTTAAGGATGAGAATAATAATGTGGCGGCTTCAGGAATATTTAAATTAGGTGATTTTGAAGTTTCTGCAATGAAGGCTAAGATGCTTACATTGGCCTTTGATACAGAAGTAACCTTAGATGAAACTATATCACTTGATAAATGGAAAGTAGTTTTTCAAACAACATAAAAACAGAGGGTATAAAGCCCTCTGTTTTTTTGTTTGATTTATTTTACAAATTGTTAATATAAGCCTTAGGTAAACAAGTTTACATTATTTTTAAAAAGTACTATAATTTACATTATGGAAACATTTGATTATTAATAATCAATATTACATTTTAGAAATAATATGTAATATTATAGATAAGGGGGATAAAAATGAAAATTATTAAAAACAGAGTGTATCTATTTCTATGTGCTTTTTTGCTGTGCTTTTGTTCATTAACGAATGTTAAAGTACAGGCAAGTTCTACAGCAGACAATGGCAATAAATTTGTTCAGCTTCCATCTCAAAGTGATGTAAGCCTAAATAAGAAATGGACTATAAATTTTAATAGTCAGGCAACAACGGATAAGATTGAGGCTGTGGTTATCCAAAAAGACTCGCAGTTTATACCTGTAACTGTAGATATGTCAGATAAGAGTATAACTGTACAACCTGTAAATCCTTACAGTGAAAACTCTCAATATACTTTAAAGCTATTTTTGAGCAATGGTAAAAAGTATAGTTTAAGTTTCACTACGGAAAAAATATCTGGCACTAATCCTAAGGTTTCCAGTGTACAACTAGATACTATGGGAAATATATATGTTAATTTTGATAGACCAATGAGCCAGCAGTCCGCTTTTGTTAGTTCAAAGTGGGAGATTAACGGCAGAAGCTTAAGTGATATGGGCTTTAAGGAAAGTGATTTCGGAATTAAGAATAATAACATGACAATAATTTTAAATAACCTTAAAAGTTATTTCACTACAGGTACTAATGTACTTTATATTGATAGCAGCGTTGTAGATACTTATGGAAATGGACTTGAAAAGGATACTAGATTAAGTTTTGAGTATGCTCCTAATACAGATAACACTAAAGCTTCAATGCAAAATAACTCTTTTAAGCTAAGCTATTTTGGAAATGATATTAAGGCAGAATTTCAATTTGACAAGGAACTTGGACAAGTAAATTATTCAGATTTTACTGTTGCAGGAGAGCAGCCAGACTATGCTGAGTTTTCAGGAAAAACAGCTTCACTTATTTTCAAAGCAGACTCAAAAGATAGTAATGGATTAAATAAAGTTGATGTTATAAAGGCTCAGGGAGTTAACGCATTGCTTTCAAGTATACAAAGCCCAACTACCCAAGATTCAAACGGAGTGACGATTAATTATATAGCACCAGTAAAGGTTTATCAGTACTTATTGGCACCAAAAATAGTTTCAGATAAATGTTATGCAACACGCAGCGGAAGTATTGTTATTAAGTTTGATGAAAATATAGATTCTAATTCTCCAATTAAAACAGATGATTTTTTTATAACTGGTGATTATGGTCTTTCTTTGAAAGTTAGTAAAGCTGAGATCAATTCAAATACTAATGAAATAACTTTAACCTGTGATATGAATGATAGTGATACTGCTCAATCCTTCGCATCAAATACGAGTATAGATTTAAGAATAGCATCAGCAGCAGATATAAGAGGAATTAAAGATCAAAGCGGTAATTATGCGTCTTATGTATCTCCTAATATAAAAATGTCAGTTACAATTAAATAATATATATAGAAAAACAGGGGTTTTGCCAAAGACCCCTGTTTTTTTCATGGGGTTAATTCGAAAATCCTGAAGAGATAAAAATATATATAATATTTTGTTGTATGATATTAGATTTCATGTAATAGGTTAGGAGATTTGTTTCCTAAGAAATAGTACCAGCGAATATAATATGTAAGAATCATTGCAGCAATTATTCAGAAATGGTTTATTGTTGAATAATTTACATCAATTGATACATTGAAAATCCCAAATTTGAGGATTAAAATGAAATCACTACATGAAGTTCACAGTACCTACGTACTGAAAACTTGCAGTACAATACGTACTTAAGGATGTAGATCAAATTACTAAAATTGAAGGCCGTATATATTTTGCTAATAATTAAACAAAAATAACAGTTAGGTTGAACGACTGGTTCAACAACAGGAGGGTATTTTATGAGTAAAAAAAGTACAAAAGTACTTGCAAGCGCTACGCTTATGTCGGTAGTTTTAACTACAGCTTTATCAGCAGGTCCAGCTAAAGCAGCATCAGGATCAGTTACAAGAATAGGAGAGGCTGATAGATATGCAACAGCAGCTAAGGTTGCTACAACAAATTGGACAACTAATGACAATGTAGTATTAGTTTCTGGTGAAGGTTATGCGGATGCAGTAAGTGCTTCAGCATTAGCTAAAAAATTAAATGCACCAATACTTTTAACTACAGCAGGAGAATTAAGTAAAGATACAGAAAGTGCATTAAGCACATTAAAAGCTAAGAACATATATGTAATTGGAGGAGATGCTTCAGTTTCACAGGCTGTAAGAGATGAACTAAAATCAAGCTATACTTTAATAGAGCTTGGGGGAGCAAACAGATATGAGACAAATGCAGCTGTAGCTCAAAAATTGGTTGATCTTGGTGTAGACCCAAGTAACGTAATGATGGTTGGGGGAGAAGGTTTCTCTGATGCTCTTTCAGTAGCTCCAATAGCAGCAGCTAAAGGACAAATTCTTTTACTAGGAATGAATGATGCTAACTACATAAAGCCAGTACTTGACTTTATCAAGGAAAACAATTCAAAAGTTACTGTAGTTGGAACTAAAAATGTTATAAGTGATACTATTCTAAATTCTTTTGGTGGTACAAGAGTAGATGGTGGACAAGATAGATTTGATACTAACTTAAAAGTTCTAGCAGCATTTAAGGATTCTGTTAAAATGGATAAGTTATATGTTGCAACTGCAAGTTACAACACAAATGATGATGGATACGCAGATGCTTTAGTAGCTTCAGCTTTAGCTGGAAAATCAGCAGCACCACTAGTATTGGTTGATAAAGAGGATGCAACTGCAACAGACAATGCTGTAGACTATATTAAAACTAATGCAACAAAGACAACAGATCTTAATGTTATAGGTGGAACAGGTGTTGTTTCAGATAAAACAGTAGATGCTATAAATAAAGCAGTTAACAATCAAACAGGAAATGGACAGGCAACTGTTGCATCAATAGAAGCAGTTAACCTTAACCAATTTAAAGTTCATTTCAACACAGCTGTAGATAGTGATTCTGCTGAAGATGTAACAAACTACAAAGTAGATGGAACTCAATTAACAGCACGTGATGCAAATGGTGCTGCAGTAGATACAAACAGTGCAGTAGCTAAAGCTATTGACGATAATACTGTTTTAATTACACTTGCTCAAGCAAGAAAACAATATGATGATGTAACAGTTACAGTTAAGAAGGCTATTTTAACTGCAGATAAGAGTACTACTATAGATTCCTTTGATCAAGCTATAACTTTATCAGATACTACTGTTCCTACAGCAAAATCAGTAACTGTACAAGGAAACAGCAAGTTAACTGTAGAGTTCTCAGAAGCTGTTAACATGAAAGATATAAATACTATAGCAAGCAAGCTTAAAATTGATGGACAAAGCATAAGCAACTATGGAATAGATAGTGATTCATCTTTAACTAAGATTAAGGATTCAATTAAAGTAGATACTAATACATGGGCAAATAAAGTTCAATTCTACTTCAATTCTCCTATAGGAGCTGGTGATCATACACTAAATGTATCAGCAGGAGATGCAAATGGAATACTAAGTGACGCAGCAGGTTTTTCAGTAAAAGAAACTAATTTAAGTTTCAAAGTAGATACTAACTCTACTAAGCCAGCAATTACTTCAATAGAAGAAACTGCAAGTGGAGAAGTTCACGTTACTTTTGATAGACCAATGGATACTAAGACAGCTCTTGATGCTGGAAACTATGAGTTAAATGGTGTGAAATTAAGCACTTTATCTGGAGTTAGCTTCGATACTGATGATAATGATTGCACAATTAAGATAAAAGGTCTAAGCAATATTCAAGTAGGAGCAAACACTCTTTATGTTAGCAATAATATTAAAGATGCTTATGGAAATAAGGTTGCTGATGACACTAGAGTTAACTTCAATGATATTAAGGATGAAACAAAGCCAACAATTACAAGTGTTGGTATAATTGACAGTCAAACTATACGTGTAAGATTCAGTAAAGATGTTGATTACTCTTATGCTACAAATAAATCAAATTACAAATTAGAAGATAACAAAGGAATAAATATAACTAGCCATATTGCTGGCATATATAGCACTAGTGGACAAAGCGATACAAGTAACACAAATACTTATGATATTAAAATAACAAAGCTTAACCCACAAAACTCTAATGATGATTGGAGATTAACAGGAGCAAATTACACTCTAACAATTAAAAATATAATAGATACTGCAACTACACCAAACACAATGGAGGATTACGCAACTACTTTAACTGGTACTGATGATGTTGCACCAAGAGCAACAGGTGTATACTATAAACAAAATAGCTCTTCAGGAAAAGACCAGGTAGTTATTTACTTCACTGAAGCTATGGATGCATCAACTCTTACAAACAAAGATAACTATAAGTTTGTAGATGGAGAAGGAGATACTAAGGCATTACCAGGTGATGTAAATATTACAGTAGGTGGAGATAACAAGAGTGCTATAGTTGAATTCCCAACAAACTACCATGTTAAGGCAGCTGATGCTCAAGGAAATACTGCTAATACTGGAATATCCAATGATGTATTAAAAATAGTAGTTTCTAATGTAAAGGATGAGGCTGGAAATTCTTTAGACGGTGTAGCATATACAAGTACAATAGCTATTAATTCAGTTGGAACACAAGTAAAAGCTAATGTTCTTAAAGTTTACTATGATGGAGATGATCTAAAGGCTGATGTACAATTTGATAAGGCTATAGATAACTTAAATTCAAGTGACTTTACATTAGGAGGAGTAACTCCAACTAGTGCAAGTGTTTCAGGAGATAAAGTAACTCTTATATTTAAGGATGGAGACTTAGCAACTACTGCTGAAAAGACTGCAGCTCCAGTAATAACTTTTGCTAATGGAAAAACAAATAATGATACAAATACAACTAAGATAGATCTTATAAAAGCTCAAGGACAAAATGCATACCTTGGAATAAAAGCTAGTGCTAAGACAACAGATGAAACTGGTGCAGCTATAGCAGAATTATCCAATGCAACAGCTAACAGTCAAAACACTATATATGATTATCAAGCTGCTCCAAAAACTACTTCAGACTACTGGACAGCAACAAGTGATGCAAATGGTGGAAAAGTTTATGTAACTTTTGATACTATAATTGATGTAAATAGTGGTATCAAGACTGACGACTTTACCTTCACAGGAGCAAATGGAACAGATTTAAAAGCTGATTCTGTAGAAGTAAAAGGAAACACTGCTGTATTTACATTCAACAGCACTAACAAGAATATAGCAGCATTTACTAACCAAATCAGTGTAAAAGCTAAGAGCACAGCATCAATTAGAACTGAAAGAGATGTTGATGGCAACTATGCTAATTATGTACCATCAAGTGATGATTTAAAAGAAAGAACTGTAACTATAACAGCTAGCACAAACTAGTTTTGAGTAAAAAACAGAAGCTTTTCCGAAAGCTTCTGTTTTTTTATTTTTTGTTATAATTTTATACTCTTATAAATTTGAGTCTTCATTATTATATAAAATGGATATTTTATGAATAGTCTGTTACAAAAGTAAATTTTTATACTCATATTGTTCAAAAAGAATCTTTGACATATATGTGGAAATAATCCTGTCTCTATGGTAAAATTATTTCATGATTGAAATATTTAATATTGAAAGGAAATAGTATGAATAATGATAAGGTTTATGAAGTGGTAGAGGAAATCCACTCTATTTCCAAGTTAATAAATAGAAGACTAAGCAGCAATACTAAGTCAAAAAAATTTACAGTAACAGCATTAATGATAATGAATCAGCTGAGACTTGGGAAAGTTAGAACTTTGACGGAAATAAGCGAGACATTAGACATTCCAAACAGCACAGCTTCTGTTATAGTAGACAGGCTTGTAAATCTGGGGATTTTAAGAAAGGAGAGGGATGAAGAAGATAGAAGAAAGGTATTTATATACATAGAAGATAAAGGATTAGAACAGGAAGAACAAATTATAAATTATCATATGGATTGTTTTAGAAACCTATTTAAAAATGCTAGTAATGAGGAAATTGATGCTGTATTAAAAGGTTTAAAAATATTAGAAAAACTTATTACAGAAAACTTATAATAGGATTTATAGAGGAGGTCAATTTTACATGAAAAGACTTAAGTTACTTTGTATAAGCGCAGCCATGGCTACTACATTATTTTCATCAACAGTTTTTGCCGCTGGCGTATCTGTTCCAAGTTCTCTAGATGTGGATACAGTTATAAACATGGCTATAGATAATTCATATTCCATTAAGAAGATAGATATAGGTATTAAGAAAGCTCAAAACAGCTATAATGATGCACTTAGAAACGCTTCTTCATATAGTGCGAAGATACCTTATACTCAAGGCGATACTAAATTAAGCCTTATTAAAGCAAGGGATTTTACTCAGTTAGAATATAAGTATTCAATATTTCAATATACAAATGTAAAGGATGTAGCGAAAAATCAGCTTAAATTAGGAGTATATCAGGTATATTTAGGACTCATGAATCTTAAAGAAGGTTTGGATTTAGAAAAACAAAATTTTAGTAATGTACAACAGCAATATGAAAAAGCAAAGCTCCAGTTAAGTCTTGGTCAAATATCACCTGTAGACTTAAAGAGTAGTGAAGCAGCTTATGTTGCTGAACAAGCTACCCTAAATAAGCTTCAAAGACAATATGATGCACTTATTAAGCAGCTTAATCAGCTTGTAGGTGTAGATGTAAGCAGTGAAGCAGATGAGCTTTTGAGCAAAGATATAATTACAACGACTAATGGAGATGCAACTAGTATGTTAGCATCACTAGTAACCCCTAAAACATATAGTGAATATTTAAAGGATGCACTTACTAATAGAGTTGAACTTAGAAATGACAATGAGAATATTAATGTGAAGAAATTGGAGTTTGATTCTGTAAGATCTGCATTCCCATATAATTATATGGCACAATATAAAATGTACAAATATCCTATAGACGAGGCACAAAATAAATTGGACACAGATAAAGTTGATATATCTATAGAAATTAATACTTTATATAATGATCTGCAAAATCAAATCAAAAAGTTGGAACCTGAACAGAAAAAGTATTATTCAGCTAAGAGAACCTATGATAAGGCTTCACAAAGCTACAATTTAGGTTTGATAAGTAAAATAGACTTTGATAAAGCACAAATAGGTCTTAAGAATGAAGAAAATACCATAAAGTCAATCCAAAGAGACATATGGTTGGCACAAACAAAACTTAGCTATGCCTCAAATCTTGGTGCAGATGCATCAAGTCTTACAAGTCAGAGTGGAAGTAATTAAAAAGAGCTAATATGGTGAAAAATAGGAGGTAAAATTATGAGAAAGAAATTAAGTTTGTTGGTTGCTTTAGCTATTTCTTTAAGTATATCGACTACTTCTTTGGCAGCTGCAGCGAGTACTACTACAAGTACTGGAACTAGCACTAGTATACAAACAGACAGTGCTACTGTGAGTTTAACAATGGGTGATGCAGTAAACAATATAGAGACCAGCAACACAGAGATAAAGCTTATGAATGATAAGCTAGTACCTTTAAACAAGCAATATGATTTAGATCACAATGTAGCTACATCCCTTAAAACTGATACACCAGGTCTAGATAATAAGCTTCAAGTTGAGACGCAGCAGACTATTACACCTTTAAAGGATGAGCAAAATGTAAAGAATCAAAAGTATGCTATAGATGTAAGACTTAACAATCTAAAATTTGATATGCAAAGACAGTACTTGAATGTTTTAACTTGTAGAGATCAAATAGACAATATTAATAAAACTTTGGTTAATATAGATGAACAAATTAAGAAAACACAGGATCAGATAAATGTAGGACAAGCGACTGCAGATTCTTTGAATTCATTAAATGTACAAAAAAGCCAGCTTACAACTCAAATAGACAGTATAAATAGCGAAATAGAGGAGTCTCTATTAACCATAAAGCAATATTTAAATATAGATTTAAACAAGGATCTAAACTTATATCCTGCACAAAAACAGTATATTAAGTTTGATGACACAAACATAGCGGATAAAATTAATAAGGCTGTGGAGAATGACTATGGTGTAATTGAAGCAAAAACTAGTTTGGATATTGTACAGAGACAAAAAGACTTATACGTTAAATATGATAATAATAGCAGTGGAGGCGTTAGCAGTGCTGAGTCAAGTTTAATAACTGCTCAAGGCAGTGTAACAAGTACTTACTCTAATGCGTTAGCAAATTTATGGAGCAAATATTACACTTTGAAGAGCGATGAAAATGCAGTGGAAACTGAACTTTTAACTGAAAAGAGTGTACAAGATGCTTATGATAAAGCTAAAAGTAATTATGATAATGGAATGATAGATAAGGTAACTCTGGATTCAGCGGAATTAGCTCTTGAAAAGCAGAAGAATTTAGCTCAAAGAGCAACAAATGAATATATGATAATACAAGAGCAGTTTAAATATATGCTAGATGGCCATGCTTCAGCACAACCTTCTACTCAAGCAATAGGAATTTCAGGAGTAGACTACTAAACTTATAAAGATAAATTGCTATTTAAGAATCTCAAAATGGAGGTAAAATCATGAAGAAAAAATTGAGTCTTTTAATTGCTTTAGCTATTACTATAAGTGTTTCTACTACTTCCTTAGCTGCTGGAGCAACTACTAGTGATACAAGTACTACAACAAACGTAACAAATACAGCAACAACTGTTGCCGCAT
Organism: Clostridium thailandense; assembly: GCF_019207025.1. Lineage (GTDB taxonomy): Bacteria > Bacillota > Clostridia > Clostridiales > Clostridiaceae > Clostridium_AM > Clostridium_AM thailandense. The sequence continues at coordinate 14,971 of NZ_JAEEGC010000028.1, read as the reverse complement.
CAACCTTAACTTTAGATGAAGTCTTAAATAATGTGGAAAGCAGTAGTGTAGATTTACAATCTATAGATAAAAAGCTGGAAGCTCTTAATGCACAGTATGATTCTGACAAACGACAGGTTGCAGCTATAGATGCCAGCGGCAAAAGTGAATCTCAATACTCTAATGGGCAATATGCACAAATTATGATACAAAAAGAGGTTACGCCGCTTCAAGACGAGCAGAGTATTAATGATGAAAAAATTGCTAGAGATGAAAAGCTTAATACTATAAAGTTCGATTTAGAAAAGCAATATATGAATGCTATAACAGCTAAAAATCAGATAGATAACATTAATAAGAACATAACTGATTTGGATGAGCAAATTGCTCAAATACAAGCTAAAATAGATTTAGGACAGGAAACAAAGGATGCAGTAAATTCCTTATTTGTCCAAAAGAGCAAACTTCTATCACAGTTAGCTTCACCTAATACGCAATTACAGCAGTCTCTATTAAACATAAAAAAGTATTTGAATATGAGTCTAACTAGTGATTTAAAATTGGTTGATGCTAAAAAAGATTATGTTAAATTTGATGATACAGATATAGAAAGCAAAATTAATAGTGCTTTATTATTAGATAATAGTTTAAGCAGTTTAAATAAAAGTATTGAGCTTCAGCAAAAACAGGTTGATATACAAACCAAGTATGCTTATAATTCACTTACTGAGCCTGCTAATTCACAGCTTACTTTAGAAGATTTGCAAAATAATCTAAGTAATACGACTACTAGTTTAAGTGTTAGCTTATGGAGTGCTTATTATGCTTTGAAAAATAAAGAGGATACAGTACAAGCACAACTTGTAAGCCAAGAAAGTGCTCAGATGACTTATGATAAACAAAAACAAAGCTATGATAATGGTATGATAGACAAAGTGACTTTAGATTCAGCAGAGCTTGCCTTAAACACTCAGAAGGTGTCAACTCAGCAGGCCATTAATGATTATATGATTACACAAGAAAAGTTTAATTATGTTATAAACGGTCATGCTAGCTTAGCATCTTCTATACAATAGATTAACGGAAACACCTAAGGTTAAGAGAAACTATCTATAGATAACTACAGCAGACATATGCCGGAGTATAAGTTATGTGTCGGTGGTTAGTGTCTATATTTGGAAAAAAGAGCTTTTAACCAAGGGTGTTTTTGACTATGAAGACTACATAATTTAAAATTTATGGTATAATATTGATAGAGTTACTCCTAAAGGAATATAGAAACTAAATTTGGAAGGGGATGCACGATGAATAGGAATTCTATACAAGCAATTATCATGTCCTTGGTTTTAGCTGCGTCATTGCCAGCGCCATTGGTAAAGGCTGCAGGAGGAAATGTTGCAAGAGTTGGAGAAGCCGACAGATATGCAACAGCAGCAAAGGTGGCTACTACTAATTGGAGCAGTCCTAAGGATGTAGTTTTAGTGTGTGGCGAAGGTTATGCAGATGCAGTAAGCGCATCAGTGCTTGCAAAACAATTGGATGCACCAATACTTTTAACAAATGCTAATGCGCTTAATGGAAATGCAAAGAATGCATTAGATACATTAAAGCCTGAAAATGTATATGTTATAGGTGGATATGCTTCAATATCAAAGAGCATTAGAAGCACGTTAACTAACTCCGGTTATAATGTAATAGAGTTAAGTGGAAAAAATAGATACGAAACCAATGCAGCAGTTGCTAACAAGCTAGTTGAACTTGGAGTTAAAGCTGATAACGTTATGCTGGTTAGTGGAGAAGGTTTTTCAGATGCCTTATCCGTTGCGCCCGTAGCAGCAGCTAAAGGACAAATATTATTATTAGGAAGCAATAGCAGCAGTGAAATGAAGTCAGTTTTTGACTTTGTAAAAGCTAACAATTCAAAGGTAACTGTTATTGGTACAAACTATGCTGTAAATGATACTATATATAATAAATTAGGAGCTGTTGGCAGAGTAAATGGTGGAGCTAATAGATTTGAAACTAATATTAATGTTTTAAATGCGTTCCAAAGTGATTTGAAAACTGATAAAATTTTCGTTGCTAACGCAAGTAAAGATGGATATGCAGATGCATTAATAGCCTCTTCCTTAGCTGGAAAATGGGCGTCAAATTTAGTATTAGTTGATGGTGAAAATGACTCAGCAACAAGTGATGCTGTAAGTTATATCAAAGGTAAAATGAGTGATACAACTGATTTAACTGTAATAGGAGGTACTGGAGTAGTTTCAGATAATGTAATATCAAGAATAAAGAAAACTAATGTGGAGCCAACTACACCAGATAGCGCCACAGTTAAATCAATAACTACTGTTGGACTTAATCAGATAAAGATTACTTTTAATATAGCACTAGATAAAGACACAGCAGAACTTTTGTCAAACTATGAAATTGATGGAACTAAATTGGGATCAACTTATGCAACCAATGCATCGGCTACACTTCAAGATGATAAGAGAAGTGTAGTAATTACGCTGTCTGAGCCTTACGATCAATTTAAAAATGTTGACTTCAAGGTGAAAAACGGTATATTAGATGAAAGTACAGCTAAAATTATAAGTGAATATGAACAGAAAATTACTTTCTCTGATGTTGACAAGCCTACAGTTACATCTGTAACTGCTAAAGGTGGTAATAAGTTAGTAATTAGATTCTCAGAACCTATACGAATACAAAAAGGTGATTTGAATCTTTTGAAAATCAATAGACAGAGCATATTGAATTTTTCATTGAATAAAACTGAAACTACTTTGCTTGATAGTAGTGGGGATTGGGCAGATGGTGTAGAACTTTACTTTGATACAGCACTTCCTGAAGGAAATAATACAATTACTTTCCCAGATGGTAATGCTAATCAAAATTATGACAATGCAGCTCAAATACCTATGAAAACTAGTATTTCCACTTTTACAATTGTACCATCGAATGGACTTCCAAAGGTTAAAAGTGCATATAGTCCTAATTCTGATACACTTTATGTGACCTACGACAGAGCAATGGACAAACAGACAGCCTTAGAGGATAGCAATTATAAGCTAAACGGTAAGATTATTGCTGTTGATCCATCAGATATGTCTTTTGATGAAGGCTCTAATGATACTGTTGTTAAGATAAAAGGTGCAGGAGAATATATAAAGCAAGGGGAAAATACGTTAGTTGTAAAAGATGGTGTAACGGATAGTTATGGTTATTCAATTGAGGAAAGTTCGATTACCTTTGATGTGGAACAAAATACTGCTAAACCTCAGATAACAAGTGCAACTATGATTGACAGCAGAACTATACGTATAAAATTCAATAAACCAGTTAGTAATGGTTCCGCAACTAATAAATCTAATTATAAGTTAGTTGATAACTCTGATTCAGAAGATATTACTTATAAAATTGATTCAATAGGCGGAGTATCTAGTGTAAATGGAGATAATAGGGATACTTATGATCTTAGATTTTCAAGCAGTGATGCTTTAAAAGGAACAAATTATACTATAACTGTAAAGAATGTTTATGATACAAATACACCTCCAAATGTTATGGATACCTATACTACAACCATGGATGGAACTAGTGGTAAAGTAGAAATAACATCAGTAGTGAGAAAATCTGGTTCTGATAGAGATGTGGTTGTATTCTTTAATAAGGCTATGAATGAATCCTCAATCAGTAATCTTGATAATTATTTCTTCATTGATGGTACTGGTGATACAAGAAAAATGCCTCCTAATGCAACAGCTATCCCAGCTTCAGATGATAGGAGTGTAACTCTTACTTTCTCATCGAGCTACACCATAGGAGATGGAACAACTGATAGATATATAAGAAAAATAGGTGTTGCAAACGTTGAAGATCAGGAAGGAAACGTACTGGATTCTGTAGCTTATACCAGTGATATAAGTAAAGATCTTAGTGGTGGACCAAGTGTAGTTGATGATACAGGAAAGCTTGTTTATGATGGAAACAACATAGTAGTAACCTTTACTTTAACTGATCCGTTGGATGTGCTTGTTTCAAGTGACTTTAAAGTTGATGGACAATCTGCAGATAGTTCTGTCATAGACGGTAAGACTGTAACCTTAACCTTTAAAGGTGGAATAGATAAAAATAGTAAGATAGATACTATTAGATCAGCAGGAGCAAGAACTACAATTAGTGTATCTGGTACAGCTTCTTGTGATGTGGCAGGGCGTAAGATAAGAACAGGATCATATACTTTATTACTTCCACCAACAACTGATCCAACTACATGGGTAGCAGACAGCTCAAAGGGTACTGTAAGCTTAAAGTTTAATCAAGATATTGACAAAGACCTTATATCATCATACTACGATGATTTTATATTCACTAATGAACGTACTGGTAATAAGCTTAATGTTACAGGGGTTACTGTCAAGGATGATCGTAATATTGTTTATACATTCAGCAGCGGCTCAATTCAGTCTGGAGACACAATTGATGTACGTGCAAATGATAATTTGGCAAATATTAATATAAGAGGTAAGGAATATGGAAACGGCAACTATGCAGTATTCAGTCCATCAAGAGATGATTTAAGTACTAGAACTGTAGTTGCAAAATAGAGAAAAATTACTGGGACTGTTGTACTATAGATTTCCACCGCCGAAAGTTGACTTATACTTCGGCCGTATTTTACTATAGTGCGGCAGTCTTATTTTTTTGCTTTTCATAAAACTAAATCATTTTTGACCAGCTTATGTTAGTGTGTTAAAATGGGTTAGGGTAAAAGTAGAAGGAGGTTATTTTTATGAAAAAAACATTAAGAAACTTTACTATTTTTTTATTAATTTTAGCAGCATTTATGTCTTTTACTGGATGCTCCTTAACACAAAAAAATAACAACAGCAGCAAAACAGAGGTTAAAACTAATGAAGCACCAAAAATTGTTGAGGATAAAAAGAATACAGATCAGTTAAAGACACATAAAGAATTGCTTGACGGTAAGGTATATACACAAGGTGATTATGCTGTGGCTACTATGATCATTAAAGATAACGTAAGTGAAGCCGATGCTAAGACACTAGCAGAAAGTTATGCTAAACAGCTAAAACAGCAGTATAGTAATAAGAAAATAAATGTGCAGGCAGTTAAGGGTGGAAAAAATATAGCAAATGTGACTTTAAATTAACAAGAAAAATGGGACTGTTATATAGACCTTACACCAGCAAATTGAATTATACCAGAGTGTAAGTCACCTTGCGGTCGTATACGTCTATAAGTGTAACAGTCCCATTTTTATAATTATTATTCCTTGTTTATGGAGAAATTCATTTCTGTGACTAATGGACTTAATTGACTTCCATTTTCTGCTTTAAAGTCATTAAGTATTGTAATTTTGTATCTTTCTCCTGGTGTATATCCACAAGTTGGTGGATTTATTACTATTGTGTCAGGTGACTGGAATTTAAAGGAATTACTTACATAATTATCAGAACTATCTGTGACCTCAATGTTGCTTAACATAGTTTTATCTATGCTGGTTAATATAGTATTATCATCATCGGTTTCAGTTTTATCATCTATAGGTAAATTAAACCTTATAGTCCAAATCTTAAATGGGTCTACAGATGAATTATTAGTAGTATAGTTTATACTTGAATTCTTTATAACGGTACAGGTATCATCCTTTCTTCCAAGGGCTATACCATTTTGAAAATTAGTTACAGAAGAAAAATCTCGTTCAACCACAACGCTGCCTACTCTATTTATAAGGCCCCAATTACAATTCATTTTAGAGGCTGAGGAGTCATTATTATAGGTAGGACCATCATTTTTCATCACAATAGCAGTACCATCATTGAAATCAGAAGCATCATCATAAGTAGGTTCGATAACTGTTTTTCCTAAATCATTTATAAACCCAAATTTACTTCCCTTCTTTACTCTGGCAAGGCCTTCATGAAAAGAATAAATCATATCAAATTCAGGTTTTACTGTGATTTTTCCAGAGGTATTTACAATAGCAAATTTACCATGATCCTTTACAATGGCTTTATCTTCCCTTATATCATATATCCAGTCAAATTGAGGGGATATAATCATTTCTCCTTTAGTGTTTATAATACCGTAATTGGAATCCTTCTCTACTATAAAATATCCTTCGCCGGATGGCAAAATACTGTCATATTTTGCATCGATTATTTCTTTGCCGGTTTTATCTATGATTCCGAAGAAACCTTGATTGTTAACTTTGATTAGATCTTTATTAAGAAAACTAATGCTTTTAAATTGTGGAGTTAAAACCAATTCACCTTTAGTATTTGCAAGACCCCATTTATCGTTCTTTTCTACAGGGGCTAGGCCATCTTGAAAGGCTTCCATATCGTCAAAATCAAATTTAGAAAAGTTGCCTTTTTCATCTATTATACCCCAGCTGCCATCTTTTTTTACAGGAGCTATTCCATCTACGAAGTCTCGTGCATCATCAAACTGAATAGGTGAAATAAGGTTACCACTGGTGTTTACAAAGCTATATTTATTGTTATCCCTGACTTTAGAGTATCCATTTTTAAAATCATAAATATTATCAAATTTAGGTTCAACAACAATAGAACCTTCTTTATTTATTAATCCCCATTTGTTGTCATTGCTTATTTGGGCTAGTCCTTCTTTAGAGAAGTCTAATGCTTTACTAAATTGTGGTTCAGCAACGATTTTTCCAAGATGATCTACAAATCCATACTTACTACCTTTTTTTACTACAGCTAAACCTTCTTTAAAAGAAGCAATAGAACCAAATTGAGGCTCTAAAATTATGTTACCTGATTGATCTATTAAGCCCCATAAACTATTCTTTTGAATTCTAGCAACATCGTTTTCGAATGGATATACATTATCAACTGAATATGAAACATTCAATTTAGTATAATTAGTTTTAGCGAGTACCGGATGAGAGTAATTGTAAATAAATAGAGTGCTGAATATAATTGAAAGAGTTAAAACTAAATTTAAATTCCGTTTTAATTTCTTCTTCAAGGCGTCTTCCTCCTAAATTAGAATAAATAAATATTTATATAATTATATCACTTATTTGGAAAAAATAACACTGGTCATAAATTGAAAATTATGTAAAATGTATGAGAAGCTTCTTATTTAAATATGATTACTATTCACAATTTAAACTACATGGGTAAATGTTGTAAATGAAGGGTAACTATGATAATATTTATTTCATAAGTAAATTTTAATGGCAAATATAAATTATTATAGATTAAGACTTTTGTCGAAGGCTAGTTTGTTTTAGAAATATAGTTTTTAAGGGGGAGGAATTTTGTATGGTTAAAAGAAAATTGGCAATAATGACTATAGCCATTGCAATATCTGCATTTGTGACTACAAGTGCCAGTGCTGCAGCACAAACTAAAAGACTATGGGGGAGCGATAGATATGAAACCGGTTCAGCAATTGTAGAGGAAGGATGGCAATCAACCTCTTATTATGCTGTTATCGTTAACGGTGAAAATTTTCCTGATGCCTTAAGTGCAGCTCCTTTAGCGAAAATGTATAATGCTCCAATATTACTTACACAAGATAATACACTTGATAGCAACACTGCTTCTGAATTAAAAAGGCTTAATGTAAAGAGTGTATTCATAGTAGGAGGAGAGGGCGTAGTGCGCCCTAGTGTGGAGAAAGCTCTGAATGATCTAGGAATACAAACTACAAGATATAAAGGACAAGATAGAAATGAAACTTCAATAAAAGTAGCGAACCAAATAGGAACTAAAAACGGTATAATAGTAGCCACCGATAGCGACTATGCAGATGCTCTATCAGCAGCGCCTATAGCCGCTAACTTGCAGATGCCAATAATTTTAGTTTCAAAAAATGCAATTACTAGTGAATTAAAAAATTTTATATTTATGAATTATATTCCTAAAACATATGTATTGGGTGATACTGATATAATCAGTGACGGAGTTGCTGGTATGTTTCCTAATGTTCAAAGAATAACAGGAAAAGACAAGTATGAAAGAAACGTAGGCGTTATGAAAGCTTTTGAAGATAAACTAAACTTTAATAATGTTTGTTTAGCATATTCCGAAAAATTTGCAGATGCGTTATCTGGGTCAGTACTTGCAGCAGGTAATGGAAATCCTATAGTTTTAATAGGAGACGAGCTATCATCTTCAACTAGTGATTATATAAAGAGTAAATCAAGTTCAATCAATAAGTTTACTATTTTAGGCGGAACAGCAGGGATAAAAGATTCTATAGTTACACAGCTAACAAACGGGACTTCTTCTAATACTTCAACGGACACAGATACTGATGTAACTGTAAATGATAACGAAGGAAATACAGAAGGTAATTTGAGAAATGGTGGATTTATTGTAGAAAAGGATGGCTGGATTTACTATATAAAAAATGGTAAAAAGATCTATAGAATAAGAACTGATGGCACACAGGAAACACTAGTAGCTGACGTAAAAAATGCTAGGTCTTTAAATGTGGTAGGCAGTAATATTTATTATGTAGGATCTTCTGATACTTCTTCAAGTTCCTATGGCACGACTGATTCCGTTTCTATGTACAAGGGGTCAGTTGGAGGCGGATATAGAACTACTTTGTACAGTGAGCATGAAGATGATTTTGGTAAGGGCTTCCCTTATATGAAGGCTATTGATCATTGGGTATGCTATTCGCCAAATCTTGCATATATAACTAAAGAAAACTCAAGCTTCTATGATTGCTTTTATAAGATGGATGCAGATACTAAAGTAAATAAGCAATCTACTGGAGATTATCTTAAATCGCTTGCAACTGAAGGCGGATTTATGTATTTTACTACTAAAGATGATAATACAATACGTAAAATGCCTACGAGTGGAAATAAAAAAAGTGATGGAACACCGGATAATAAGGAAGTTGATCTTGGTGTTAGAGGAACTATCTTAGATGTGCAAAATGGATATATATATTATAATGATGCAGATGGAAATACTTATAAAATGAAAGAAGATGGAAGTGAAAAAACTAAGATAGTATCCCTTCCAGATAAGTTCATTATAAATGGAGATTGGGTATACTATGTAGTGCCAGGAAAAGATAATTTATATCAACTTCGCAGGATGAAACTGGATGGAAGTCAAGACGTTGGTTTAAATGCATACAAGGTGGACAGCTTTGCTATAACTGGTGGTTGGATATATTATCGAAACAGTGGAAATGGTAATATATATAAGATGTCATTAGATGGCAGCTCAAGAGAAGAGTTTCCGGATAAAATAACAGTAAAAACTGTACAAGACGTAAGAGTGAGCATAAAGAAAGGGGAGGCCTATAGCTTTCCAGGAGCAGTTCAAGCGGAAATGGAAGATGAATCTACCCAGTATTTTACTGTTACCTGGGATAAAACTAATTTGGATACAAGCAAAGCTGGAACCTATAGTTTTTATGGCACTATAGATGGCTATACTAATAAGGTAAAGCTTATTGTAGAGGTATCTGATAATTAAATTCCAGTGTAAATTTAATACTTTTACCTAATAATTATAGGAAGCAAGTGATTTTATGATTTCAAATCACTTGCTTTATTTATTATTTATAGTTAAAATAGGAATATTCAATAGAGTTTAAAGTTTTAATTAATTACATTTGATTTTATAAAATCATTATGATATATTAAATTAGGGTAATTAAAGATATACTAAGAATAAGCTAAGTAATTACAGTATTTAAAGAAGCGTATAAGGATATAAAACTTAAATATTTTAATAAGAATTTATATTAGGAGAAATTTGGAGGTATAGTATGGTAAAGAAAACACAAAAGAATGAGGAAAATAAAATAGAAGCTGATAATAAAGAGTATGTTCCAACAGTGCTTTCACTTTTAGATAAAGATGAAAATGTAGTTTCTGACGTTCAAAAAGAGATATTTGAAGAAGAAATACAAGAACTTCCACCAATAGAGGAAGGTCAACTTAACATATCAGGTATATATGTATATGATTTGGGTAAAAAGTTTGAAACCAAAGTATATATAAGAAACGGTCTTTCTGATGATTTGAAATTAGGAAATATACCTTTATTAATAATAAATTCTAAGGGTGAAACTTTAGGGCGTCAGGTTTTCAATTTAGAATCGTTAGGCACGTTACCACCACATTCAGCTAGACCTTTAAAACTTTATTTTGATAAGGCAAATGTTAATGTGGAAAGTATTCCAGCAGATGATTGGAGTATAGTTCTAGATGGTAAGTTTGATATAACTGCTACTATCAAACCTATATTTGAAGGCTTACCAGAGGACATTGACCTTGAGGATAAATTAGTTTTTGATAAATTTTTAGAGGAGTTACCAGAGTTAAAAGAAGGGGAATTTAGTATTTCTACTTTTAGTATTGGTATTCAAAAAGATGGGAATATCTTAGTTACTTGTGTAATGAGAAATGCAACTAGTAGACCAATGTCTATTGATAAAGTGCCTGTAACAGTATTAGATGCTGAAAAAAGAATTGTAAAATCAAACTTATTTAAATTAAAGGATTTTTCAATAAACTCAGGTAGAGCCAGAATTTGTAATTTTGCATTTCCAACTAATGTTCGTCCAGAAGAAGATGTGGCTTTAGAAGATTGGACAGTAGCTTATCAATTACCAAAAGTTAATAAAAAGTAGAATTTTTTAAAAATAATATTAGAAAAATAAAATTAAGTACATTAAATTAATTTATATATAAAAAACAGAAGTTAAGATGCTTCTGTTTTTTTTATTTTTCCTGGTAATTTCCCCTATAGGATGATTTTTCTCAATATGTAGTACATTGACAATTATACATGAATTTCATATAATCAAATTAGTAAACATGTTAACTATATATATATTTATCAATTTATATATAAACTAGTGTATTCGAATTAAAGGGTGTCTACAAGTATTATAATATAACTCAGTGGTATAAGTATTGAAAGGAGTGATTCCGTGGAGAGAGATAAAAACTTAGAAAATTCAGTTAATGGTAATTCTAGTGAAATTAATGCTATAAAACTTCTTGGTTTAATTGATAGAACAGTAGTATTAATAGAACAGGTATTTGATAAATTCTATAAAAAATTCAAATTATCGAAAACTCAATTTTCTGCACTATATAGAATTCATTTAGCTGGAGATGAAGGAATAACCTTATCAGCCCTTGGTGATCAAATGTTTGTAACAAGAGCCAATATAACAACTTTAGTTGACAGAATGGTTGCTAGAGGATTGATAAAAAGAATCACAAATGAAAGTGACAGAAGAAGCATAAAGGCTGTAATAACAAATCAAGGCAAGGAGATATTACAGGAGGTTCTACCTAATAATCAGGTATTCAGTTCAGAAATTTTAAACTGCTTAACAAGTAAGGAAAAGGAACGGTTTCATGAATTTCTTCTAAAAATTCAAAACGAATTAATTGAAATTTATAATAAATATTAAAGTTTTATTTATATTTTTACAAGACTATAAATTAAGTTTAATTATATTATACAAGGGAGGTTTTCTTATGAAACGTAGAAATTTTATAGTATTGATAGCTTTACTATCAGCAGCCAGTCTTTTTACTTCATGTGCTACTTCAAAAGCTTTGACAGGAGATAAATTGATAAAACAAGATAATGGACATTTAGTTGTTCAGGGAAACATAGAAACAAAGGAGATAAATATAAATTCAAAAGTTGCTGGAAAGATAACGGGAATAAAAGTTAAAGAAGGCGATAGTATTAAAAATGGACAGGTTCTAATAACTATTGATAATAGTACATTACAAGCAAAGCAGGCTCAGACTCAAGCTCAAATCGAAGCTGCTACAGGTCAAAAGCAGGCAGCGGAAGCAGCAAAGCAGGCAGCACAGGCAGTATTAGATAAAGCAAAAAATGGAACAAGGTCCGAAGAACTTGCTCAGATCCAAGCTAAATATGACTTAACATTGAAAACCTACAATAGAGTTAAGTCGCTATATGACCAAAAGTATGTTTCCCAGTCAGATATGGACAATGCTCAGACTCAGCTTGATGTTGCAAAACAGCAGTTAGATGAAGCTCAAAAAGGAGCTAGGACAGAAGACATAGCAGCAGCACAGGCGCAAGTAAGTCAGGCAGATGCAACGATACAAGCCTATGATGCACAAATTAAACAAGCTCAAGGTGGATTAGAGGAAGTACAAACCTATATTAATGATACTACAATTGCTGCACCAACGGATGGAACTATAACTGAACTAAATGTTGAAGCTGGCGAATTAGTGTCAACAGGGATGCCTCTTCTTGTATTAACAAACACAACTGCACCATGGATTGAATGTAATGTAAAGGAAACAGATCTTTCTAAAGTAAAACTAAATGGAGAAGTTTCTGTAAAATTAGCAGCGTATCCTAATCAACAATTTAAAGGTAAGATAGTTAGAATAAATGAAAAAGCAGATTTTGCAGTTAAAAGAGCAACAAACGATAATGGAGAATTTGATGTTCTATCTTATGGTGTTAAAGTTGAGTTGACTAATATGGATAAGCCACTTCATCAAGGAATGACAGCTATGGTCGACTTTGGAAAGTGATGTGAGATGTAATATGAGAGAGAAGTTAATTAAATATATAAGGCTAGGAGTAAAGGCCAAGAATTTATTTTTTTCCTTTCTATTTGTACTTGGAATTCCTGTTATTTGTAGTTTTATACTTGGATATCAAATGAGGTATCATCAAATTCAACATATTCCAACTGTAATTGTAGATCATGATAATTCGCAATTTAGCCAGATGCTAATTAAAGAAATAAAAACAAATGAAATTTTTGATGTAAATAATTATAGTGATAAAGATGATGATATTAAGAAGCTAATTGAGCAGGAAAAGGCAAGAGTAGGGGTAATCATTCCACAGAGTTTTTCGAAGGATCTATCTAATGGAAATGCACCTAAAGTACTCATTTTCTACGATGGTTCACAAATGGCAGTTACCAGTGCTGCTAAATCAAGAATGGATGAGATTCTTCTTACTATAAAAACTGCATATTTAAAGCAGATAGTTGAAGGGAAATTAGGCGTAATGCCTGAAGTATCTAAGAATTATGTAATGCCAATGTATTTTACCTATAGACTTCTAAATAATCCTACTAAAAACTATATAAATTTTTTGATTCCTGGTATGGTAGCTTCGCTTATTCAAGTTAGCTTGGTTATGTTAGGAGTAGACATAGTTAGAAAAGATGAAAAAAGTTATTTATGGTTATGGATTAAAGGAATTTTAGGAGGATTATTAGGGCTTATTTCTATGGTATTAAGTATAGGGGTTCAACTTCATTATTTTGCAGTGCCTTTTAGAGGAACGGTTGAAGGTGCAGTTATATTAACTCTTCTATACTGTATTGCTTTGGTCAATTATGGTATACTAGTAAGACTTATTTTGCCTGAAAGAGTAGCAGCATTTCAAGTTGCAGCGATATCAATTCTTCCTACTACAATATTAGCTGGTTTTACATTTCCCATACTTGCAATGCCTGATTTCTTTCAAAAACTCGCAAATATTTTGCCATTTTTCTACTATGGAGAAACAATACGAGATTTGTGTCTTAAGGATTTGAGTATTAGTTATATTTTGCCGCAAATAAATTGGATGCTTAAGTTTATGGTATATATGTGGATAGCATCATTAGGTATTTTTATACTAAAGAAACTTATAAAAAAGGTGTATGCTCATATTAAAAGCAAGAGAAATGGACAGCAAAAAGGCGAAGAGGTGATTCAAGCATGAATATAAAAAGACTTCTCAAAGTTAGACCTGTGACCTTAAAAAATATTTTTCTACTTACTATAGGTCCAGTATTGATGACAATTCTTTTTGCTTTAGTTTTTAGTAAAATTTTTGTGGAGCAAATTCCTATGGGTGTTCTTGATTTAGACAACTCATCTACATCAAGAAATATAATAAAACAGTTTGAGGAAAGTCCAAGATTTAAAGTTGTCTATTATGCGCAGTCAGATGATGAGCTTAATGAGGCGATAAAGACGAAAAAGGTCAATGTTGGATTTATCGTACCACATAACTTTGACAAAGATGCAAAAACTATGAAGGCACCTAAGACCATGCTGTTAATTGATGAAAGTAATATAGTAATAGGAAATAATGCATTATCTTATGGAAGTGAAATACTAAATACTTTAAATGCAAAAATTCAACTTAATGTATTAGAAGCAAATGACGTAGTTCCATATGCAGCACAACAGTCAATTAGTTCCTTGTCCTTTACTGAACGTATATTATATGATCCTCAGCTATGCTATATGAGATACTTAATGTATGCTTTAATAGGAATTTTACTTCAACAGGTATATATTGGGGTTATAGCTCCTATGCTAATTGAGGAAAAATTAAATATGGTGAAAATGAAGCTCCGTTCTAAGACTGGGCTTAGAAGATTACTTAAAATTTTTATAAAAATTATAGTCTTTGGTATTTTGGCAGCATTAGGAACTACTGCCAGCATATACGTTACAGGAAAGTATTTTGACGTACCGCTTAGAGGAAACCTAATAGATTACTTTATAATTCTTGCAGTATTCATTTTAGATCTAACCGCAGTATCCTTTATCTTTTCATTTATTTTTGATGCTATTGATCAGTGTGTGCGGTTTAGTATGTTTTTATCGGTACCTACATTTCTTACGGCAGGATACGTATGGCCAGAATATATGATGCCGCCACATTTTTTCGATGCTGTGAAAAAGCTGTGGCCTCTTGTATACTTTATTAATCCATTAAAGACTATAAACTTAAAAGGATCAGATTTTAGTATAATATTGCCATATATAAAAGGTGGAATTTATTATGCAATGTTCTGGTTACCAATAGGTGTTGGCCTATATTTATTTAAAATAGTTGGATTTAAACTTGTAACTAGAAAATTGTTAAATTCAGAAGAAAGTACAAATTAAAAAGGGGACTGTTGCAATATAGACATCCACGGCCGA
>NZ_JAEEGC010000027.1 GCF_019207025.1 Clostridium thailandense | reverse complement strand
TGAAGATTTTATTTTGCAGCTAAAAATTTGTTGTATAATCCCTTCAAAATGATTATACAACAAATCCTTGATTAAAAGGGCTTATTCACATTTTGTTAACTCATGCGTTTGCCCTGTTTAGCATATACTGGGTTATTGACAATACTTCCACTTTATTTTAAATATAAAAATTTATCTAACATCCAAGCCAGTCATCTTGTTACGATTATGCTTGCGGCTGGTGCATTTGGAGGCATAATTGGAGGCTTTATATCAGACTACTTTGGTCGAAAGAAGCTTATTATTGGTTCGCTTATACTTTCTACACCATTATTTTTTACTTTTCTGCTTACAAAGGGTATGATAAGCACAATATTTCTTGCATTAGCTGGCTCTGCACTTTTATCAAGCTTTTCTGTTACTGTAGTAGCGGCGCAGGAAGCTATACCAGAAAACAAGGCATTAGCTGCGGGATTAACAATGGGATTTGCTAATGGTTTAGGTGGATTAGTGGTTATTGTAATAGGTCGTATTGGAGATGTTTTTGGATTGACTTCTGCAGTTTCTATACTATTTATATTACCAATAATTGCAGGGTTTACAGGTATTTTCATGAAGAATCGCCCATCAGCTAGATTACAAAGACAAGCACAGCGAATTTGATTTTTTGTAATACCAAGTTCATAATAGGTATGTAATAATAAATAGTTATTAAAAGTAAGTAAATAATTAAAATATATTATATATAAAATCATAAGCGTAGAGGGTCTGCCGTACTTACCTAAGTGCGACAGCCCCTTTTTAAAAGTAAGGCTCTGTTGCACTAAATTTTAATTTTGTAAAGTATTTAGCATTTTATTCCACCCTACTATGCTATAATCTAACCAGTCAGAAGTATAATGGCAAATATAATCAATAAAATAAAATGTAAAGGGGTAAGAAAAAATGATTATTACTGATGAAATCAAAAATGTAGTTACAAAATCACCGTTTATTTCTATTACTACTATGTCACCAAAAGGCGAGCCGCATATGATTGTTGTAGGAAAGGGAGAAATCGTGGATGAAGATATGTTAAGCTTTGGAATTTATAAAATGGAAAAGACTCAGCAAAACATCAAAAATAATGATATAATGCAAGTAGTGGTTGCTACTACAGAAGGTGGACCAAAAGGATTTCGTCTTACTGGCAAAGCTTGTATAAGAGATTCTTCTGTTTTATTTAAGGCAGACAAAGCTGAGCCAATGATTTAATACTTAGATAATCTCAAATGATTTTATTTATCGAAAGGTAACCCGACTTATTTTTGGAGGTAATTTACATGAAAAGATGCATAGTTTGCTTAGCAGAATTAGATTTATTTCGTGGACTTGAAAGTGAGCAGTGTATAAAACTTTGCAATTGTACAGTAAAGAAAAAATTATCAAAAGGTGAGTCACTTTTCCATCAGGATGAATTTTCAAATGCAGTTTATCTCATTAAGTCGGGTAAGCTTAAATTAGTGCAAATAACTGAAGATGGTCATGAAGCTATTTTGGATGTTTGTGGCCCTGGCGAGATCCTCGGTGAACTATCTTTATATCAAGAGCAGAAAGAGGTATCTAGTGCTATTGCTATGGAAGAGGCAAAAATCTGTTGTTTTAGCAGACAGCAGTTTAGAACGTTAATTCAAGAGAATTCCTCTTTTGCTTTAAGAATAATCAGCTATCTTGGTAAAAAACGTTATGATAGTTTACAAAAATACGGAGAAGATACACGACAAACTGTAAAAGAAAAACTTTTATATCTCTTTTATCATTTTGCTAAAGAATATGGGGAAAGCAAAGGAGAAGAATTATTAATTGATATTATCATTACTCAACAAGAATTGGCAGATATGATTGGAGCTTCGCGAGTAATGGTGGGACAGGCAATTAAAGAATTGATAACATCAAATATTATAGGACGAGAAAAAAGATATTATACTTTAAAAAAAGATCCATGCCTTTGTAGGCATACATTCGAATAATGATTAGAATTCATTTCTGGCAATATAACTAGAGAACAAAAAATAGATTTAAGCGATACTTGAATTAAAGATTGTAATATTCAAGTATCGCTTTTATATGTATAGAATAAAGTTTCTAAATTTAATTTTATATATAAAATATGGAGAACAAATTATATAGAAATATAATAAAGAATAAAAACGATATGTTATAATAATACTGCATTAAATTTAAAATTACAGAATGGAGAGTTAGACATGATTGAATTAAAGGTTAAGAGAATAAATGAGGAAGCTAGGATGCCAGAGTATGCCCATGAGGGAGATGCTGGACTAGATTTGTTTTCAGTAGATGATTTAGTAATATTACCTGGAGAATCAAAACTTGTTAAAACAGGAATACAAATAGAACTGCCTAAGGAAACTGAAGCTCAAATAAGACCAAGAAGTGGATTAGCTTTAAAGAATCAAATAACAGTGCTAAATACCCCTGGAACAATAGATGAAGGATATAGAGGTGAAATAGGTGTTATATTGATTAATCATGGAAAGCAGGAGTTCCATGTAGAAAAAGGCATGAAGATTGCACAAATGGTTGTTAAACCTGTGTTTCGTGTTACCATAAAGGAAATAGAAGAACTTACAGATACATCAAGAGGAGAAGGTGGCTTTGGATCTACAGGGGTTAGGTAAGATTCGTTGCCATAATACATGTACAAATAGGATTCATTAAAGATAAATTGAAAATATAAAGGCAGTTACGGATATTACAAAATTGTTCTAATTTTCAATGTATTGTATACTATAAATTATAGATAATTATCTTTAATAAGCTTAACTGAAGAAACTTACAATAATAAGTAAGTTAGTATTATGAACTATATCTTAAAGGAGAAAAAAATAAATGTTCAGACCGATTTAATACACCTCAAATTATAGTATATTTTTAAATTAGCCTTTATAACAAGGTTTTTTTCCTATGTAATTTTGGGGGTGTATTAAAATTGAATAGAAAAGTTAACGTTTATTTAATGTACATTATCGTATTTTTACAGGGATTTGTTTTTTATGGACCTATTGCGACGGTGTATAGGCAAAATAGAAATTTATCTTTATCTAATATGTTTTTAATAGAGTCAATATCATGGGTATTAATGATTATTTTTGAAATCCCATGGGGATGGGCTGCAGATAAAATTGGGTATAAGAAGTCACTTGTTATTTCAAATTTTATATACTTCATATCAAAAATAGTTTTTTATAAAGCGTATTCCTTTGAAATGTTCCTTCTAGAACGAATACTATTATCAGTATCTTTAGCAGGAATCTCAGGATGCGATGTAGCTCTAATATATTCATCAGTTAAGCAAGAAGAGAGTGAAAAGGTATTTGGCAGATATGTGGCTGCGGAGCTATGATTTCTCCTATAGTTTTGGATATTGAAAATAAAAGCATTAAGACTACTGATAGGGCGACTCTTTTATCAGTGTTCGCTATTTTTGGAGATTTAACTAGTGCAGGAGTTAATGTAATTATTGGTAAGACAGCAGATATTTCTACGACATCAGCATTTATAACTTGTACAGCTATGTGTGTTTGCGCTTACGCATTATTGTTTGTCTATAGGAAAAAGGAGAGCCAAAAAATAAATGTAGAAGGTCAAGTTAACTAGTATAGAGAAGATTTTATAGAGCCGGTTAAAGTGATGAATGAGTCACTTTAACCGGCTTATTTTAAACACCTTTTCACATGAGTAATTAAGAATATCACTCATATAATAGCTGACCCAGCAGCTAAGAGAGATGGAGGAAGATGGTTTAGTTACTCGAAAAGCTTATGCTGAAATCCCACCAAGGGTTGAATACTCTCTTACAGAAGACGGGATGAGCCTAAAACCTATACTTGACTCGATGTGGGCATGGGGGAAACGATATAAGGAAAAATTAAATATTAATTTATAAACCTAAACATTATTTAACTGATAGTAACAATCAAATTGGAGAACCTTCGTGGAGAACTCCATCATGTAAAATTATTTTATAGCAAGGAGTTGTTACACTTATAGATATCTACACCAGACATTTAACTTATGTGCAGGGATATATTGATATTCTGGAAGGCACATTTAAATACTTTTGCTATAAGTCTTAGCTAAGTATTTTAGAAAGTCCTAGGACTATTTATGTGTTTGGGGTACGAGTTTATCAATGGTTCTTAGACTTTCAAAATACTGAACTTTAGACTTATAAAAAGTGTTTATTGTGTCGGAAGAATGCTAATATATCCCGAAGCATAAGTTAAGTGTCGGCCGTGATTTTCATCTTTTCTTTAGCTAAGTTAATTTTGTTTAGAATTTTAGGAATTTCCTTTGGATATAAAGTATTAATGAATTCTAAAGCATCTAAAGTATTGTCACTTGAGTGGATGATACTCCTTCTTTTGTTTGGAGGTTGATTCTTATTCAGTTCATTTCGAAGCTTTATTTTCAAAAGGAAATTTCCGTTTGACACATAAGGATAATACTTTTTATACATCTTGTCTAAAGGAATTGGATAGAAATCATAAGCTATAATTAGAACAGCTGGTTTTCCGCTTCCTCCATGTTTTCTCCATTTGTTATATCCCCAATCGCCTCCTCGCAAATTACATGTTGCCTTTTTCTTACGACTTTCATCAAGTTCATAAATATTTAGTATGTGTAAACCGTGGTTCTCTAACCACTTTATTATCCAATCAGTTAAGTTGTTTTCATGAGCCCATTCTCTAATGATAAATGCCATAATTTCACCTGTATTTTGCCTGTCATGGAGCTTTAAATAATATAAATTTTTTACCCAATTGCTTTTTTTAGAAAGCTTTTTTAGTACTAATAATTCTGGAGTCCAGTTGTTCTCATCCAAAAATTTTTGTAAACCAACCCACGTCAATTCCACGTTTATGCCGCACTGATTAATCATAGTACGGAGAGCTTTTGTATATTTATTATTGTGGACTAATTCACTATCTTCTTCTCTGATACCTCGAGGCAAACCTGAATTTTCTGCTTTATAATAAACAGCATGATAGGCTATACTTAGTAGGTAATGTTTAGTGCTAGGCACAAAATATTTATTATCCCATAGAATTCTTTCATTAAGCATTTCTTGTGCACAGTGACTAGGATAATAAGGTAGTTCATTGTAATCAGTTCCAGTCATGCCATTAATACTATAAATATTACATGCAATAGAATTATTTTTGCAATGGGGAGAAACATGCTTACTAATCTTAAATAAATCATCATCATGAACAAGTAAATCAATAGCTTCTCCTTTTCTAATTTTAGGAAATTTATCAAACCATCTCAATATAATATATTTAATCTGTTCCTGATTTAACAGTTTGAAAAAATCATCAAAACTTATAGAGCTAAGTATATACTGGCGTGTTTTCATTTCTATCATTTGATTCCCCCCAATGAATTACATTATTTCTAATCATAATATGCTGAATAAGAATTATTTGCTTTATTTTGATAAATGATTAGAAAGTTTCGCAATGATTCCTAGGGGTTTTAAATTATTAATCTATGCTCTTATAGAATTTCAATGGACAATTTTTAGATAATAAACCTTAGCTTACCTGCTTCAATATTTTAGGGTAAATTATCATATTAGCAATTTCATTTATCTTTTTGGAAGAAAGTATCACAACTATAAACAATGAAATTAACATAATGAATATTTTACTTGTAAAAGAATCTATATAATTAAAAAAGTTATATTTAACTAATAACTTAACAATAAATCCGTGAAATATATATACACTCATAGTTCTTGAACCTAACTTTGTAAAAATTAATTTTTTATTTGGAATTAAAGCTAACACACAAACAGATGTGATTATTGCTAGTATATACGTTAATATATCTATTATAAATTTAGGACAGCCAAAGCCATCTAATTGTGAGTATGGATAACTACCATAAAACCATCTATAGTCAATTTTAGAATTCATTAAATATATAAGTAACGAAACTGTTAATACCCCCAATAGTGCATGTACTTTTTTAATATGTACTCTTATAATATCCATGTATTCCTGTTTGCAAAAGTATCCCATTAAAAAATATGGAAAAAATGTTATGGTTCTTGATAAGCTTAAATAGTACCCAATATTATTATCGTATCCACTTATTATAGAAATAACAAATACTATTAATACTGAATATTTTATTTTGGAGAAATACGGAAGTGTTATACTCCAAGTAAAAAGTGAAAGAAGATACCACATAGTCCAATACGGATAGATGAGAGTAACTTCAAAATCTTGTGTTTTAAGTACATATATATTGAATATGGAATATAGCAGTTGAAAAATAATATATGGTACAAGAATATTGTTTATTTTGAAAAAAAATTTTTTATTATCATTTATGTTTTTGGAAAAGTATCCCGAAACAAAAACAAAAAGAGGCATATGAAAGGCATATATAAACATATATGCTGCTTTAATATTTTTATTTGAATCAATTAGGGGCTCTATAACATGTCCCATAACTACCAAAATAATTAATAATAATTTTAAGTTGTCAAAATAATAATTTCTACGTTTTTCTAAATTCATATGAAACTTCCTTTGCATAATAATATTTCTTTATTATTATACAAAAGTATTGTTACAATATTTTAATATATTTGTTAACGAATTAAGAATTAAACGAATAATGTTAATAAAAAATTCACATTTATAGCATGAGAATTTCAATATTGTAAAATATATTAAATTTTGACACAGGTATTTCCAATTTAGTACAATAAGGTAAAGGTTGTAATACTCAAATTATATCTAAAATGTGAAAATATTAATAGGTTTAAATAGGGGGAATACAAATGAATAATGAAATAATACAAAAACTAGAAAATGGTGAAAAAATTCTAGGAACTTTCCTAGAACTAGGAGGGTCCACTGCTGTGGAGTGTCTAGGACTTGCAGGCCTTGACTTTTTTATAATAGACACTGAGCATGGTCCCTTTGAGGTTGAAAGTTCAATGGATTTTATTCGTGCTGCTGAATTGCGTAAAATTGCACCTTTTGTTCGTATTAAGGATGCAACAAGACCTTCTGTCTTGAAAATGTTGGATATAGGTGCCCAGGCTCTAATTATTCCTTGTATTAATTCAGTGGAAGAGGTTAGAAAATTGGTTGAGTACGGAAAGTATTATCCTGTCGGAATGCGTGGGTTTGCTCCTACTCGTGCAGGTGGATTTGGCTTTGAGGATTTTGCTGAAGATATTAATAATTATTTTGATTTTTGTAATAGTCATACCATGATTATTCCACAATGTGAGACATTAGGCTGTCTAGAACATATTGAAGAAATTACTGCAATTAAAGGAGTAGATGGCATTTTTATAGGTCCTTATGATCTTTCTATTTCACTTAATAAACCTGGACAATTTAGTGATCCGGTGGTTGTTAATGCTATTGATCGTGTTGTAAAAGCTTGCAAATCATCAGGAAAATTTGCACTAATTTACGCAGGAAGTAAAGAATCGGCAAAAAAATATTTTCAAGAGGGTTTCGACGGTGTGGCTTATGATATGGATACTAGAGTGTATATTAATGCCTATAAAGATATAATTAAGAATATTAAGTCTTAAAATGAAAAGAGAAAGTATTGGGGAGAATATTAAGATGTCCAAAAATAATTATTTTTGCTTTATAGTTTAGAGTAATTAATTTATTTTAATTTTGTGGAGGGAAATAATAAATGAAAATTGAAAGTGGAATTTATATGCTTGAAATACCTGCTAATATAATGGGAATGGCGAGTGTCATTAATCCAACACTGATTTGGGATAAAGATTCATTGGTTTTGATTGATACTGGATTTCCAGGTCAGTTAAATCAAATTCGCGAATCATTTGAGAAAGAAGGTATACCATTTAGCAAATTAAATATGGTAATTTTAACCCATCAAGATATTGACCACATTGGAAGTGTTTCTGACATTTTGAAAGAGCTGCCTGGCAGGGTTAAAGTTTTTGCTCATGAGGAAGAAAAAGCATATATAAACGGTGAAAAAAAGCCTGTTAAACTTGCTAAGCTTAAAGACAGATTGGAGTATTTGCCTGATAATATGAAGATAATATATGAAAAATTAAAATCAGGTTTTGAAAACAGTAGAGTAAATGTAGATAAAACGTTAATTGATGGGCAGGAACTACCGTTTTGTGGAGGAATCACAGTTGTTTATACACCGGGGCATACACCGGGACATATTTGCTTATACATTAAACAGTGGAAGATTCTAATTGCTGGAGATATCCTTAGTGTAAAAGAAGGTTTGCTTGTTAGAGCAGACCAAGATATTAATTTTGATAATGAATTAAATATAAAATCCATAAAAAAATTAATGAAATATGATATTGAAACAGTAATTTGCTATCATGGAGGTATCTATAAAGGTGATGTCAAGAAACGTATAGCAGAATTGGTAAACGACCTATAACAATGATTCCTTACTCTCAGTAAAGTACAGTCGCATTCTAAAATTATAAAGCACTGTATTATTTAAATTTGAATTTTACAGTGTCTTTACATCATAACATATGCATAAAGGGATTAATAAATTCTAGTACAACTGCCCAGTAGGTTAATTAATAATGGGCAGTTAAGTATTTTAAAAAACTTATTGTTGTTTGAAATTAGTTTCTTTAAAATTATGCTGAATTTTAACAATACAATTCTTGAATTATATTGCAAATATAATTATCATAATACAAGTACGTTCTATTGTAAACAGCAAAATTATTCTACTAATTAAGCTCAAAATTTTAAATGGGGTGGTATAAAAATGAATAAATCAAAAATAGAAAAAGTGAATTTTTATAGCAATATACTTGGTAAAGAAATGCCAATGTTAGTGTATTTACCTGAAGGTTATAATAGTCTCACTCCTTTACCTGTATTATATTTTCTACATGGAAGAAGTGGAAGTGAAAATATAATGTTTGAGATGGAGATAAACACTAAAGCTGATCGAATGATAAAAGATGGAAAAATTAAGCCCATGATAATTGCATGTCCAAGAATTGAAAATAGTAGGGGAGTGAACTCGTCCTTAATCTGCAAGGAGATGATTGATTCTGAAGATAATAATAGAATCATAAATTTAGGAATGTATGAAGATTACTTTATGAAAGAGATAGTACCTTTAACGGATAAAACTTTCAATACTATAAAAGATAGAAGAGGAAGATATATAGGAGGGGCATCTGCTGGAGGGTATGTAGCTCTTCACAATACACTAAGACATCAGCATATGTTTTCAAAAGTAGGAGGACATATGCCTGCTTTGGAGCTGAAACTTGAAGAGGAAGACAAGCCGTATTATAAAGACATGGGTGCATGGGAAAAATATGATCCAATATATATTGCAAGAAATAATAATATTTCTTCTGGTATTGATGTCTATCTTGATGCTGGGGATAAGGACGAAGGTAAATTTTATGAAGGCTGCTCAATTTTACATAAAATATTAAAAGAAAAAGGGATAAATTCTCAAAATCATGTATTCTCTGGTAATCACAGTGCTCGATATATACAATTAAATATTGAAAAATATCTAAAATTTTATGGATGCTAATAATATATATAAACTATAAACAAAGGAAGGAAAATTAAAAGTACACGTTAATTTTCCTTCCTTGTAATGGAATTAATAAAAATACAAACACGTGGAGAAAATAACATTTCCTAGCGTAAGGTTATGAAGACTTTGAAATGTTTCATAAATTATCGTTTCACAACATTAAAATTATTTTCGATCAGCAGCCAGTTTTGTGGGAAAGGAATCCCAAGTTTCCAATAACTTACGCCTCTGAGACCAAGTTCCTTTACAAGGTCAAATTTCGCTTGAATTGATCTAGCATCTTCAAACCATACAGTATGACGTTTTCCACTTTCATCTGTATAATCAAAATGAGGAGCTTGCGCAGTAGTATCATAGCTTATTGGTACATTATGATCTGCTGCGAGTAGAATGGCATCCTGAGGACTTATTGCCTTTGCAATACTTCCTGGTACAAAAGGAAGTGTCCAATCATATCCATATAAGTTTTGTCCCATCATAATTTTGGAACCAGGCATTTCTGTTAAGGCATATTCAATAACCTGTCTAACTTGAGGCAGTGGAGATACGGGCATTGCCGGACCGCCACTGTAGCCCCATTCATAGGTCATTATGACAACGAAATCAGAAACCTGCCCATGAACCTTATAATCATGGGCTTCATACCATTCACCTACTTGTGTTGAGCTTGTTTTTGGTGCCAAGGCAGTAGACATTAATAAACCCTGTGCACTTAATCTTGCTTTAGCTTTTCTTAAGAAAGCATTATAGCTTACTCTTAGTTCACGAGGCAAATGTTCCATATCGAAATGTATATCTTTAAAGTTAAGTCGCTTTGCTGTGGCGATTATATTGTCAAGTAGAGTATTTTGTAATTGTTCGTTTGTTAGAATAAGTCTTCCTAAATCTGTACTAAATTGACCTTGCTCAAGATTAGTAACTGCCATCAATAGAGTTGCGCCGCTATTCTCTGCAATTCGTTCAAAATTATTTAGAGGAGGCTCTTTTAAGGTTCCATCCCTTTGAATCTGGAAGCTAAAAGGTGCTAGGTAAGTTAAATGTGGTGCTGCGCTTCGAGCAGACTGTTCCAATTGAGGGGAAACTCTTCCAGCTATTGGCTCTACATATGCGTTTATCTCTGCACTTCTTCTGGGCGTTGGAGGAATATATAATCTAAATCCAACGGAGAGGGGAGTGTTGGGTGATATTCCGTTAATCCTCGCAAGAGTCATATAATTTACTCCAAAGCTTTTTGCAATACTGTATAAACTGTCTCCTGGTTGAACCGTATAGAAGCTTCCTATAATAGGAATTACCAACGCTTGACCTACTACTAGCTGGTTAGGATTTGGAAGTTCATTTGCTCCCACAATTGCACCAACTGTTGAATTATATGTTCGTGCAATATCAAATAGAGATTGCCCTGCTTGAACAACATGAATTTGCATAATATCTCCTTTCACGTGCGGAATCTATCCATTACTATTGTATGAATTAGAAGGAGAATTGTACCTCTTTTTTTCTGTTCTAAGATAGATTCGAAGAAAATTATGGAAAATTTAATATTTATTTTGTATAACACTGTTGTAAATAAAGTTGGGGTGAAGGACCTTAGTTAGTCTCTCACCCCGACATTTCAATTATTTTTAAGCATTTAATCTTTCTGACATTTCTTGAGCTAATGTTCCACTTGGAACCTTTTCTACCTTTATTCCTGCAATCTTATATTCTCCGGTCTTTGTTATAGGGTCACCTTCGCCATTTGTAAGTTCGTTAACAGGCGATTCCCAGTAATGGAAAGTCATAAACAAAGTCCCAGGCTTTACTCTATCTGTTATCGTAACTTTTGTAACAACAGAACCTCTCCTTGAAGTTACTCTGATTTCATCTTCTTCTTTAAGCTCAAGTTTTACAGCATCAACAGGGTTGATTTGAGCAAGTTCGTGTGGTCTCAAAGTATCAAGAGTCTTTGAAAATCTAGTGGTAATATTATAATGAAATAGCATTCTACCTGTATTAAGCAGCATTGAGTACTCTTCATCAGGAGTCTCTGCTGAAGGTCTGTATTCAATCGCTTGAAGCTTACCTAGCCCACGTGTAAACTTTCCCTGGTGAAGGAACTTAGTTCCAGGATGGCTAGTTGTTGGACATGGCCATTGAATACCATCCTTATCTATCCTATCATAAGATATACCAGCAAAATTAGGAGCAACTTCTCTAATTTCATTCCAAATGTCTTCAACACATTTATAATTAAATTTATAGTCACTTATGCGGTTGGCTATATCTTGAACTATCTCCCAATCAAGTCTACACTCACCAGGAGCATCTACAGCTTTTCTTACCCTCTGAACTCTTCTTTCAGTATTAGTGAAAGTACCATCCTTTTCAGCATAGCAGGTAGCAGGTAGGAATACATCTGCAAGCTTTGCTGTTTCTGAAATATAAAGATCTTGAACAACAAGAAAATCAAGAGACTTCAATCCGTGCTTTACATGATTGGCATCAGGGTCAGTAAGAACAGGATCTTCTCCCATTATATACATTCCTTTAAGCTTTCCTTCTACAGCTGCTTGGAACATTTCAGGAATCTTCAAACCTACTTTATCATCAAGCTTTTCAACTCCCCATGCATTTCTGAAAAATTCATTAGCAACAGGATCAAAAACATTTTTGTATCCAGGAAAGTTGTTTGGAAGGGCTGCCATATCACATGCTCCTTGAACATTGTTTTGTCCTCTTAAAGGATTAACACCAGCATTTTCGATACCAACATGACCTGTAACCATCGCAAGGTTTCCAAGGCTCATAACATTGTCAGTACCATGAGTATGCTCAGTTATACCAAGTGTGTAGAATATACCCGCTTTTTCAGTAGTAGCATAAAGTTTTGCAACTTTATATAACATATCCTCTGATATTCCAGTCATTTTGCTGACATAATCAGGAGGATATTTCTTAACATTTTCAGCCATTTCTTCATAGCCTTCACATCTTTCCTTGATATACTCAGTAGCTTGCCAGTTGTTTTCAATAATTATATTAATAAGTCCATTTACCAATATAACGTCTGTTCCAGGATTTAACTGAAGGAAATAAGTGGCATAATCAGCAATCTCTGTACGTCTTGGATCTATAACAATAAGTTTCTTACCATTTCTAGCTGCTCTTTTCATTTTGTTTCCGATTATAGGATGCGCTTCTGTAGTATTTGATCCTATTATAAATAGTACATCATTACCTTCTATTTCACCAATAGAGTTAGTCATAGCTCCGCTTCCAAATGAAGTTGCCAGACCGGCAACTGTAGGAGCATGTCAGGTTCGGGCGCAGTGGTCTACATTATTGGTACCTATTGAAACTCTAAATAATTTTTGTAATATATAGTTATCTTCATTTACACAGCGTGCTGAGCTTAATCCGGCAAGGGCATTAGGGCCAAAGGTTTCTTTTATTTCCTTGAACTTACTGCCCACAAGGTCTAGAGCCTCTTTCCAGGTTGCCTGAGCAAATTTTCCATTTTTCTTTATAAGTGGAGTTGTTATTCTATCCTTATGATACATGAAATCTGCATGATAACGTCCCTTAACACAAAGTGAACGCCCGTTTACAACCGCTTCATCAGTAGCGGTTACTCCAATTACTTTTCCATTCTTTACATTTAAATCGAAAGTGCAGCCTGTTCCGCAGAAAGGACATGTTGTTCGAACCTTTTTAATTTCCCAAGGTCGAGTTCCTTTTAATTGTTTATGAACAAGTGCTCCCGTTGGACATATTTCAACACACTGTCCGCAGAGTCGGCAGTTATCAGTGCTTATAGGCTTATCAAAAGCTGTAGTTATTTTTGTATCAAAACCTCTTCCAGTAAAATCAATTACTGAACTAACTTGAATTTCCTTGCATACATTTACGCATTTTCCACATAGAATGCATTTGTTTGGATTCCTTTCATAGCAAGGATTTTCACTGTCGATTGGAAGGTTCTTTTTTGCACCATTTTTAAAGGTAGTTCCTTTTACATCATAACGATAACTGTATTCCTGAAGCTTGCACTTACCAACCTTTTCACAGGTAAGACAATCCATAGGATGATTAGCCAAAAGAAGATCTAGAATGTTTCTTCTTGACTCAATAACCTTTGGAGATTCAGTTTGAACAACCATTCCGTCTTTTACTTCTGTTGAGCATGATGCAACAAGAGTTCTTGAACCTTCAACTTCAACTACACAAATTCTACATCCGCCAAATATCGTAAGATCTTTGTCATAACATAGGTTAGGAATATCTATATCAATTCCTTGGGCAGCCTGCATAATTGTGGTACCCTTTGGAACTGTTACACTTTTGTCGTTAATAATTAGTGTAACCATCATTTTTTCCTCCTTCTAGTAAATTGTTAACTCAAATTTCGCACATACAAAATTTTTATGAGAAGACAATTGTCCTCTGTCCTCTAAAAAGTTGAGTTGTTAAATATTTAAGTTACTTTAGCATAAATGAAACTCCTCTTCCTTACGTCAGATGAGTAAGCGACTATCACAAAATCACAGATTTGGGATATCTGCTTAAAAGAAATATTTCTATCTTTTTTCTAGGGATATAATCTTTTCGACTATTTCATTTAATTCTAATGCTTCGGACCAAGTTGACTCTACGAATTTACCATCTTTTTTAATATACGGCTTTTTAGGATCATCAAGATATTTAAGTTCATTTCCAAGCTTACCCTTTAGGCATAATGGTCTGCCTTTGTCAGGGCTTTTAGCAGTAACATAGACAACTTTTTTACCCCTCATTCCAACTTCAAAATTGCAGCCATTGTCACAGAAAGCACAAGTTATAGTTTTAGTCTCAATGTCCCAAGACCTTCCTGTACCTAGAGCCCTTTTATCCATTAAGGCTCCAACTGGACATACAGTTACACACCTGTAGCAATGAACACAGGATGAGTCTTCGTAGGGAATATCGAAAGAGGTAACGACCTTTGTAGCAATTCCTCTATTGGCAAAGGTAAGAACTCGCCTTTCGCTTACTTGACTGCAGCTTCTCACACATTTTCCACAAAGTATGCACTTGTTCATATCTCGTACTATATATGGATTCTTGTCTTCTATGGCATAATTGTGCCTCTCACCATCGTGATCCTGGAAATTTACAACGTATTTATAAGCATATTCTTGAAGCTTGCATGAACCAGCTTTTTGGCAAGTCAGGCAGTCATTCGGATGGTTAGCAAGAAGAAGTCTTAATATATTTCTTCTTGCTTCAACTACCTTTTCACTTTCAGTGTGAACAACCATTCCATTAGAAACTGGAGTTGTACAAGAGGCTACAAGATTTCTTGCGCCTTCAACCTCAACCACGCAGATTCTGCATCCTCCATAAAGCTCAAGGGAAGGGTCATAACAAAATGTAGGAATATCAAACCCAAGTTCTGCTGCAGCTACAAGAATTGTAGTGCCTTCTTTAACCTTGGTTTGTTTACCATTGATAGTTAAACTTATACTCATATCATTTCACCTACTAACCTTTTTTTATTGCTTTGAATGGGCACTTTTCAAAACAAGTTCCACATTTTACACAATCTTTCTGGCTTATTACAAATGGTGTCTTTTTAACTTCTCCCTGGATACAGCCAATTGGGCAAGCTTTTGCACATATTCCGCACATTTTGCACTTATCTTCGGTGATCTCGTATCTAACAAGTGATTTGCAAGCTCCTGCAGGACATCTCTTTTCATTAATGTGAGCTTCATATTCATGTCTAAAAAATTTAATTGTTGAAAGAACAGGATTTGGAGCAGTTTGTCCAAGTCCGCAAAGAGAAGTTGACTTGATAGTATTCGCAAGTGATTCAAGTCTTTCAATATCTCCTTCTTCACCTTTTCCTTCAGTAATTTTCTGAAGAAGCTCAAGCATTCTCTTTGTACCTTCTCTACAAGGAGTACACTTACCACAGGATTCATCAACTATAAACTCCAGGAAAAATCTTGCAATGTCAACCATGCAATTATCTTCATCCATAACGATCATTCCACCTGAACCCATCATTGATCCAAGAGCTATTAGTGTGTCATATTCGATTGGAGTATCAAGATGATCTTGAGTTAAACATCCGCCGGAAGGCCCTCCTGTTTGAACAGCCTTGAATTCTTTTCCCTTTGGGATTCCTCCGCCTATATCATATATAACATGTCTTAGCGTTGTTCCCATTGGAATTTCAACAAGACCAGTATTTTTTACTTTACCGCCAAGTGCAAATACTTTTGTACCTGTACTTTTCTCAGTTCCCATTGATTTAAACCAGTCTTTTCCCTGTAATATTATTTGAGGAATATTAGCTAGTGTTTCAACATTGTTTATAATAGTTGGCTTACCCCATAGACCCTTAACCGCTGGGAATGGTGGTCTAGGCCTTGGCATACCTCTTTTACCTTCGATTGAGTTTAAAAGAGCGGTTTCTTCTCCGCATACAAAGGCTCCTGATCCAAGTCTTACATCTAAATCAAAATTAAACCCACTTCCAAATATGTTTTCTCCAAGAATTCCATATTCTTTTGCTTGCTTTATTGCTATTTTAAGTCTTCCTACAGCTATTGGATACTCAGCTCTAACATAGATAAAACCTTGAGTAGCTCCTATAGCATATCCAGCTATAGCCATAGCCTCCACAACAGCTTGAGGATCTCCTTCAAGTATTGATCTGTCCATGAAGGCACCGGGATCTCCTTCGTCAGCATTACATATTATATACTTTTGATTTGCAACTTGACTTGCAGCAAATTGCCACTTAACACCTGTTAAGAAACCTCCGCCTCCACGACCTCTAAGACCAGATTCTCTTATTGTATCAATAACTTCTTGAGGTTTCATTTCAAGTAAAGCTTTTTCTAGTGCTTCATATCCATCACGAGCTAGATATTCATTAATGCACTCTGGATCGATAACGCCACAATTTCTAAGTGCCACTCTGTTTTGACTTCTATAGAAGCCCATTTCTCTGAAAGGTTTTATTTCACCATCATCAACTGTTTCTGGGCAAAGAAGCTCCTTTACAGGTTCTCCATTTACAAGGTGTTTTGCAACAATTTGAGGAACGTCCTCTATTTTAACTCTACTATAGAAGGAACCTTCTGGATATACGATTACTATTGGCCCAAGTTCACAAAGACCAAAGCATCCTGTTCTTACTGTAACGGCCTTGTCTTGTATTCCATTCTTTTCGATTTCTTCATTGAAGCAATTAAGAATGCTCATTGATTCTGATGATGTACATCCAGTACCACCACAAATCAAAATTTGCCTTTTGCCTCCATCTTCACTTCCGTTTCTAGCTTTTATTTGTTCAAAAACTTCTTTTCTAATTTGTTCAAGCTCTAATCTACTCTTCAATTCATCCACCTCCAATTATTTTCTGTACTCTTTCAGTATTTTTGGAACATCGTCTGGAACAAGTCTTCCATATACTTTGTCGTTTATAGTAATAACTGGAGCAAGGCCACAAGCTCCAAGGCATCTTGTTGCTTCTAATGTGAATTTTCCATCTGCTGATGTTTTGTTAACATCAATGTTAAGTTCTTCGCTAAGTCTGTCAAGTATTGCTTTTGAACCCTTAACATAGCAGGCAGTTCCTAGACAAACTCTTATAACAGTTTCTCCCTTTGCCTCTAATGAAAATAATGAATAGAATGTAGAAACACCGTATATTTCTGCCTTAGGGATATTAAGCTCTTTAGATATGAAATCTTGTACATCGCTGTCTACACATCCGAATATTTCTTGAGATTTTTGCAGAACAGGCATTAGATTTCCATCTACATTTCTAAGTTCTTCAATAGTTTCTTTTAGTTCATCGAATTTTTCCTGCATACATTTACAATTATTGCATGACATAATTCTACCTCCTAGTTAATATTATTTTGTAACATTTAATAGAAAACGTATTTATTCCCTATAGAACATTACTTGTAAGCTTTTTAATGCTGTTCTTAAATTTAGGATCATCCTATCTGGTATTTCTTGTATCGTGACGTATAAATTTCTATCAAATATTTTAAAGTGCTATTAACTTTAAAGTTATTAATTAAAGAGATGGTATGAATGAACAATTGTGTGCGGATCTAACTTTGATTTCTACAAGAAATGATTTTATTTTTAATACATCTTTATTGTAGCATATTTTTGAAGAAAAAATTTGTCTTTTTGTGCGTTGCATATTATTAAATTTACATATATCAAGAAAATAAATTGTTTTATTCTGAAAATTTTGTAGAATTATTATAAAAATCTAAATATATAAAATTAAATAAGTGATAAAGTGGGGATGTTTGTAAAAAAATATTATTTTATAATTATATGGATATGCAATTATAAATGCTTTAAATCTGCATTATTCACAATATACTAAAAGTTATGTTGAATGTGGCTAAAGCATTAAATTTATAAAGTTTTAGATTTCACCTAAAAGAAATGAAAAATGAATACAAAAAGTTTTAAATTTGTTATATTTTATTAAAAAATCAAATAAACATATAGAAAAGACTTTTTGTAATGAATAATTCCGGATGAAAATGTATTAAATTTTAATAGAAAAATTAAAATATTAATCTTTGACGTATATAAATCTTTTATTTTTGTTATCAATTTCCTAGCATTATAATATGTACATTGAACAAAATAATAAGGTTAAATTATGAAATAATTTTAATTTAAGGAGGAATAAATGTTATGAGCAGGAATGATGATTCTTCTACAAATCAAGGAAAAAAGCAAAAAAAAGAAAATGGCTCTGGAACTAAAGCTGTTAAGAAGCATAAAAAAGGATGATATTAAGATTAATGTAAAACTAATTTAATGCTTTAGTAGAGAAGATAAAAATAATCTCGCTGACGCATTACTTAAATCAGTAAAAAATGCTGCGGTATTCATTAGAGTCAGCAGGGATATATACGAATTGTAATCAACCCAATTTCTAAAGATATTTATATTGTAACAATACAAATGGAATTAATAACTCGAAATCAATTGAAAGAATATATCCATTAATTAGATAAGAAATTATAAAAATACATCCATAAGCTTCACAATTTGTGAGGCTTATTTTATTGATAAAATGCAGGTGTAATAAAACATTTTGGAAAATTAATATTTTTGTTATACAGAAGGCTAGCTTTAGGAAAATTTAAAGTAAGGTTTTATATAATACGTGTAAAAATAAATTGAATAACAGTATTTTATTTGATTTATAGTGATTATAATATGGCTATTTTTTAAATTATTTAGAAATTTTTATTGTTCTTATAAAAGAAACTAATTGAAACATATTGAAACTAATTGAAACATATGATACTATTAAACTACATTAAAAAAAGATTTTCACAAATTAATCATCAGCGGAGGATATTATGTTTGCTTTGGAAAGAAGAGAAAAAATTTATGACTATATTTTAAGAAATGGAAATGTAACTGTGTTAGAGTTATCAAAAAAATTAGAAGTTTCCGAAGTAACAATTAGAAAAGATTTATCTTTTCTAGAAAAAAAAGGCCTTATAGATAGGACTTTTGGTGGGGCAATGGTTAAAAGTCCAATAATCAAAGAACAAAATTATTTAGAAAAAGAAAAATATATGATTAATGAAAAAAATTTAGTAGGACAAAAAGCTGCTGGATTTGTAAAGCCAAGTTCCACAATTATATTAGATGCTGGAACAACTATAATGGAACTGGCTAAGAATATAGTGAATATTGAAGATTTAAAGGTTATTACTACTGATTTAAAAATTGCTCTTTTTTTAAGTGATTTTTCCAATATAGAAGTTACTCTAATTGGTGGAAAGGTTTCCGTAAAGTCAAAGGAATGCATCGGTGTTGAAACCTGCA
The DNA here is from genome assembly GCF_019207025.1 of Clostridium thailandense. Classification (GTDB taxonomy): domain Bacteria; phylum Bacillota; class Clostridia; order Clostridiales; family Clostridiaceae; genus Clostridium_AM; species Clostridium_AM thailandense. The sequence goes on along the minus strand of NZ_JAEEGC010000027.1, from coordinate 19,758 downwards.
ATATTGTTGAAAAATATAATGCAGATGCTTGTTTTTTATGCTGTGATGCTTTCGATGGAAATGGTAACTTCATGACAACTAGTATTGAAAAAATGTATTTAAAACATACTTTTATGGAAATTAGTGAAAAGTCCTTTATGTTAGCTACCAGCGATAAATATGGTAAGAAAAGCATGATAAAAGTAACTACTGCCCATAAGTTAACAGGGATAATTATTGACAAACAATCGCCAAAATTAATTAAAGACTTTGATAAAATTGATGTTGATAATTGTGTATTTGTATAAACAACGTTAGGTTAGTTAACCGGCAAAACCGGTTGATTAATATATAAAATATAAGTTAAGAAAGAGGAGATAAGATGACTAAACCAATTATTGCAGTTACACTAGGAGATCCAGCAGGTGTAGGACCTGAAATTGTAGTTAAAGCTTTAAAAAGTAAAGAAGTTTATGATGTATGCAATCCACTTGTAGTAGGAGATAAGGGAGTTTTAAGCAAGGCAATAGAGATAACAAATGTTGCACTAGAGCTAAATGCTGTTTCTAAACCCAGCGAAGGTAAGTATACCTTTGGAACTTTAGACTTTATCGATTTAAAAAACATTGATATGTCGACGTTAGAATATGGTAAAGTTCAAGCACAATGCGGACAAGCCGCCTACGATTATCTTGCTTATTCAATAAAGTTAGCATTAAATAAGGAAGTAGCAGCTATTGCAACAACACCTTTAAATAAAGAATCCTTTAAAGCAGCAGGTGTTCCTTACATAGGACATACAGAGGTTTTAGAAGGCTTAACTAAGGTTTCGGATCCTTTAACAATGTTTGAGGTAAAAGGTTTAAGAACATTCTTTTACAGCAGACATGTTTCTTTAAGAAATGCTTGCGATTTAATTACACAAGAGGGAGTTGAGAACTTTATTGTTCGTTGTGAAGAGGCATTAAGAGTATTAGGAATTGAAAAACCTCATATGGCTATTGCAGGTCTTAATCCTCATTGTGGAGAACATGGTCTTTTCGGTGATGAAGAAGTTAAATACATATATCCAGCAGTTGAAAATTGTCGTAAAAAAGGTATTGATATTAATGGACCAGTTGGTGCTGACTCAGTTTTCTCTCAAGCACTAAATGGAAAATATGATGCAGTTCTTTCTCTTTACCATGATCAAGGACATATTGCTACAAAAACTGTAGATTTTGAAAGAACAATCTCATTAACTAATAATATGCCATTCTTACGTACTTCTGTAGACCATGGAACAGCTTTTGATATAGCTGGAACAGGAAAAGTAAGTGCTATCAGCATGATAGAAGCTATTCTACTTGCTGCTAAGTATGGACCAAAATTTTTAATTGAAAGTGATAAAAACAATTAATATTGTTTTGTAAAAAAGAAATGAGTGGTTTGTTTTTAATCTTAAATAAGTTTTTAGGCAAACAAAAACCTCCATTTGTTAGAATAGAAAAGACTCCCAATCTAATCTACTAAACAAAAAGAGGCCTATCCAGATGGATAAATAATTATTTAACATAAACAGTTTAGCACAGATAAAGTGTAATTGTAAATATATCATTGTGTTTTTACAGCCTAGGAAAAGCCCCAATATATGTCTTCAGGTTAGAACTTGATAATAGATTTTAAGTAATTAAAAAATAATGACTAATCTGCAAGACATTTATTTGAAAAGTAATGTAAGCGTTTAAAATTTAACAATGTATTTAAAATTAAGTGATTATTATGAAAAGGAGAAATCTATATGTTAAGAACAGTAATTATTGCGGATGATTTAACTGGAGCTAATGATACAGGTGCGATATTAGCGCAAGATGGTCTAAAAGTAGGAACAATATTAAAAACTTCAGATATGGATAAATTTGATAATTTTGATGTGCTATGCATTAGTACAAATAGCAGAGGAATTTTACCTGCTGATGCTTATGAAAGAGTTAAAAATGCTGCAAACCTATTTGAAAATAAAGAAGGAATATTCTTCAGCAAAAGAATTGATTCAACTTTGAGAGGAAATGTTGGTGCGGAAATTGATAGTATTATTGAAACTTTAGGTGACGGAACTGTAGCTATCGTAGTTGCTTCTTTTCCAAATTCAGGTCGTGTAAGCATAGGAAATATTTTATTAGTTAATGGAGTGCCTGTTGAAAAAACAGAAGTTGCAAAAGATCCCACTTCACCTGTTAAAACTTCTAAAATAACAGAAATAGTTGAAAAACAAAGCAAATATTCTGTAGCATATATTTCTTTAGATAAGGTATTAAAAGGTTCAAGTGTTATAAAAGATGAAGTTCTAGAAAAGGCGAAAAATAACAGGGTTATCGTAATGGATGCTCAGACAATAAATGATATTGATGAAATTGCAAAGGGATGCGTTGAAAGTAAATTAAAATTTGTAGCTATTGACCCAGGCACATTTACTGCATCCGTTGCAAAAGTAATTTGTAAAAAGGATGAGAAAGTAAAAAATATAGGTAAGGTACTATGCGGTATCGGTAGTGCAAGTAACTTAACAAGAGAACAGGTAAACTTTTTAAAAGCAAAAAGCGATCCTCTAGTTGTAAAAACAAATACAGTTGATTTCTTAAACAATGAACTTAAAGAAAAAGAAATTGATCGTGTTGTAAATGAAATTCTAGAAAAGGAAAAGGATTATAGTGTTTTAGTTGTTACAACAACTCTTGATGAAAAGGACGTAATAGATTTTTCAGAGGTCAAAAATACATATGGTTTAAGTAAAAAAGAATGCGCTAACATAGTAACAGATGCTATTGCCTCAATAATTTATAAAGTAACAGATAAGTTAGGAGATAAAATCGGAGGCATTTATGCTTCAGGTGGTGATGTTTCAGCGGATTTTTGTAATAAGATAAAGGCAGTTGGATTTGATGTAAAGGATGAAGTTATTCCACTAGCTATATATTCAAGAATAATTGGTGGAGTTTTTGAAGGAATGCCAATAGTAACTAAGGGCGGATTAGTAGGAACAAAGGACACCTTAATTAAGTGCGTTGATTATTTGAAGGCGAGGATAGCTGAATAATAGTATTAGAAAAATTAAGATTATAAGGAAAGAGGGAAAAAAATGAGTACAGGAATGCAAACTATAATAGGTTTAATCATAGGTATGTCTTTACTAATATTTTTAATTACAAAGACAAAAGTGCATGTGTTTCTTGGAGTAATTATCTGTGCTATAACTATAGGTCTTATTGGAGGAATGGATCAATCAAAAGTTGTTGATTCAATTACTAAAGGTTTTGGTAACTCCTTAAGTAGTATTGGTATAATAATAGGTTTTGGTGTTATGCTTGGAAAGCTTCTGGAGACATCTGGTGCAACAAAAGTAATGGCAAATACTTTTATTAAAATATTTGGGCGTGGAAAAGAAGAAGAGGCTTTAGCTGCTTCAGGTTTTGTTACATCACTATCTATATTTTGTACATCTGGATTTATCATTCTAGCACCTTTAGTTAAGGGATTATCTAGAAAAACAAGAAAATCTGTGGTTTCTTTGGGAGTAGCACTAGCTGGGGGACTATTGATGAGTCACTGCTTAGTTCCTCCTGCTGCTGGACCAATAGGTGTGGCAGGAATCCTAAATGCGAACATTGGAAGATTTATGTTATTTGGAACTATTACTGCTATTCCAATTATAATTGTAATACTTTTATATGCAAGATATTTAGGTAAACAGATACATCAAATACCTAATGAAACAGAGGATGGATGGATTAGACCAGATAAAAATGAATCCTTTGAAAAAGATGAACAAGATGAAATAGCTGCAACTATAGCTGTGGAACAAGATAAAAATTTACCGTCACCATTTATGTGTTTTGCTCCAATTTTAATTCCAATAATACTTATATTAATAAATACTATTTCAAAGTCATTAGGTTTAAAAGCTGGTACTGCAAGTTCGTTCTTATCTTTCTTAGGAGCACCAGTAGTTGCTCTATCCATAGGATTATTAATTGCTATTTTTGGACTTACAAAAACACAATCCAAGTCTGATGCATTAAATTCTATGGAAGATGGACTTAAAGCTAGTGGTAAGTTGATGCTATTAGTTGGTGGTGGTGGAGCTCTAGGAATGATAATACAAAACAGCGGTCTAGGAGCTTTTATTGCAACAAGCATTTCTAAAACAAGTATTCCTCCAATTCTTATACCTTTCCTTATAGCTAGTTTATTAAGATTGGTACAAGGATCAGGATCTGTTTCTTCAATGACTGCTGCTTCAGTTACAGCACCAATGGTTCCAGGACTACATCTTGATCCGGTATTTGCAGGTTTAGCAGCATGTGTGGGTTCGATGGTATTCTCTTACTTTAATGATTCTTATTTCTGGGTTATCAATGAATCAATTGGTATAAAGGATGTTAAGGAACAGATGAGAGTATGGTCCGTTACTACTACTCTAGCATGGGCTACTGGACTAGTTGCATTATTAGCTTTAAACTTCTTTTTCGGATAAGGTTTAATTAAACTCAGTAGATTTTAATGTTATGGTTAAGGGGATGTTACACTTATGTGGGAACATCCCCTTAATTAAATTTATCCAATATAAGCTAGTGCTTGTGAAATATCAGAAATCAAATCTTCTTTGTCTTCAATACCACAGCTGATGCGGATTAATTCTGCTGGAACACCAGCTTCCTTTAACTGCTCGTCATTCATCTGGCGGTGTGTACTTGTTGCAGGATTAAGACAGCAGGTACGGGCATCTGCTACGTGGGTTTCAATAGCTGCAAGTTTAAGGTTTTTCATGAAGATTTCAGCCGCCTCACGTCCACCTTTTAAACCAAAGGAGACAACACCACAGGAACCCTTTGGCAAGTATTTCTTTGCAACCTCATAATAATTATCACCTGGCAGACCGCAGTAATTAACATAGGAAACCTTTGGATGGCTTTGGAGAAATTCTGCAACAGCCTGACCATTTTCACAATGACGAGGCATGCGGACATGAAGGCTTTCTAGTCCTAAATTTAGGATAAATGCATGCTGTGGGGACTGAATAGAACCAAGATCACGCATTAGCTGAGAGGTACATTTGGTAATAAAAGCGCCTTCTTTACCAAACTTTTCGGCATAGGTAATACCGTGGTAGCTGTCATCAGGGGTGCAAAGCCCCGGAAATTTGTCAGCATGAGCCATCCAATCAAAATTTCCAGAATCTACAATAGCTCCACCTACGGCAGCACCATGTCCATCCATGTATTTCGTAGTGGAATGGGTAACAATGTCAGCACCCCATTCAAAAGGACGACAGTTAATAGGTGTTGCAAAAGTATTGTCCACGATAAGTGGAACACCATGTGCATGGGCAGCCTTTGAGAATTTTTCGATATCTAGTACGGTAAGGGCAGGATTAGCAATTGTTTCACCAAAAACTGCCTTGGTATTAGACTTAAAAGCAGCATTTAATTCTTCTTCCGTACAATCAGGAGAAACGAATGTAGCGGTAACGCCCATTTTGGCCATGGTTACGGAAATTAGGTTGAAAGTACCTCCGTAAATGCTAGAAGAAGCAACAATGTGATCTCCACAGTTACAGATATTAAACAGGGCATAGAAATTGGCAGACTGCCCAGAGGAAGTTAACATTGCAGCGGTACCACCTTCCATATCGGCAATTTTGGCAGCAACATAGTCATTTGTTGGGTTCTGAAGTCTGGTATAAAAATATCCAGTGGCTTCTAGGTCAAACAGCTTTCCCATATCTTCACTGGTATCATATTTGAAGGTTGTACTCTGGATAATAGGAACTTGACGAGGTTCTCCGTTGCCAGGTCTGTAACCGGCTTGTACACATTTTGTATTCATTTTATAATTTTTCATTATATTACGTCCTTTCTGAAAATAATAATATAATTATTATAATTTTAATATTCTGCTAATTCAAGAGAAAATGGAGAATTTGATGATGTTTATAGTTAAGAGTATGATATGTTAATCTCTAAAAAAATCTTTCATGGGTATACTAATTAGATAAAATACAATATTTTTCTTCTTAAATATTGACTCATAAAAGGCAGGTGATTAAATGCTAAGTGATAAATCAATCAATTCTTTCTTAGAGAATATAGCTTCTAAACCGTTAACTCCAGCTGCAGGAAGTATAGCCGCCTTGAGTGCAGCTTCTGCAGCAGCATTAACTGAAATGGCGGCTAACCTTACCTCAAGAAAAGATGAATATCAGGATATTTCAGATAAAATGAAAGAAATAGCCGAGGAATGTTCTTCCTATAGGGAGATTTTTCTTAATGATATTGATAAAGATACAAAAGCCTTTAAGAAAGTAATAGATTCCTATTTAATGAAGGCAGATACAGAAGCTCAAAAAGAAATTAAACAAAAGGAATTGCAAGATAATTTTAGAACAGCTATAGAGATACCTCTAAGTATGGCAGACAATATTGTAGAGTTAATTTATATTATAAAGTTTGTAGATAAACATGGATGTAGTACATCAGCATCGGACGTAAAGCAAGCTTATATCCTGGCAGAATCTGCAGTCCGTTCATCAATTTTTCTTATAAAATCAAACCTTGTTTTTATACATGATCAGGAGTTTCAAAGTTATATTTCACAAAAAATTGATGAATTAGAAGCAGGATTGGAAATTTAATAAATAACATATTTATTTAAAGTAAGCCTTGAACAAAAAGTTAAGGTTTATTTTTTTATGTGTGTCCATATTAAAATTGTTTATAATTTGTGATTTAGTTGCAACTAAATTGTAACAATTAAACGGTAAGATACATACATAAGCTAAATATTGAAAAACAACTTTGAGAATAGATATAAAAAATATGAATAAAATGAGGTGGCGTAAATGCGTAATGGTATAGTGTATTCAATAGTAGTTCCTTTATATAATGAAGAGCTTGTTACATGTGAAAGTTATAGAAGATTAAAAAAGATTATGGATAGTACTAGGGAAAGTTATGAAATTATATTTGTAAATGATGGAAGCAAAGATAAAACAAGAGAAATAGCAGAAATGATATGTAGAAATGATGAGAACGTAAAACTCATTAATTTTTCACGAAATTTCGGTCATCAAGCAGCAATAACTGCAGGAATGGATTTAGCTAGTGGAGATGCTGTTGTTGTAATAGATGCAGATCTTCAAGACCCTCCGGAAGTTATCCTAAAAATGATTGAAAAATGGAAAGAAGGCTATGAAGTTGTATATGGAAAGAGAACAAAGAGAGAGGGAGAAACATTTTTTAAAAAATTTACATCAAAGATGTATTACAGGTTATTAAAGAGTATGACAAGTGTAGATATTCCTGTAGATACAGGTGATTTTAGACTTATAGATCGGAAAGTGTGTGATGCATTAGTTTCTCTTTCAGAAAAGAATAGATATGTAAGAGGACTTGTTAGCTGGGTTGGATATAAGCAAACCTCTGTGGAATTTGAAAGACAAGAGAGATTTGCTGGTGATACAAAATATCCTTTGAAAAAAATGATAAAATTAGCTTTCGATGGCATAACAGCACTATCATACAAACCACTTGTATTTGCAGGATATTTTGGAGGCTCAACCTTTTTAGTAGGAATGATTTCAATGTTTGCTGGTATTGTAAAAAGCCTAATTAGAAAAACTGAAATATTAAATCTTGGATTAATAATGTCAACTACAATTATGATGTTTGGTATTATGCTTGGGAGTATCGGAATAATGGGTCAATATATCGGAAGAATCTTTGATGAAAGTAAAGGAAGACCTATTTATATAATTGATAGCACAATAAATTATGGGAGATTAGATAAAAAATATAAAGCTTGTTAGTAGAGTAAATGTTGATGAGAAACTTCAGTAAGTAGAAAAGGTTGGGTAATAAAATGAGAAAGATAAAATTTACAAAAGAAACTTTTGGATTGGTAATAATTTTAATAATATCTTCTGTGTTGAATTTGGTAAATTTAAATATAGAAGGATATGGAAATGAATATTATGCTGCAGGTGTAAAGAGTATGACCATGAGCCTCAAAAATTTCTTCTTTGTATCCTTTGATCCTGCAGGGTTTGTATCTATTGATAAACCACCGCTAGGCTTTTGGATACAAACTATATCCGCCAAGATATTTGGATATAGTGGATGGAGTATAATTCTTCCACAGGCTATTGCAGGAGTGATTTCAGTTTGGGTTATATATCGTGTTGTAAAAAGATCCTTTGGAGCTGCTGCAGGTCTAATTTCGGCATTATGTCTTGCAGTTACACCAGTTTTTGTTGCAGTAAGCAGAAATAATACTTGTGATAACTTGCTTGTTTTAACATTACTTTTAGCATGCTCAGCACTTTCTATAGCAGCTGAAAAAGGAAAATTAAAATATCTTTTAATAAGTTTAGCACTTGTAGGAGTTGGCTTTAATATAAAGATGCTGCAGGCATATATGATAGCACCAGCTTTATATATAACTTATCTTCTTTTTAATACAGTTTCTATAAAAAAGAGAATAGTGCATCTTATTGCAGGGACAGTTATTCTTCTAGCAATATCATTCTCTTGGGCTGTAGCTGTAGATTTAATACCTGCTGCTAATAGGCCTTATGTAGGGAGTAGTGGAAGCAATTCAGTTATACAACTAATAGTTCAACATAATGGCTTGGAAAGGCTTGGCATTAGTAGTACATCAAGCTCGAGTGGCAATTCAGGTGCTAATGATCCAGGACAAAACAGCAAAGGGCAGAAATCACAAAATCAAGACAATACTACTTCTAGTACAACTAGCACAACGAAAGTACAATCTGTTCAAGACAATAGCACACAAAGTTCTTCTGGTAATACTTCTGGACAAGGAATGCCGAGTGGAGCGCCTAATGGTAATAATGGTTCAGGACAGGGCGCACCTCCTAATGGAGGAGGTTCGGGACAAGGTCAAGGTACACCTCCTAGTGGTGGCTCAGGACAAGGAGGTAATGGCGGAGGCCAAGGTGGAGGAACTTTTGGAGGGCAGGAAAAATCAAGTATTACAAGATTATTCTCCAATAATAGTTTATCAGATCAAATAATTTGGTTTTTTCCGCTTGCGATATTTGGATTCATAGCAGCGGGTATAAAAGAAAAAATACAAAAATCTGCTGATAATAAAAGAAAAATATCCCTGGCACTATGGTTTACATGGATGCTTCCTGAATTTATATACTTTAGTTTCACAACAGGATTGTTTCATCCATACTATTTAACTATGCTTTCTGCACCAATTGCAGCTTTAACAGGAATTGGAGTTGTATCAATGTGGGAGTTTTATAAAGAAAGCGGATGGAAATCATGGATCTTACCAGTAGCAATTATTGCAGATGGATTAGTTCAAATGCTTCTGATATCTTATTACTATAGTACATCAAATGTGGCAAAGATTATAATGATAATAATGTCAGTTTTATGCTTTGCATCTTCAGCTATACTGATTGTTGCTAATTTACTAAAAAATAAAAATGTAAAGTTAAAGAAAATAATATTAGCTACTGCACTTACAGGACTTTTAGCAGCACCTGCAGTTTGGTCAAGTACTGCTGTGTTTTGCAAGATGTCTGGAAGTTTCCCATCTGCTAGCTTGTCATTAATGACTAACAAACAAATGGGTGGATCGGGTACAAGCTCTTCGAACAGCAGTAATTCAAAGTTGATAGAATTTTTACAAAAAAATAAAACAAATGAAAAATATATCCTTGTGACGCAATCTACTAATGGTTATGCTTCAGATATAATAATTAAAACTGGTGAAGCCGTAATGACCTCAGGGTTCTTTGGAACTGATAATGCAATTACACTAAGTCAATTTAAGGAATTAGTGAATAAAGGTGAAGTAAGATATGTTATGGTAGGTGGTCAAGGTGGTAACAATGAAATTATGAACTGGGTTAAGTCAAAGGGTAAAGTTATTTCAGAAAGCGAATGGAAGGATTCAAGTTCCAATTTCCAAGGCTTTGGAGGAGGAAATTCTGAACAGCTATACGATTTAAAAGGAGTTACTACTACTGGAGCAAAATAAAGAATAATTAAATATAAAGTTTTATGGAAAAAGTTCTGGCGGATATAATTTAACTGCATCCTTTGAGTAATAGGGTTAAGCGCCTAAGAAATATATAAACGGAGGAAACTGCAATCTGGCAGCTTTCTTCCGTTTTATTCATTAAATTTAACATTTTGGTTTCTTCGACAATACTCGCAAATGCAGATTCTACAAGTGTAACTAAAGATATCTTTAACATTGAAATGATTCCGCCACCTTTTATTATTGTATAAAGTGAACTGGACTTATCCGTACTATATCCAATTTACATACATAGAGCAAATTTCTTACTCTATAATTTATTTTTTATTTTCTCTTTCATATTTAACTATATCCTGAGCAATTTTATGAGCAGTCTTTCCTATTTCATTAGTATCCATAGTAGTAAGCTTGCCATCTATTGAAACTATCTTTCCGTTAACAATGGTCATTTTTGTATAGCTTGAGTTTCCAAGACATACTAATGAAACAAGTGGATCATGACAGCCTGCATATTCAACCCCACTAAGATCAAATAATATTATATCTGCAGCTTTTTCAGCATCTAGCCTTCCAGTATCGGATCTTCCAAGCACATCTGCGCCACCTCTTGTTGCAACTTTTAATATTTCATAAGCATTAAGTCCTTCTGTTCCATACTTTAAATGATTTAGCAGGTAGGCACGTCTAACTTCTTCCCACATATTAGATCCATCATTACTAGCACTTCCGTCTACAGCTATACTTATTTTTCCGCCTTTTTGAACGATTTCAGAAGTTCTACAGATTCCGCTGTTTAGCTTCATATTAGAGGAAGGGCAGTGTGCAATGCCGGATCCGTTTAATCTATCTATTTCTGCATCACTAAAATATATACCATGTGCGTACCAAACATCAGGACCAACCCATTCAAGTTCTTCCATAAGTTCAAAAGGTCTTCTTCCATACTTTTCAATGCAAAATCTCTCCTCATCCAGTGTTTCTGCAAGATGAGTATGCATCATAACTCCTCTTTTCCTGGCTAAATCTTTAGTTTCAAGCATTAACTTTTTTGTAACTGAAAATGGTGAGCAAGGTGCTAGTGCAATTCTTGTCATTGCAAAATCATTTATTTCATGGTACTTGCTTATAAGTCTATCACTATCTTCTAATATTTTATATTCTTCTTGAACAACTGTCATTGGAGGAAGTCCACCTTGATCCCTGCCTAAAGACATGGAACCTCTTGTAGCAGTAAAACGAATTCCTATTTGATTTGCTGCTCTGATTTCATCGTCTATTAAAGTTTGAGGCTGATTGTGTGGGAAAACATAGTGGTGATCTGAGGTTAGAGTGCATCCAGTTCTTAGTAGTTCACTGAAGCCTACTAAAGCACCATAATATACTGCATCAGGAGTTATATTTTTCCAAAATTCATACAATCCAATAAGCCATGGAAAAAGTGGCTGTTCTTGGACTTCTTTTATGCCTCTAAATAGGGTTTGATATAAATGGTGATGAGTATTTACAAATCCAGGTAAAGCTATAAGGCCAGTGCAATCTATTATTTTTGTATTATCAGGTATGTTCAGCTCTTTACCTATTGAGGTGATTTTTGGGCCTTCTATTAATATGTCTACATTTTCTAAGATTTCTTCTCTGTCATTAAATGTTACTACAGTTTCAACATTTTTTAAAAGTAATGTGTTCATTTATAAAAACCTCCTAAAAAAATAAAAAACCACTTTGAATGAGTATATTCAAAGTGGTTAACTCGACACTGATTTGTGAAAATATAAAATTATTTTATTTAATATTATAATATCAATTATATTGATATTTGTATAGTCTTTTTTAAATGGCACAATTCTTAGTTCATGGCTTATAATTTTTTTCCTGAACTATGAAAAATAATTGCTATAATTTGAGTAGTCATTCCGAAGATACAAACTCCATACCATCCAAAGTGGGAATAACTATAGGAACCTAAGAAGGATCCTAATGCTCCTCCAAGGAAAAAGCTGACCATATAAATAGTGTTAAGCCTATTACGAGTTTTTTCATTTAAAGAATGGACCCTCGCTTGATTAGATACATTGCAGGATTGAACTCCTAAATCAAGAAGAATAATTCCTAAAATAAGTCCCCAAATTTTAAAGCCAAATATAAAGAAAAATAAATAAGAAAGAATAACTACAATTATACATATACCTATAGCAAATCTTGAACCTCTCCTATCAGCAACTTTTCCAACTAGTGGTGCAGCAAGAGCACCACTAATACCAACTAATCCAAATAAGCCCGCTGCTTCAGCTCCCATATTGTAATGAGGACTCTCAAGTAGAAAGATAAGGGATGTCCAAAATGCACTAAAGGCTGAAAACATTAAAGCACCATTAATAGAGGCTTCTCTTAAAACAGGTTCAGTTTTTATCAAATATATCATTGATTTTAATAATTCGGTATATTTAATATCAGTGACAGGTTTACATAAGGGTATTAACTTTCTGAGAATAATCATGAGAGCAAGCATCATAATTGCAGCAATAAGATAAACCGTCCTCCAACCAAAGGATTCACCTAAGATTCCGCTGACTGTGCGGGAAAGTAATATTCCAATTAATAAACCACTCATAATTGTCCCAATTGTTTGTCCTCTTTGCGTTGGATTCGATAACTGAGCTGCTAAAGGAATAATAAGTTGTGGAATAATGGAAGTAAATCCAACTGCAAAAGAAGAAATTGTTATAGCAAATATATTGGAAGAAAAAAACATACTCATGAGTGAAATTATTGAACATAAAAGCATTATCATTATTAATTTCCTTTTTTCTTTTATGTCGGCTAAAGGCAAAATAAATATCATACCGAATGCATAGCCTATTTGTGTAAGCATAGCTGCAAAACCTATGCTTAATTGATTAACATGAAATGTTTTTGCTATATCAGCTAGTAATGGCTGAATATAATATAAATTTGCGACAGTAAGTCCACAGGCTATGGCCATGACGAAAATTAATAAATTACTCAATACGGGTTTAACCTCTACATTAGTTAAAATTGAATTTGTCTTTATAATGGTACTATTAGATTGATACATTTATAAAACACTCCTTTAAATTATAATAATATGTATAGTAATTAAAAATAAAAACTGAACGGTTAGTTTATAAATATATAATATACTAAACGTTTAGTATTGTAAATAGTTTTTGTTTTTAAAATAAAAAAATATATAGTATAATACACGTATAGTTTATTAAGTGTATTATTTTGAATTGATTATAAATGGAGGTAATTATAGATGGAGAAAAAATTAGGACGTCCACGAAGTGAGAAAACTAAAAAAGCTATCCTTACAGCTGCATACGAGTTATTGCTTGAAAAAGGTTTTGGGACGGTTACAATTGAAAAAATTGCTAAAAAAGCTGGAGTTAGTAAAGCTACTATTTATAAATGGTGGCCCAACAAAGCTGCTGTTATTATGGATGGTTTTTTTGATGCTGCTGTTGTGAGGCTTCCAATACCGGATACAGGGTCAACTATTAATGATATGATAATTCAAGTGAATAATTTATCAAAATTTTTAGTTAGTCGAGAGGGTAGAGTAATTAATGAGATAATAGCAGAAGGTCAATATGATCAAAAGCTAGCTAAAACATATCGCACAATATATTTTAGACCTCGCCGACTTGATTCGCGATATATTTTAGAACGTGGAATTTCAAGAGGAGAACTAAAGGAAGATCTAGATATAGAATTAATTATAGATTTAATTTTTGGACCACTATTCTATAGACTGTTAATAACAGGGGATGTGGTTGATGAGGATTTTATAAAAAAGCTTGTAAGTTATGTATTTAAAGGGATAATTCAGAATTAAAGTAGGTATTTTAGATTAGTGTTTTTATGTCGTATTGGCATAGATATCTAATGAAAGAGCCGAAGGTTTAGTTAAAATAGATTTGAAATAATAAGTGACAATAAAGTATAATGTTTATTATGATTATATGAATTTTTATTTCGCGCTTATGGAAGGCTTGATTGGGCATATTTATAGAAATGCCTATTATGCATTTTTAAACAAAAAAAGTAAAATGATGAGTAAACGGATGATATAGTGTATGTAATTTTAAAGGACAAGTGTGGTAAACAATAATAGAGAAGAGTTAGGGGAGATACATATGTCAAATTACACAACAAATAAGATTAGAGAAGGTTTTTATAGTATAGAACTGGGATTTGTCCGCAGTTTTTTGATTGAGGGCGATAAGGAAGCGTTACTTATCGATACGGGAATTGGTGATATCAATTTAAAAAAGTATGTAGAAGAAATTACGAAGCTCCCGGTAACAGTAATTTTTACACATGCAGATGGTGACCATGTAGGAGCTGCAGGGCAGTTTGAGAGACGTTTTATGCACCCATGTGAATTTGATTATTATAAGAGCAAGAATGAAAAGACAGTACCAATGGAGTCAGTTTGGGAAGGTGATATTATTGATCTTGGAAGCTATCGCTTTGAGGTTATACTCTTGCCAGGTCATACTCCCGGAAGCATTGCACTGCTTGAAAAAGAGAAACGTTTTTTGATAGGCGGAGATAGTATACAGATTGGAAGCATATTTATGTTTGGAAATGGTCGCAATTTCCATTCTTATCGTGCAAGTATGAAGAAGTTGCAAAGTAGATTAAAGGAGTTTGATACTGTATACGCATCGCATAATGTACTTTCGGTGGAAGCAAATACAGTTAATTTGCTTTATGTGGCAGCAGGTAAGGTGATGGAGAACAAAGTTAGTGGAAGACCTGAAGAACGTTTTGATGGTAATATCAAGTGCTATGAGACAGACGGTGTTTCTTTTTACGCAGAATAGCATTATATTGAGGAGAACATAAGAGAATAAATTAAAACTATATACAAAAAGAAAAACTGTATAATAGATAACAGCCTAAAGCATAATATAAGGCGCTTTAGGCTCGGAAATCTCAATTGTACTTATTTCTTGATTTTTTCATCTTTCAATATGGTCTGAATATGCATACTCCCATCATTTTATATTATTAACATCCTTTAAAAGTTTTTCAAGCATTTCGATAGATGCAATTCGCTCATTACACTTCTCGCTATCTAAACACATATCAAAGCCTATTGACCTATAAGCACCTTCCGCAGTATTAGATGTTTTACAGATAGGTGAAACAAAGGCTACTTCATTTTCACCACCTATACGATTGCAAAGCACGCATCTATGGGAATTATTAGAAACATGATTTGTAATTCTACATGCCATACCTATAAGCTTATCATTCATATTGTAAGTTACAAATAATTTTCTAGTGGATTTATCAATCCAGCCTAGATATACATTTTTTGAATCCTGTGCATTTAGGTTTGGTAATTTAAGCTTCTTTTCCTTTTTAAACAATCTACTAATTTGTGCATTTGTAATGTTTGGCATACCATATACATATTGATTCAATTCAGCTAAATATCTATCAAGGTGAGATGAATCAGTTATTTTATTAATATTAAGTAGTTCTTTTTCTTCTTCAGATAAATTAGTAAAAATATATAATATTTTCTCTTGTATATATGCTTTAGTAGCTTCAATAATATTAATATCTACACAACCTTTAAAAGCATTGTTTAAATCATCTAAACACTTTCTTATATAATTATACTCATGCTTTTTCATAAAAGCCTTCATAAAATCAAGCACCTCTTTTCTATCATGTACTATTTTTCAGTATTCATGTAAATAAATATGACGTTACTTCCAGTTTCATTTTATATTAAGATCACAAACAAAAAGAAGATTATTGTTACTCCAACTTAAAGTAACAATAATCATCCTGATTTAAAACGTAACATATACTCACAATCATTTTACTTTTGAATCTTGTTTTAAATTAGATATATGATAACTTTCATTGGATTTCCTCAATGAAAGTATAACATGGTTTAAAATAAGCATTCAATCTAATGAATAATTCTGTAATGATTGTGAGCACATGAGTCTTTGTTGACCTATTATTCTTCTTATACTCTTGTCTGACAGGTAATACTCTTGAGTTAGTATATTAATAGTAGCTCCATTAATGTACTTTTTATAAATCTCATTATTTCTCGCCTTAAGACTGTTCTTTATACCACTCTTTTCTCCCCAGGCTTTATGATTTTCATTTTTTCTGGGTACATAAAGATATTTTCCGTCTACATATTCTTGTATTATTTTAAGAATTTCCTCTGGTAACACATCTTGTGCCTTTACATAGTTCATTTCCTTACTCCTCCACTTTTATGAAAGTATCAAAACAAAGAATACAAAAAAGGCTATGTGTCGCAGAGCCTAAAACATGTGCGCATTTCAGCTAATTTAACAGCTTAGGCTCCAAACAAAGCATAGCTGACTTTGTTGTAGTCTTTGCGAGGAGCAAGCTGATTTATAGCTGAATGTATCATAGACCTTCATAAAAACACCCCCAATACATTATGTCATTATACCATAGTTAACATAAAATTCAATATATGAGGATGTTAAGAGTCGGCCGTGGGTGTCTATACTAATGGATATTTCCGTATTGGTAGTTAAATTGTAAAGATTGTTATATTTACTGGTCTTTAGAGTTACTTCCATGTGATGCGGAATTAGCTTTCTGAGCCTTCATTTCCTGTCCTTTATTTTTATATACAATGGTATCAGTATTAGTGTTATTTGTAACAGTAGTATTGTCAGTTGCAGTACTAGAAGTATTAGTTGCAGTGCTTGTATTTGTAGATGTTGGTGTTGTAGTTACAGGTGCTGTGCTGTTATCTGTTTGGGTAGTAGTACCTGTAGAGTTTGCAGTACTATTAGTTTGGTTATTTCCAGCTTGTCTAGATTGTTTCTTAAGCTGACCAACTCCACCTTTTATGGCCTCTTTCTTAGCCTCAATTGACTGACTTAGTTTTTGATTTTCAGTATTTAAAGCATCTTGAGCTTGTTTTAGAGTATTTTCGGAAGTTTGTATAGCCTGCGTGTCGCCAAATTTTTGAGCCTTTTCAAGAGCTTTTTTAGCATCTTTAACCGCGGTTACATATTGAGCTGCTTCTTGTCTCGTTTTGATAACTGCTTCTATTGCAGCTTTCTTTCTTGTCTGCATTTCCAGAAAGCTTTTTTTCTATATTCTTTAAAACCTCAATAGAATTTGTTTGAGCATTCTCTATTGTAGTTTCCACTGCATTTAAATTATCTGACTTTGCAGTGCTGTCAGTAGTAGTGTTAGTAGTAGTATTGTCAATTGCATTTTCTATGTTACTCTGAGATTCTGCCATTTTATCATTGTAAGAATTCATAGCTTGAATTGAAAGATCTGTCTTGCCTTTATCAGCCATTACTTCACTTTCTCCAAGTCTTTCTTTTGCCACATCTATTAGAACTTGTGCTTTTTTATCGTCTGCAAATGTTAAGTTAATCCTTATATTATCTATAGCTTTATCAATAGGATACAATAAAACGTTGTCAGGAGTTATTCCTGCTTTATCTGTAAATGATATAGTATTGGTATCTGCTAGTGCCTTTCCTCCTACACTTAATGATACAGCTGCAGCTGCTACAAATAATGCTATCTTTTTCATATTTTTTCCCCCTCATAAAATATGTATCATGTTTTTCTATATATATTTACGGTGAGTGGTTTATTTTTTAGGGGGGCATAGTAAACTTAGTATCTGTTGTTGTTGATTTTTTCAATGCATAGTGATACAATATCAATGAATTTAAAATTTGAGGTGAAATGATGATTAAATTTTCTTGCTAATTTTTAAAGTGCAATATGTATAGAAAGATAAACTGATTTGTTCTGTTTATTTTGTTGTGCTTATGCAAGAAATTTGTTCTTTTTTCTCTTAATGTATACTATTGTGTTAAGCTATAATGATTAGCTAAACTACGTATATTTATGAGCTGTGAGGATAATAGTTTCTTGCAGCTCTTGCTTTTTATAAATGATGAGAATAGGGAGGATAGATAATATTATGGATAATAAAGATACTTTGCTGACACATGATAATCTCCATATAGAGCCGGATACTGCAGGCGACATTTATATGGAGTAATACCAGTCGCCTATTGTTCCGACTTTGTTATTTGTACTATTAATCACAAAGGAGGACAAAAATATGTCTTTAATAAATGTTACAAATCTAACCTTCGCTTATGAAGGAAGTTATGATAATATCTTTGAAAATGTAAGTTTTCAAATTGATACTGATTGGAAATTAGGTTTTACCGGAAGAAATGGACGAGGAAAAACTACCTTTCTGAATCTTTTACTTGGAAAATATGAGTATACTGGAAAGATTTCTGCTAATGTAACTTTTGAATACTTTCCTTATGAGGCGCAGGAACAAGAAAATTTCACCATAGATATTATAAGGGAAATCAGTCCGAATTCAATGGATTGGGAAATAATAAAAGAATTATCGTTATTGAATATAGATGATTATGTTTTATATAGACAGTTTTATACACTATCAAAAGGAGAACAGACCAAAGCATTGCTAGCTGCTATATTTTTAAAGGAGAATTCATTTCTGCTTATTGATGAGCCTACCAATCATTTAGATGCTGAAGCTAGAAAAAAACTCAGTAATTACCTGAGGAAAAAGAAAGGATTTATTCTGATTTCACATGATAGGTCTTTTTTAGACAATTGTGTTGACCATATTATTTCAATAAATAAGACAAATATAGAAATACAAAAAGGTAACTTTTCCAGCTGGTGGGAAAATAAAAAAAGGCAGGATGGCTTTGAACTGGCCGAAAACGAAAAGCTTAGAAGAGATATTAATCGTCTATCGGAGTCTACCAAACGAACAACCAATTGGTCACATGAAGTAGAAAAATCAAAAAAAGGAACAACAAACTCTGGATCCAAACTGGATAAAGGCTATGTTGGGCATAAGGCTGCTAAAATGATGAAACGTTCCAAGTCAATCGAAAACAGACAGCAGGCAGCTATTGAAGAAAAGTCTAAGCTTCTTAAAAATATTGAAGGTTCCGAAAGTTTGAAGATTTTTGAGCTTGCTTATCATAAAAATAAGCTTGTGGAACTTGAGAATGTTTCAATCTTTTACGGTGACACTATGGTTTGCAAAGATGTTGACTTTAGTATTGAACAAGGTGACCGAATTGCACTTAAAGGTAAAAACGGATCAGGAAAGTCAAGCATTATTAAGCTTATCTGTGGCGAGGATATATACTATACTGGCATTTTTAGAAAAGGAAATGAGCTTAAAATATCCTACGTATCACAGGATACATCGCATCTTAAGGGTAACTTAACTGACTACGCTTTTGAAAACAATATTGATGAAAGTCTTTTTAAAGCAATTTTAAGAAAACTTGGTTTTTCAAGAATTCAATTTGAAAAGGATATGTCATCTTTTAGCGGCGGTCAAAAGAAAAAAGTATTGATTGCAAAAAGTCTTTGCGAGAAAGTTCATTTGCATATTTGGGATGAACCGCTTAATTTTATTGATGTTATCTCTCGTATGCAAATAGAACATTTATTGCTTGAATATTCACCAACCTTATTATTTGTGGAGCATGACAGTGAATTTTGCAAAAATGTTTCAACAAAGACTTTTGAGCTTTAGCGTGCCATTGATAATTCACATCTTTTTTATATTGTAAATCAATATGAGTTTTAAAAATATCATCAATTTTATACAAATTGACATAATGGGGCTGTCGCACTTAG
>NZ_JAEEGC010000261.1 GCF_019207025.1 Clostridium thailandense | reverse complement strand
ACCATTTACTGCTACATCTTTTAATGTTTCAAAAGCCAAAGTATTTTCACTTATTTCAATGTCTTCAAAATAATTACCACATCTATCTATTACTTCAAAATCTAGCATTAATTTTTCATAACTCATTGTTGCAAAAGAGTCTAGAATACCCGCTGAATGCATGGCAATATTTCCTTTATATAAATTAGTGTGGAATAGACACATAGCTGTTTCGACTCCAGCCTGAGCAGTAACACCTTTTGCATCACTTAATGCTCCGCCACTTCTACAAGCTAATCCATACTTTTTAGCAAGCAGTGATCCATATCTGCCAGCTTTAATAAGTTCTGGCGAACCGATAGATGCATTTCCTGTTTGAACATTTGACCCATAACATGCAAACAAATGCATTACAGGATTACCTGGATTTACAAGTTGAGTTAATACTATACAACTTAACATTTCAGCATTACACATTGCAATGGAACCTGCTAATGTAACAGGCGAAGTTGCACCTGGCATACAAGCTGAACAAACAGCAATAGGTTGATTATATTCACAGCCTAGAAGTAATGTCTCTATTGCACTTGACTCTACTCTAAGAGGACTAGTAGGTGTTGGTAATACTATATATCTAGCTTTTTTTCTTAATTCTTCTTTACCTCCAAATAGGATTTCTAACATATTAAATATATCTATCTGATCCTTTTTAACTCCTTGAATACCAAATATTACTTTTGAGGAACGTTTTATCGCAGCATATACCATTACTGGTATACTTATTTCCGGAGCTATATCTGATGGTTGAACAAGAATCCCCCCATTTACTTTAAATGATTTTTCCATATGAAATAAATTAGCCATTTTTAGATAGTCATCGAATAAAGCTGGTCTGACACTTCCATCTACATTGGTTATCATTGGTGATCCATAGCCTGGAGTATAATTTACGTCCTCTGTATTTACGTTTATAAAATAATTCTCATCTCTTCCATAAACAGTGAATTCTTTTGTTGCCATGTTTAAATATTTATTAACTTGTTCCTCTGTAAAATATGTTCTTCCATTTTCTTGTCTAAATCCATTTGCCCTGAAAATTTCATTTACCTTTTCACTTCCAAACTTAACCCCGATCTCAGCAAGTATTTTTAAACTAGCTTGATGAAGTTGCTCTACGGCTAATAATTCTTTTTCATGATCCATAATTACATCCTC
>NZ_JAEEGC010000260.1 GCF_019207025.1 Clostridium thailandense | reverse complement strand
GAGATACCGGAGCAACAGGAGCAACAGGAGATACTGGGGCAACAGGAGCAACAGGAGATACCGGGGCAACAGGAGCAACAGGAGATACCGGGGCAACCGGAGCAACAGGAGATACCGGGGCAACAGGAGCAACAGGAGATACTGGAGCAACAGGGGCAACAGGAGATACCGGGGCAACAGGAGCAACAGGAGATACCGGAGCAACTGGAGCAACAGGAGACACAGGAGCAACCGGGGCTGGATTAGCCGCATCTGGATATGTATATGAGTTAGCAACAATTGCTGATTCAACAGTTGTCGGCGGAGCAGACGTTCCATTCTCTAATAACGGTCCTTTAATTGGCATAACTCATACACCGGGAACCACTACTATTACAGTTGCTAGTGCTGGTGTATATCAAATTAATTATAATATAAGCATTACTGCTGGTGTAGGTGCTCAAGTGGCAATTGCTGTAAATGGTACAGTAGATGCCTCTACACCTATCACTGCTCTTGTTGCTACAGGTGAAATGTCAGGTAGTGCAATACTCACTCTTGCTGCCGGTGATGTAATTACTTTAAGAAACAACTCAGCGACACCTCTTGTTTTAACTTTAGCGCCTGGTGTTGGTGCTCAATTAACTATTATGAAATTGGATTAGTTTATTCTTATGGCCTTCTGTTTCAATGCAGAAGGCTTTAAAAATTAGATGATCTGTATTATTATAGATAACCCAACCAGAAAGTTAACTTATAAAAAATAAATTAGCTTTCTGACGTAAGGAAGAAAACTTACCTTCACTGTCCTATGTCCTTTGTCAATTGTCCTCTAGAAATATGTTTACATCTTTCAATTATTACCGATGATTTTCATAGTATAAGTTAAGTGTCGGCCGTGAGTATCTATAACAATATAAGTATTTGTTTACTTATATAAAAAGAAAATAGCCTCGAAACTAAAATAATTGAAATATTTTTTGTTTCATGTGCAATTTTATTATAAACACATATAGCATAACTACATATAATATAGTAGTTCATCCTACAGCTATTGACAAAATAAACAATAAAAATAAAGATAAAAGATAAAGCAACAAGGAGATGGAATTATGTCATTTGTACAAGTTAAACCTACGGATGATGCATATATATCTATGTTAAATGCTAATACAAACTTTGGTAGTTCAAGTGTTTTGTTTACAGGAAGGTTTGTTCAGCCTAACGATATTTATAGAAGCTTATTAAAATTTAATTTAACTAATGTTATTCCTCCAGGAAGCAGTATATTAAATGCTTATTTAAAATTGTTTGTTTATAGAAAAAATTCCTCTGATTTATTGTT
The DNA here is from genome assembly GCF_019207025.1 of Clostridium thailandense. Classification (GTDB taxonomy): domain Bacteria; phylum Bacillota; class Clostridia; order Clostridiales; family Clostridiaceae; genus Clostridium_AM; species Clostridium_AM thailandense. The sequence continues at coordinate 459 of NZ_JAEEGC010000260.1, read as the reverse complement.
ATCGCCACAAACTGTTAGTGTATTTACAAATGCAAGCAGCTTTTCTCAAAATACAGTTACCTGGAATAATGCACCTGCAATAAATCCAACAATTTATTCTATAAATGTAACCGATGCGGATGTTAATAATTTTATTAGTATTGATATAACAAATCTAGTAGTTGGCTGGCTTAATGAATCAATACCTAATAATGGTATTACGCTAACTGGAATAGAAAATATAGTTAACACTATCATAGGCTATCTATCTGAAGAATGGATGGCTCCAACACAAAGGCCATTCTTGGATATAGAATATGGTATAGTTTCACCTACTGGATCAACAGGAGCAACAGGAGCAACAGGAGCAACAGGGTCAACGGGAACAACAGGTGCAACAGGGTCAACAGGAGCGACCGGGGCAACGGGAGCAACAGGAGCGACAGGGTCAACAGGAGCGACAGGAGATACCGGGGCAAC
>NZ_JAEEGC010000026.1 GCF_019207025.1 Clostridium thailandense | reverse complement strand
TCACAAAACAAGCCTAAAAAATAAATTAGCTTTCTGACGTAAGGAAGAAAACTTACCTTCACTGTCCTATGTCCTTTGTCAATTGTCCTCTAGAAATATGTTTGTATCTCTCAATTATTACCAATAATTCTCGTAGTATAGTTAAGTGTCGGCCGTGTTTATCTATAAAACCAAGTAGAATGTTACTTTTAGTTATCTACTTGGTTTATTGTAGTAAGTTGGAAGTATAGTTATAAATACTTTTGAAAATCAATTGCAAAAGTTAAGGATACGAATATAATAAAATTATATTTGTATATATTCTAGATTTGGCATTCAGCAGCTACTTGAAATGCATAGAATATTAAGCTGTTTAGCCTTATTGAGATAAAAAAGGAGGAAGAAGATGCAACAACAAAAGTCAACTTCAAAAGATTTCCTTAGTGCAACAAACATAATAGGAATTACAGCAGCCTTAGATGATTCCACCGGGCTAAAAAAAAGTGAGGCAGCAAAAAGTGAATCAAAATTTGAGACTAAAATTATCAAAACAGCTTGCAGAGCATGTATTGCCAATTGTGGTGTTATTGCTCATGTTAAGAATGGACGAGTAGTTAAGCTTGAAGGAAATCCAGAAGATCCTATGAGCAAAGGGAGAATGTGTGCTAAAGGACTATCTGGTATACAGGCTCTTTATCATCCTAATCGAAATAAATATCCAATGATGAGAGTTGGTAAACGTGGTGAGAATAAATGGAAGCGTATTTCTTGGGATGAAGCTATTGATATTATTGCTAAAAAGCTTATGGAAACCCGTGAAAAATACGGTGCAGAAACTGTATTTGCATCTACTGGAGGGGGCGGAAATCCTGAAATTTGGAGTATTGCGAGATTTTGCAATATATTTGGTACTCCAAACTGGTTTGAACCAGGTTGTGCCCAATGTTATCTGCCACGTGTGCTAGCCTATACTATGATGTATGGCGGTGTTGACCCTAGTATCGCAGACTCAAATGCTTTGGAACTTTACTTTCCAGAAGAAACGCCAATGAAAACTTTGGTGTTATGGGGAACTGCTCCTTCTTACTCTTGTCCTGCAAGTGGCGGAGGTGCCGTTGTGGATATTCGAGCCAAAGGAGTAAAGACAGTTGTAATCGATCCACGTTTTACTCCAGATGCAGCTAAGGCTGACGTTTGGCTGCCTATAAGGCCTGGGACTGACGTAGCACTTATGTTAGCCTGGATAAGATACATAATTGACAAGGAGCTTTACGATCAGGAGTTTGTGATGAAGTGGACAAATCTTCCGTATCTTGTGGATGTGAAGACTAATATGTTATTACGAGCTGAAAAAAGTAGAATTCCAGGAATTCCTGATACTTTTATGGTGTGGGACACAAAAACTAATTCTGTGCAGCCACTGGAATATCCATGGAATGACAAGTTATCTCCTGCATTAGAAGGCGATTTTATGGTAAATGGAGTACAGTACAAAACTGGCTTTCAGCTTTTAAAAGAGAGAGTAGAGTCTTTTACTCTTCAAAAGGCAGCAGAAACTTGTTGGCTTGATGCAAGTAAGATTGAAGAGGCTATAAATATATTTGCTCAAAATACTCCTAGTGCTATCGCTCTAGGCGTTGCTACCGACCAGACACCGAACTCAGTACAGGCAGCAATGTCAGCAGCAATTATAGATTTATTAATGGGAAATGTTGAAAAACCAGGAACATTGATGCAGCGTTTTAAAACAAGTGGCACTTTTGATATGCCTAATTACCCTGTACCGATAGCTGTAAACAGACTTCCGAAGGAGCAATTAAAAAAACGTCTTGGAGGAATTGAACATAAGGGACTTCACATATGGTATGCAGGTCATCCTTCCAGTATTTTAGAAGCAATTCTTACTGGGGAACCTTATAAGCCAAGAGTATGGATAGACCGTTCTGGTAATAAGTTAGCTTCTGTTGCAAATAGTCAGAAATGGGTAAAAGCCATTGAAGAATTGGATTTTATTGTACATATGTATATGTATCCGACATCCTTTTCTGCTTATGCTGATATCCTTCTGCCTACTGAAGAATGGTTAGAGACAGATATGCTGGTAGAAACTTGCAATACCTTAGTTGCAAGACAAGCTACGACACATCTTTGGGAAACAATAGATGAAACAGTAATCTGGTCAAAAATTGCAAAAAGATGCGGAGAACTTGGACATGAGGAATGTAAGAAGGCCTTTGATCCAGAATATATGGGAGATGACCTTGCTTATTGGGATTCGGTAGATGAAATCTTTGATCATTTCTTAAGCAGAATAGGGCTGACATGGAAAAAGTTAAAAGAAATATCACCTTATGAGTACATGCCGAAGGATGAGTGGAAAAGGTATTATGTATATAAAGAGATTAATTCTACAACAGGTAAGCCTGCAGGATTTAATACACCATCTAAGAAATGTGAACTTTATGTGGAAAGTATGATCACACTAGGAAGAACAGGACAGCCTTTCAGCGGATGTGAGCTGCCTCCAGCTTCGAAAGATTATGATCCATTGCCATACTTCTTGGAACCACATGAAAGTCCACTTCCTGGAAGCGAACTGGCAAAAGAGTATCCTTTGGTTATGACAGGTGGAAGAGTTCCTTTTTATCATCATAATACATTAAGAAATATTCCATGGCTAAGGGAGATATATCCGGTGCCAGAGCTTTGGATTCATCCAAAAGCTGCAGAAATTTACGGTGTTTCTGAAGGTGACTGGGTCTGGGTAGAATCGAAACGTGGAAAAATTAGGGCCGTTGCTAGTGTAACAGAGGGGATTAATCCTGGCACTGTTTATATGGAACGTTTTTGGAATCCAGAAACATTAAATACGGAAACTCACGGTTGGAAAGAAATGAATGTTAATATGCTTACAAAAGAGGATGCTCCCTTTAATGATGTTGTAGGTACTTACACTTTGAGAGGTTTTTTAGTAAAGGTTTCGAAAGCAGATGGACCGCCAAAAGGTATTTGGTTAAAACCTGAAGAATTTAAAACATGGCTACCTCAGCCATCTGACACTACAGAGGAGGTGAAGTAATAAATGGTACAAAATATTATGGTAGTTGATTTAGATAGATGTATTGGATGTAAGGGATGCCAAGTGGCATGTAAGATGGAAAACGGAGTCGCTCTTGGTTCTTCAAGAAACAAGGTGCTGACAATAGGTCCTACAGGAACCTATCCAGAGCTAGAAATGTATTTTCTGCCAGTGATGTGTCAACAATGCGCTGATCCTGCTTGCGTAAAGGTTTGTCCAACAGGAGCTTGCTATAAACGCAGTGATGATGGAGTTATTGTTATTGATAAGGAACAATGTATCGGTTGCAAGAGCTGCATGAGAGCTTGCCCTTATGAAATAAATAACTTCAATAACGAAATGAGAGTAGCGGATAAATGTACTCAGTGTGTTCATTTGAGGGAAATTGGTGAAAAGCCTGCATGTGTAAAAAACTGTTCAGGCAGATCGTTGATTTTTGGCGATATTAACGATCCAGAAAGTGATGTGTCAATAGCACTAAAAGAAGCTGGCAGCGAGAATGTATACACCCTTCGTAATTCGGGAAACAACCCTTCTGTTAGGTACATCTTGCGTAATGCAAAATGGGTTGATGTTATTCCACAGGAATGTCAAGGACAGAATTGGAGGGAAAAGTAAGTGAATAATAAATCAGAGTATTTGAAACTTATGGCAAACCGTGAGAATTTGTATCGTTTTTTAGGGCGTCTCTATAGAGAAGAAGTGGATCAGACATTACTTGAAAAAATGAAAGTTATGAGCTTTCCTATGGAATGCTGTGAAACTGAACTTAGAGAAGGATACGAAATGCTTAAAGGCTATCTTGAGGAATGTGGGAGCGATCCTTTGACTGATTTAGCTGTAGATTATGCAAAAGTTTTTCTTGGTGCAGGGATAGCAGAAGGTTCTGCTGCATTTCCATATGAATCAGTGTATACCAGCCAAAAGAGAATTATGATGCAGGAAGCACGGGATAAAGTTATGGCCATATATTCAGCAAAGGGCCTCGGAAAAAATGAGGAAAAATTCAAGTTTGAAGACCATATATCTTTAGAACTGGAATTTATGGCTTTCCTATGTAAAGAAGCACAATGTATTTTGGATACACAAGATGAGTTAGGGTTTTTATCCTGTTTAAAGGAAGAGGTGGATTTTCTAAGTGAACATCTATTAAACTGGATTCCTAAATTTTGTACTGATGTAGAAAGACATGCGGGTACAGAATTTTATAAAGCAGTTGGTAAAATTACTAATGAATACTTGCACTTAGACTGTAAGATCCTTGAAAGTTTAATGAATTAACTGTAAATATTTGCAATAAAACAATTTAGAGAAAGATAGGAGGGGTAGTCATTGGGTTACTATGTGAGCTTAGAAAGAATGAACAAAACAATTAATGAACTAAAAAAAGAATACAAGATATATGCTCCAAAGCGCTTTGAAAAGCGAGGTTGGAAGCCTAATACCGATTTAATACGTTATGGTGAAATCAAGTCGGTGTCAGATATTGTTTATGATATAAAATCTGACTTTTCACCAAAAGAAGTCTTTTACCCTATTAGTCAGACACTTCTTTATTTTACTGAGAATAATTGTAGTGAAAGCAGTACTTATGACAGCAAGGATATCATACTCTTTGCTCGTCCCTGCGATATTAATGCTATTAAGAGGCTGGATAATATTTTTCTTAAAAATGGTAATGAAGAAGATAACTATTATAAAAGGTTACGTGATAAATTAAAGATTTTCATGATAGAATGTAGAGAAGGCTGGGATAACTGTTTCTGTGTTTCTATGGGTTCAAATCAGACAGACAACTATAGTGCAGCTGTAAGATTTGAAGATAACGGCTTGCTTATAGAAGCGAAGGATGATGAATTTGGAAAGTACTTTACTAAGGAAACAACAAGAGAATTTACTCCTGAATTTGTTCAAGAAAATCAAAAAAAGGTGAAATTGCCCAAAATCAATAGTATGGACCTTTTGAAAAAAATTCATGATTTAGAATTGTGGGAGAGTTTTAATGATAAATGCTTAAGCTGTGGCGGCTGCAATACAGTTTGTGGTACATGTAGTTGTTTTGATACAACTGACATAATATATAATGAAACCAGCCGTGATGGAGAGAGAAGAAGAGTCTGGTCATCTTGTATGCTTGAAGGATATTCAACTATGGCTGGTGGACACAATGTTCGAAAAACAGCAGGACAAAGGATGAGATTTAAAATTTTACACAAGGTTTATGATTACAACAATCGTTTTGGTGAAAGTGAACATATGTGTGTAGGTTGCGGACGATGCGTGAATAGATGTCCACAAGAGATTTCCTTTTCTGATACTATTAATTGCTTAAGCGAAGAGGTAGAAAAAATAATAAGAGAAAAAGAGACAACCAGAGAGGAGGCTAATAATGAATAATATTACGTTACCAAAACCTCATAAAATTACAAGTGTTATTCATGAAACCAATGCTGAATATACTTTTAGGGTAGAATGTGATGCTGAAACTAAGCATGGACAATTCTTCATGTTATCAATTCCTAAGGTAGGAGAAGCTCCAATATCTGTAAGTGGAAAGGGAGATGGATGGGTTGAGTTCACTATTAGAAAAGTGGGCAGACTTACTCAGGGGATTTTCGGTTTAAAATCTGGAGACACACTGTTTATGAGAGGTCCTTACGGTAATTCCTTTCCAGTTGATGAATTTAAGAATAAGGATTTATTAGTGATTTCTGGTGGTACCGGTATGGCTCCAGTAAAAACTATTTTGAACTATTTTTACGATCACTCAGAAGAAATTAAATCTGTCAATTTAATTTCAGGTTTTAAAGACGTTAACTGTGTTCTGTTTCATGATGAACTTGAAAAATTTAAAACTAAGTTCAATACAATTTATACCTTAGACAATAGTAAAGCAGATGGATTTGAGACTGGAATGGTTACCGAACATATTAAGAAGATTCCACTTAATACCTTTGAAGACTATAATGTAGTAATCGTTGGACCTCCAATTATGATGCATTTTGCTGCTAAGGAGTTACTTGCAAATGGCGTGGAAGAATCTAAAATATGGGTTTCCTTTGAAAGAAAGATGTCCTGTGCAGTTGGAAAATGTGGTCACTGTAAAATAAATGAAACCTATGTTTGTCTTGAGGGACCAGTTTTTAACTATACAAAAGCTAAGGACTTACTTGACTAAAGAGAACTTGAAAACAGATTATTTGTGCCATATTTTGAAAGAGAATTGTAAAAGACTAACAATAACTATATAATAAAATTGGCATTTAAACATATAACTTGGACTTATAATTTGTAGGGAGTGAAATTAATTGCTTAGAAAATCAAAGTTGACTCAGGAACAAATCAGTGAAATAAATAAAGTGAAAATTATTAGATTAATTAAGGAAAAAGAAGAGATTACAAAGCTAGAGCTGGGAACAAAACTAGGATTAAGTCATACTACTATTAACACATATATACAGACTCTAATTGATGAAGGATTAGTGCAGATTGCTGGAGTTGCAGCTTCTAGTGGAGGTAGAAAACCTATAATTGTGAAACTTATTCCTGAGGCAAAGTATTCTTTTGGCGTTAGTATTACTCCAACAAAAGCCTATATAGTTTTAGTGAACCTAGCCTATAAAGAAACTACAAGAGATTGTTTTTCATATGGTAGAGACGAGAAGATGGAAAATATTCTAAGAATACTTAAGGAACATGTTGAAAAAATTATAAAGGATAACCTTTTGGATAGAAAAAAAATTTTGGGAATAGGCATTGTATTTCCAGGCACAGTTGATGATGATAAGATCTTAATAGAATCTGCACCTAATTTGAAGGTTAAGAACTATTCTCTTAAAGGTTTCCAAGAAGAAATAGGTATGAAAATTTATGCGGAAAAGGAAGCAAATGCAGCAGCTTATGCAGAACAGTTAGTTGGAAATGCAAAAGATGAGGGTAACTTTGTTTATGTATCGATTGCAGAAGGCATTGGAGCAGGTGTTATTATAGAGAATTATATTTATAAAGGGCGCAAGAAAAAAGCTGGTGAATTTGGACACATGAAAGTATCAGATGAAAAAATAAAATGTAATTGCGGAAGGTATGGGTGTTGGGAGCGGTTTGCATCAAAAAACGCATTACTTAATTATTTTGAACAATATAAAAATCAGAAAGGATATTCACTTGAAGAGTTGTTTTATGCTTACAATCATGGCGATATAGATGCAATACAGGCAGTAGAAAAGTATGCTAGATATTTGTTTGTAGGTATAGAAAATATTTTACTTTCTGTTAACCCTGATTGTATAGTTATTGGTGGAGATTTAGGTGGATATGCAGAAGAAATTATTAAAGTTGCTGTTGATAAACTTAAGTTAACAGAAAACTTTTTTGGATATGAAAATATCAAAATTTATTGCTCTGGTTTGAAGGAAAATGGAGCTATAATAGGAGCAGCACTTCTACCATTGGAAGAAATATTCAATTATCAAAAGAATGTAATTTAAATTAAGGTATTGAGGTTATAGAGGAAGTTGTCTGGAATTAGACAGCTTCTTTTATGTTATCACTTCTAAATGTATTAAAAATTTTCTTTGTTCTGTTTTGTATCACAATTTTATGAAAGGTATTTATACTAAGGCTGCAAGTACTTATAGTATTGGAATAAATATTGCTAGATATATTTAATAGGATAATGTAAAAAGAAATTATTATTAATATAATTTACTTTGTAAAAAAGTTAAGTAGAACGTAGTAGTAAGGAGGAATTTATAAAATGAGTTATGGTGCATATTTTATGTATTATAAGTGTGAAAAATGTGGAAAGAGGTTCAAGTACTGTCTAGATGCAGAAAAGCAGGATGTGTTTGGGCAATGTGATGTTTGTCATGTGGCCGGAATCTTAGTTGGAGAAGGCTGCAATGAACCAGAAAATAAGATTGAATACGAAGACATTTCAGATTAATTTTATTAAAAGACCTCCGACAGATGTCAGAGGTTTTTACTTAGGTTGAATTTTATATTAAACAAAGGAGATATGTTATATGATAGAGGAATTTGAGAAATATCTACTGTATAAGGAGCATAAAAGCTATAGTACAATTAAAATTTATTCAAGATGTATTGAACAATTTATTAGTTGGTATTCTGTAAGCAAAAACAAAGAAAATTTGAGAATGGATAGTGAAACTATTAATAGTTATAAGAATTATTTAATATTTGTAGAGAAGAGAAAAGCACAGACTATAAGCGTTAGACTTTGTGCATTGGCTGTATTTAATAGATTCTTTTCTAATAAAAATGCACCTAAAAACTATCTTTTGAGGAAGAAATAGAGAAAGAGGATTAGTCGAGTTTATAATTTAAGCCTAGTAGTTTTATTTTAGAATAAATTGTAAATCGCAAATGTATTAGTATTAATAAATTTATGTATCACAACGAAGAGACATAAATATTGCTTTTCTTATTTGAGGAGATTCATAATTGTATTAAAAACAAAATTATATAGTTATCTTGAAATATTTTGATTTGAGCTTCTCTAATAGAACGAAGCCCCTTTTATGTGTTCAGTTAATGAAGCTTGAGTTTAACATATCCTAATAGTTCTAAGATTCGAAAAGAAATATTAATATGAAATACAGTATTACTGTTGTTTAAATCTATTTTAAGAATGTCTTGAATTTTTTGAAGTCGGTATTTCATAGTATTATAATGCACATTCATAAGATTTGATGTCTTTTGTACGTCAAAATTATTTTGAATATAATTATAGAGAGTTAAGGCATAGGAAGTTCCTTTCTCTTTATCTCTGTTAATTAATTCCAATATTAAAGGGTCACAAAATTCTTCAAGATTTTCTTTAAAAGAGTAAGTATCGAATAAATGATAAACTGCATAGTCATTATAAAAGTAAGGGCTGTTCTCTTTGTTGAGCTTGAATCCTAATTCAGCAGCTTTAACTGATTGTATATGAAATTTGGAGATATCCATTATATTGTGAAAGCGTCGGCTTATACCTACAGTAAGCTGGTTATCCGATAATAATTGAATAAAAGAATCAGATAGAGTAGTGTCTATTACTGGTTCGTCTTTTTTCTTTTTATCAATAAGTGTAACAACATGATCATTATATATAACTGTATAGTAACAATAGAAGAAGCTGGTGATTAGTCCCTTCATATGATAGAGCTTTGTAGTTAAGTCAGGAACTTGACCTTTAATATAAAAACTTAAAATGTAATAATTATTGTATAAGTTACGCTTAAATTGGTTTTCTATTTCTTCAACAGAAGTTTCAGCAATCAGGTTTCCTTTTAAAAGGTTTATTATCAATGTTTCAACAGGAGATTTAGGAATAAAAAAACTGTATCTGCTCTTTTCTATTGCTAGTGCTAGAATGTTGCAAATCGAATGGATGAGTGTTACATCCCCTTTAGTGATTTTCTTGTTATATTCTAATACTTTAAGATAGGCAATTACAGTATTATTTGAGCGTATTCTGACCAGCAGCTGTTTATGATTCAAAGAACCAACTTCCCACATAATATCTGAATCTATAGTATTTCGTATTGTCAAGCTAAAATTCCGTTGATTTATGTATTTTGAAGGGATATGTCCAGTTGCAATACATTCCTTCCATATAGGTTCATCTATACCATTGCTGAAACCTGAATAATCAATTAAATATAAGAATGAATCTATCAAAAGTAGAGGATTTCCCAGCATTTCCATACAAGTATCTAAGAGCTGCTTGATATTAGTGCCTTTGCATAAGGCACTAAACAGTTTTTGGGTACAAATCCTTTCCGTTTCATGAAAAGAAAATAAATCCTGTAACTCATTAAAAATTTTTGTGCTGCTTGTATTTTGTTTAATTAAAATGTAATTTATCATGAAATTATTATTTAAATATTCAGGCAAATCTGTATCTGTGAAAAGTAGTAAATTTACAGGTTTATTTAAAGAGACATTCGGCAGTAGATCTGAAATATTTCCTAAATAAATATCATCCGAATTTAATTTAAAAGTATCGGAATCAAGAAATCTGCAGCATTTTACATAAGAATCATGTTTAATTCTAAAATCAGGATTATATTTTAGTAAGTTATCAACAATTTCACTCATTAGAACTGACATTATTTATCCCCCATTATATAAACGTTTAAATTAATTATAGAGCATTGTTATGATTTCAACAACGTTAGAGTTTTCAGAACCTTTCGATTTTATTTGTAAATCTTTACAATGATTTACTGATATTTTCTCAAAACGTGACAATGTAAAAATATTCTGACTTTGGTAGCATGGATATAGGGGGGATTATTAATATGAAAAGCAATGAAGAATTCTACAATGAACATTTGGAAAGAATTAAAAAAAATATTGCAATGGAAAAAACAGATAGAACGCCTATTATGCTTCATGCAGGAGCGTTTTTGTTAAGGTATGCAGGGGGAAAACTATCTGAGCTTGTAACAGACAATTTATCAGCAGAAGAAAAGGTAGTAAATTCACTTAAAGCCATAGGTGACATAGATTGTGTCATTGGTCCAACTGGCTATCCTCCAATAAACGGCGCAATTCAGCTTTCTCATACAAAGGTACCAGGTCGTGAGCTTGGTGACGATGTGCAGTGGCAGATAGATGAACGTGGTGACATGACTGAAGATGATTATGACATTATTATAGATAAAGGATGGAATTACTTTTTCGCGGATTATTGTAAAAGAAATTTAGGAAATGCACTGGAAGAGATGAAGTACTATGGAAGTATTGCTGGAAAGGTTACAAAAAAATATACGGATGCAGGCTGTGTAATATTAACGCCTGTAATGTCAGGAACACCTTTTGCTGCTTTCAGTGGAGGGCGCTCTATACCCAAATTAATGAGAGATTTACACAGAATGCCCGATAAGGTACAGGCAGCATGTGATGCAGCTATGGTGGACAGGTTAAATAATTTAAGAAATCAAATACGAGAACAAAAACCTTTTGCTGTATTTTTAGGCGGTGGTCGAGGAGCAGGAGACTTTTTATCTATGAAGAATTTTGATAGGTTTATGTGGACCTATATGAAGCAGGTTATCGATGTAATCATTGAAGAAGGGTCTAATATTTATCTACATCTAGACTTAGATTGGGGCCGTTTCCTTGATTATTTCCTTGATATTCCTAAGGGCAGAGCTATTTTTCATCCTGATAGTTCAACGGATATATTTAAAGCTAAAGATGTGCTAGGTGGCAATATGGCTTTCATGGGAGATGTTTCACCATCGCTTTTATCACTAGGAACACCAGATGAGGTGTATGCTTATAGTAAAAAACTTGTAGATGAATTTTCACCGCAAGGATTTTTTATGGCTGCAGGCTGCTGTGCACCACCTAACTCAAAACCTGAGAATATTAAAGCTATGATTGCAGCTGCAATGGGTACCTAAGTTAATCTTCTTAATTGTTAAAAAACAAGTAAATAAATTATTTAGGAATCTAGATATAATTATTAATGGAGGATGAAAGTTATGGTAGAGAAAAAGTATGGTTTTGTGGAGAAGGCAGCAGTTTTATCAATAGCATTACTGATGTATACAACAAGTATGACTACACCTGCTCTAGGGGAAATAGCCAGAGCCTTTCCTAGTGTAAGTCCAGAGCTTATAAAACAGATTGCTGCCTTACCATCTTTGATGATGGTAATATTCTCTTTAGTAGCTGGACAGCTTGAGCGCTTTATGAGTAAGAAGAAAATATTGTATATTGCCATGATTCTTCAATTTGTGGGAGGCATTCTACCAATGTTTTCAAACAACATGACATTTATTCTTATTATGAGAGGTGTTTTTGGCGCTGGTTATGGTCTTTTATTCCCACTTCCTACACCAATTCTTGCAGATATGTTCCAAGGGGATGAATTTAAAAGCTTGATGGGCTATAAATCTGCAATAGGAGCTTTGGCTGGAGTGGTGTTTCAAATGCTAGGAGGAGTGCTAGCTGCAATAAGTTGGAGATATGCTTTTTTGGGATTTCTTCTTATAATACCAATTGGTTTATTTATTGCATTTAAAGTACCAGATATAGAAAGCAAAAAGGTGTCAAAAGGGGGTACTTCAAGTGGTAAATTGACCTCAAAAACTTATATTCTCTCATTTTTAAATGCTTTATTAAATATCTTACAATTCACATTTATGACAAATGTAGCAATGGTAATGGCTGAAGGAAAAATAGGTAATGCAACTGAAGCTGGAGTTGTACTTACCGCATTTACTGGAGGGGCCTTTTTTGCCGGCTTAGTGTATGGAAAAATATTTAATATATTCAAACGATTTACTATTGTGATTGCTGTTGCTTTGGTAGGAGTTTCGTTTTTGATTTTACTCAGTGTAAATACTTATCCAATGTATGTTATGGTAGGTATTATATTTGGTCTTGGCTTTGGAACATATAATCCAGACTTTGGTATTAAATTGGTAGCCTCTGCTGATAAAGCTGCTTCTGCCCGTGCTTTTTCTATATATGTTGCATTAATGGGCTTAGGGCAGTTTGTATCTCCAATACTTTTAGCTTTTATTACTAATATCTTTGGACTTAAAGGCCCTAAAGCTGCTTGGTTTATAGCCGCACCATGTATTTTAGGCGCTGCTGCAGTTATGTTCCTTGTAATAGTTTTCACAAAGTCTAAAGTTGTTGATGCTTCGGTAAGTGAATAAAATATTTATAAATTTACTTTAATATTCTAAGAAATAAATTAGTGAGCTAAAGATTTTCAAAATTATTTAAGGGGGATTACCTATGACTTATAAGTACAAAAAATTGTTTGAACCTATTAAAATTGGAAATGTTGAAATTAAGAATCGTTTTGCTATGGCACCTATGGGTCCTCAGGGACTTGGCGATGCCGAAGGAGCATTTAATCAAAGAGGAATAGATTACTATGTGGATCGTGCTCGTGGAGGCACTGGACTTATTATAACTGGTGTAACTTTTGTAGAAAACGAAGTTGAACCACATGAAATGCCTGGTGTTCCTTGCTCAACCTATAATCCTCTTCATTTTATAAGAACTGCCAGCGAGATGACAGAACGAATCCATGCTTATGACTCAAAGGTTTTTCTTCAGATGAGTGCAGGATTTGGTAGAGTAGCTCCACCTCCAAAAGGAAATAGAGCGCCTATATCAGCTTCAGCTATTCCAAATCGATGGGTTGATGTAACTTGTAGAGAGATGAGTAAAGATGAAATACATCATATTGTTAAAATGTTTGGTGAAGGAGCAGCAAATGCAAAACATGCTGGCTTTGACGGTGTTCAAATTCATGCAGTCCATGAAGGTTATCTTCTAGATCAGTTTGCTATTTCATTTTTTAATCATCGTACCGATGAATATGGTGGAAGTCTTGAAAATCGTCTGCGTTTTGCCCGTGAAGTTGTTGAAGAAATAAAGAGATGCTGTGGTGATGATTTCCCAGTTACACTACGTTACAGTCCTAAGAGTTTTATAAAAGACTGGCGTGAGGGAGGACTTCCAGGTGAAGAATTCGAGGAAAAAGGTAAAGATGTTCCAGAAGGTATAGAAGCAGGAAAGTTACTAGTGCAATATGGATATGATTCATTGGATGTAGATGTAGGATGTTATGATTCGTGGTGGTGGAATCATCCTCCTATGTACCAAAAGAAAGGATTATATATACCATATGCAAAAATAATGAAAGAAGCAGTAGATGTTCCAATAATCTGTGCAGGACGTATGGACAATCCTGACCTTGCACTTTCTGCCCTAGAGGATGGAGCCTGTGACATGATAGGTCTTGGAAGGCCTCTACTTGCAGATCCCGATTATGTAAATAAGCTGCGTGCAGGTAAAACTGCTTTGATAAGGCCATGTCTTTCTTGTCATGAAGGCTGTTTGGGACGTATGGTAAAATCAGGATCCCTTAATTGTGCTGTAAACCCAGAAGCTTGCCGTGAAAGTGTTAACTTTCTTACACCAGCTCTTAAAGTAAAAAAAGTATTGATAGTTGGTGGTGGTGTAGCAGGCTGCGAAGCTGCAAGAGTTCTTAAACTTCGCGGACATGAACCGGTAATTTATGAAAGTAAAGATCGCTTGGGAGGTAACTTGATTCCAGGGGGGACTCCTGATTTTAAGGAAGATGATAGAGCACTTATTGCATGGTATGAAAATACTTTAAAAGATTTGAACGTGGAAATAAAGCTTAATGCTGAAGTTACAAAAGAAGTTATCGAAAACAACAGTGCAGATGTTGTAATAATTGCTACAGGTTCCAAGCCTAAGATTTTAGATTTAGGAGATAATAGTAAAGTATTTACTGCTGCAGATGTGCTTTGTGGGAAAAAGCAGGCAGGAGATAAGGTTGTAGTTTTAGGTGGAGGCCTTGTTGGTTGTGAAACGGCTCTTTATCTAAAGAAAATGGGAAAAGAGGTTACTATTGTTGAAACAATGGATACTTTACTCGCTTCAAATGGCCCAAGTTGCTTTGCTAATCTTGGAATGCTATTGGCTCTTATTAAATACAACCATATTGATGTTCTAACTTCATCAAAGGTTATAAAAACCACGAATAAAGGTGTTCTTGTAAATACAAAAGATAATGGTGAGCGAGAAATTGAGACAGATTCAGTAGTTCTTGCGATAGGGTATAATTCAAACAAGGAACTTTATGATTCACTTAAATACGAAGTACAAGATATACGGCTTTTAGGCGATGCAAGAAATGTTTCTAATATTATGTATGCTATTTGGGATGCTTATGAAGTTGCATCAAGGCTATAGTATATAAAAAAGTATAGTAAATTAAAGAGATAAACATAAATAGAGTTGAGTGATTTAACTCTATTTGTGTTTATAGAGAGTATTATGAAATTTAATAATATTATTATTTTGTATCAAAAAAATTAAAATCCAAATGCTTGTATTAAGTTCTTTCTTTGCATTAAATTGAAGTTATGGTATACTAATAATACTAGAATAATTAGGAATTAAGTGACTAAAGCATTAAAAAAGGAGACCAGTATGGATTATATTTCAAGCAACTATCAACCACTTAGCGTAGAAGAAGTATATCGTGATATTCGCAATAGAATATTAAAGTTAGATCTAGAACCAGGAATGAAAATTAGTGAAAATCAAATGTGCGAGGAATATAAAGTTTCTCGGTCTATAATTCGAACTGTATTTACTCGATTGAGTCAGATGGAGTTACTGACCGTATATCCACAGAGAGGAACTTATGTTAGTTTAATTGATTTGAATTATATAGAAGATTTGCTCATATTGCGTACTGCAGTAGAAAAAGAAGTATTATACGAGATATTCACGAGAATTGAAGAAAACAGTCGTATAATGCTAGTAGAAGAGTTAGAAAAAAATTTAGCATTACAGGAAAAATGTAAGAAAAAAGATGTTTATGATAAAGAATTCCAAAAGTTGGATTCTGTGTTTCATAAAATTATGATTGATAGCGTAAAACGTTATCGGCTAGTAGAAATTTTGAAAAACCCTATGCTTCATATTTCTAGATGGCGCAATTTAGATGTGGCGGCTATTGAGGGTAGACTGCATCAATTGATAGATGAACATAGAGCTGTTACAAATGGGATTAAAGAGAATAGCCTGAATAAAGCACAGGCTGCTATGCAAAACCACCTAGAGACTATTTCTAAAGCTGCTACCATAGCAAAGGAAAAATATCCACAATATTTTACAAAATAATGTGTTGTTTTGTAAAATATTATAAATATAGTTGATAAAAGTTATAAAATATGAAAAATTAAATGGAATTTTATATAAGCCTAATACACATGTTAGAAATATTACATGTATATTAGGCTTATATGTTTAATCTAAGAAAAATTTCTGTTAACAGTAGGGAGGTAATAAATATAGAACTATGTTTTGAGTTTTCTGCAAAAAACGTATTAAGATAGAGTGGATTTTGTTGCATAAGAAGAAAAAATTAAAGAATAAAAAACGTTTGACAAAAAAAAAGTAGTATGATAATATTTAATTATAGAACTTGTATACAAGAATACTAAGATTACAAGTTATAAATGTTTGACAAATGTCAAACAAATATTTTCTATTCCAACTTGTATACAAGAATACTAACAAACAAAACAATCATAGCCGATTTACGAAATTTATTTTAAAAGAAACGGAGAATTGTTGATTATGTATACATTAGGTATTGATATAGGTTCAACAACATCAAAGTGCGTCATTTTAAAAGATGGAAAAGATATAATGACTTCTTCCATTGTTATTGCGGGAACAGGAACAGAGGGACCAAGCAAGGCGAGAGAAGAAGTATTGAAAAATGCCGGATTAAAGGAAGAGGATTTGAGCTATGTAGTAGTAACCGGATATGGAAGGTCTACATATGACAATGCCAATGCTGAAATCAGTGAATTAAGTTGTCATGCCTTAGGAGTAAAGCACATGTTTCCTGATGTGAGAACAATTATTGATATTGGTGGGCAGGATGCAAAAGTACTAAGTTTAAATGAAAAAGGCAACATGGTTAACTTTTTAATGAATGATAAATGTGCAGCAGGTACAGGAAGATTTCTAGATGTTATGGCTGGAATTTTACAGTTAGATATTAATGATTTGGAAATTAAGGCAGCAGAGGCCACAAACCCAGTTAAGATTTCCAATACCTGTACAGTATTTGCAGAATCAGAGGTAATATCTCAGCTTGCAGCGGGTGTACAAATAGATAATTTAGTGGCTGGAATTTGCAGTTCTGTAGCAAGCAGGGTTGCTTCTCTTGCTAAGCGTGTTGGAATTAAGGAAAAGGTTTGCATGAGTGGTGGTGTAGCACAAAATGGTGGAGTTAGAAATGCACTAGCAGAAGAATTGGGAATAGAGATTTTTTATTCACCTTCAGCACAGTTAATGGGTGCACTTGGTGCAGCACTAGCCGCTTATAATAAGGCTAATTAAAGATTAGTGCAGATTTAAAGAACAGAAGATATAGATAATTTTATCAATACTATTGAAAAAATTGAGGAAAGAATATAACAAAATTGTTCATTCCCCTCCACTATGATTTATTATTCCATAGCGGAGGAAAATATAAAAACCTAATAGCTAAAAACTATTAAAGTCAATGCCTGTGGATTCCACAGGCAACTAAAAAATCAATAAAAGAAGGAGGCCTTTAAAATGGGGGAAGAAAAGAAAAAAGCAAAACGTGTTTTAGATCCAAATTCAGCTGCTTATAAGTTGAATGAAATCGTTGTAAAACATTACAAAGAAGTGCAGGAGGCAAAAGATAGAGGAGAAAAGATTGCATGGTGCTCTAGTAATTTCCCACAAGAAATTTTTCAAACTTTAGGAATTAAAGTTTGTTATCCTGAAAATCAAGCAGCAGCAATTGCAGCTAGAGGAGCAGGAGAAAAATTATGTTCTATATCAGAAGCTGATGGATATTCTAATGATATTTGTGCTTATGCAAGAATAAGCTTAGCATACATGAAAATAAAGGATGCTCCAGAGCAAAACATGCCTCAACCAGATTTCTTATTATGTTGTAACAATATCTGTAGTTGTATGACTAAATGGTATGAAAACATTGCAAAAGAATTAAATATACCACTTATTATGATTGATGTTCCTTTTAATCCTGATTATGAAGTATCAGATGCTGAAGTTGCTTATGTTAAAGGACAATTCTTAGCTGCAATTAAGCAATTAGAGGAAATAACAGGTAAAAAGTGGGATGAAGAAAAGTTTAAAGAAATTATGGCAATTTCAAGCCGTACCTCTAAAGCATGGCTTGAAGCTACAGGCTATACAAAATATGAACCTTCACCATTAAATGGTTTTGATTTATTAAATCATATGGCAGTAGCAGTGTGTGCTAGAGGAACTGTAGAAGCAGCAGAAGCTTTTGAGACTTTAGTACAAGAGTATAAAAAGGCAGTTGAAGAAGGAACAAGTACTTATCGTGGAGAGCAAAAACATAGAATAATGTTTGAAGGAATAGCTTGCTGGCCACATCTTCGTGCTACATTCACTGGACTAAAATCTAGGGGTATAAACATGGTAGCGACAATTTATGCAGATGCCTTTGGTTTTATATATGATGATCTTGATGGTCTTATTAGAGCATACTGCAATGTTCCTAATGCTATAAATTTAGAGCATGCTCGTGATAAGAGAGTGAAAATAGCTAAGGATACTAAGGCAGAAGGTTTATTAGTACATACAAACAGATCTTGTAAGCTTTGGAGTGGATTTATGTATGAAATGAGTCGTCAAATTGGAGAACAATGTGATATTCCTGTTGTATCCTTTGATGGTGACCAAGCTGATCCACGTAATTTCTCAGAAGCACAATATGAAACTCGTGTGCAAGGCTTGACTGAGATTATGGAAGCAAATAAGGGAGGTAAATAAAATGGCTGCATTGAATGAAGTTTTAATAAAATTTAGCGATATTGCTGCGAATCCAGACAAGCAGCTTAAAGCTTATCTTGAAAGTGGTAAAAAAGTAGTTGCATGTGCACCTGTGTACACACCAGAGGAAATCATACATTCTATGGGTTTTGTTCCTATGGGAGTATGGGGAGCAGATGTGGAAATAAAAGAAGCAAAGCAATATTTTCCAGCTTTTATATGTAGTATTATGCAATCTATTTTAGAGCTTGGAATTAAAGGCGTATATAATGGAGTTTCTGCAATTGTAATCCCATCTCTTTGTGATTCATTAAAGACTCTTGGACAAAATTGGAAGAGTGCTGTAAAAGATATTCCATTTATTCCAATGACTTATCCTCAAAACAGAGCTAATGAAAATGGAAAAAGTTTCACAAAAGCTGGATATGAAAGAGTTATTAAAGACCTTGAAGCAGCGACTGGAGCAGTATTCTCAGAAGAAGCATTAAAAAAATCTATTGAAATATACAATGAACATAATGCTGCAATGAGAAAAATTAGCAATCTATTAATAGGCTATCCTCAAATAACAGCTTCACAAAGAAGTGACATATTTAAGAGTGCATATTTTATGGCAAAAGAAGAACATACAAAGTTATTAGATGAGTTAATAAATGTACTTGAAGAAACTAAATCAGAAGAAAACAAAAAAATAAAAATTATTACCTCTGGAATTTTAGCTGATAACAAAAATCTTTTAAAGATTATAGATGACAGTAATTTCCAAATTGTTGGCGATGAAATTGCCCATGAATCACGTCAATATAGAGTAGATGCTAAACTTAATTTATCACCACTAGATGCTTTAAGCGAAAAGTTTTCTGAGATGGATAACTGTTCTGTACTATATGATGTGGAGAAAAAAAGAGCTGATTATATAGTAGAGTTAGCAAAACGTACAGGTGCAAAAGGGGTAGCTATCTTTATGACAAAGTTCTGTGATCCAGAAGAATTTGACTATGTATTTGTAAAAAGAGCTCTTGATGCAGCAGAAATTCCAAGTACTTTAGTTGAAGTTGACAGACAAATGGTTAACTATGGACAAGCTCAAACAATACTTCAAACTTTTGCAGAAATGATAGGTTAATAATCAAAAGAGCATATATAAAAAGACACAGATAAAGCTAACATAAAAATATCTGTAGTCATAGGTAAGAATACTATTCATCTTAGTTAGTAAAATAAGGAAGGGTTAATGTTATGGAATTGAAAGATTTAACAATAGGGCAAGTTTTATGTGATAGGTTGAAAACTATGGCAGAGGAAAAGGCAGTTGAATATGAAGATGTATTTTACACCTGGAGAGAATTAGATGATTTCTCTAATAAGTTTGCTATAGAGCTTCTAGACTATGGGATTGAACATAATAGTCATGTTGCTATTTGGAGCAAGAACAACATTAACTGGATAATTACTTACCTAGCATTGGCTAAAATTGGGGCTATTTCTATATTGATTAACCCAAGTTATAAAGAAGATGAATTAGTTAAAATTCTTGAATATTCAGAAACAGAGTATGTATGTTATGGAGAATGTCATACAGAAAGAAACAGTAAGAATATTATTAGCAGTTTAAAGGAAAAGAGCATAGGAAGGGTAAAGGAGTATGTATCTATAGAAAAAGGTAGATTTGATCAATGGGGAAAAAGCAATGAAACAAATAAGTTAACCGATGCCAACATAGAGCGTTTAAAACAAATAAAGCATAAAGTTTCCCCTCATCATAATGCAAGCATGGTATTTACATCTGGAACTACATCTATGCCTAAGGGAGTAATGCTTACTCATTACCAACTCATGAATGTGGCTGGAGAAGCTGCGCAACAAATGAGATGGACAAAAGAAGACAGAATGTGCATAGCATTACCTCTATTCCACTGCTTTGGATTAAGTGTTGGTTTTTTCGCCAGCCTGAGTAAAGGCTTTTGTATTCATTTATTGCCAGAAGTTAGAACCTCTTATGTTCTAAAATGTATTGATAAATACAAAATAACTGTTCTAAATGGAGTTCCAACAATGTTTTTAGCTCTACTTGGCAATCCAGAAAGAAAAAATTATGATTTATCATCTCTAAAATCGGGAATAATTGCTGGCTCTACAGTTTTTAGAGAGGACTATCTAAAGATACAGAAAGAACTTGGTTTTGAGAAGCTTCAGCAATCTTATGGACAGACGGAAGCATCACCTTCTATTACTTTTAATAATTATGATGATTCTATAGATGTTAAATGTGCATCTGTTGGAAAAGTGATTCCTAATGTAGAACTCAAAATTATTAGTAAAGAGTATGAAAATGAACTGCAACCTTATGAAGTCGGTGAAATAGTTATTAAAGGCTACAATGTAATGCAGGGATATTATAAACGCCCCAAAGAAAATAGCAAGAAGATTAGCGAAGATGGATGGCTTCATACAGATGACATTGGATATATTGATAACGAAGGAAATCTTTATATAACAGGCAGGAAACAGGAAATTATAATACGTTCTGGTGAAAATATTTCACCAAGAGAAATCGAAGATGTTATTATGAAATATCCAAGTATTCTTCAAACAAAGGTGTTTGGAGTACCAGCACCTATTGTTCAGGAAGAAATAGCAGCTTGTGTTATTAGCAGTGATGAAAAGTTTCAGATAGAAGCTTTAGAAGAGCACTTGAAAAAATATTTAGCTAATTATAAAGTTCCTAAGTTTATCTTTACATATAAAAAGTTTCCATTAAACTCTAATGGAAAAATCAATATGCAACAATTAAAAGAAGAAATTCGATTGAGAATAAATAAGGAGGAAAGTTTATGATTTTAACAGAACAGCATGAGTTAATCAGAAAATTGGCAAGAGATTTTGCAGAAAAAGAATTAACATCAGATATTTTAGACAAAGTTGAAGAAACAGAGGTTTTTCCGAAGGAAATCCTTGACAAGATGGCTAAGGCAGGATTTTTTGGAATAAAAATTCCAAGAGAACTAGGAGGCGCAGGTGCTGATACTCGTTCATATGTAATTGTAATGGAAGAGATTGCAAGAGCTAGTGCAGTTGCTAGTATATATGTTTCTTCACCTAACTCTCTTTCAGGGGGACCATTATTATTATCAGGAACTGATGAGCAAAAAGAAAAATATTTAAAACCAGTTGTAAAAGGAGAAAAGATACTTGCCTTTGGATTAACAGAACCAGGAGCAGGATCTGATGCTGGTGGAATGACTTCAACAGCAGTACAAGATGGAGATTATTACATATTAAATGGGCGTAAAACTTTTATTACAATGGCACCTTTTGCTGATTATTCTGTAGTTTATGCAAAAACTGATATGAGCAAAGGAACAAAAGGTATTTCTGCTTTTATCATTGATATGAAACAAGAAGGAGTATCTTGTGGTAAAGCTGAAAACAAGATGGGTGTTATTGGATGTGCAACCAGTGACATTATTATGGAAAATGTTAGAGTACACAAAAGCAATGTTTTAGGAGAAATAAATCAAGGTTTTATAAATGCTATGAAAACTCTTGATACAGGACGTATCGGAGTAGCAGCTCAATCTATAGGTGTAGCACAAGCAGCTTTAGATGAAGCTATTAAATATGTTAAGGAAAGAAAACAATTTGGAAGAAGACTTGGAGATTTCCAAGCTATAAGCTTTATGATTGCAGATATGGCAACTAAATTGAAGGCTGCAAAAGAACTAGTTTATGATGCTGCTTATTTAAAAGATACAAACCAAAATGCATCAATGGCAGCATCAATGGCTAAATATTATGCAGCAGAGGCTTGTAATGAAATTTGTGCTAAAGCTGTTCAAATTCATGGTGGTTATGGATTCATGAAGGAATATAAAGTAGAACGTTTATATAGAGACTGTAGAGTATTTACTATTTATGAAGGAACTTCACAAGTACAGCAGATGGTAATTGCTGGTCACTTGTTAAAGAAGTAGGAAGGAGAATTATAATTATGAAGATTTTAGTATGTGTAAAACAAGTACCTGATACAAACGAAGTAAAAATTGATCCTGTAAAAGGTACATTAATAAGAGATGGAGTTCCTAGTATTTTAAATCCTGATGATGCTAATGCATTAGAAGCGGCACTAGCTATAAAGGATAGCAATCCTGAAGCAAAAGTAGTTGTTTTAACTATGGGACCACCACAAGCAAATGTTATGTTAAGAGAATGTCTTGCTATGGGTGCTGATGAAGCATATTTATTAAGTGATAGAGCCTTTGGTGGAGCTGATACTTGTGCAACCTCTACAACTATCGCAGCTGGTATAAAAAAGATTGGTGATGTAGATATTATTTTAGCTGGAAGACAAGCTATTGATGGCGATACTGCTCAAGTTGGACCACAAGTGGCTCAAAGATTAGGATTACCAGTAGTGACTTATGTACAAGATATACAACTTAAAGATGACAAAGTAGTTGTTCAAAGACAGATGGAAGATGGATATGAAGTACTTGAAGTACAAATGCCATGTCTTTTAACTGCTGTAAAAGAATTAAACGAGCCAAGATACATGAGTATTTATGGAATTGTTGATGCTTACAAAAAAGAAATTCCTATGTGGAATCATGAAGATGTAGCATTAGATCCTAAAGATTGCGGATTAAAAGCATCACCAACACAGGTATTCCGTTCATTTACTCCACCACCAAAAGGAAAAGGTGAAATGTTAAAGGGCTCTGTTAAAGAAATGGCATCTGGTCTTGTTTCTAGATTAGAAGAAAAGCATGTAATATAGAAAGGACGGTTAATTAAAATGGCTGTAAATGTTTTAAAGGATAAATGCAAAGGTTGTACTAAATGTGTAAAAAGCTGTCCTTTTAGTGCAATAACTATGGAAAATAAGATTGCTGTTATTGGAAGTACTTGTACTGGATGTGGCGTTTGTGTAAAAGAATGTCCATTTGATGCAATTGAAAAAGAAGAAGAAGAAAAAGCAGTAGTTGATTTAAGTGCATATAAAGGTGTTTGGGTATTCGCTGAACAACGTGAAGGAAAAATCATGTCTGTATCAATAGAATTACTTGGCGAAGGTAAAAAGTTAGCAAAAGAAATTGGAACTGAACTTTGCGCAGTTTTATGCGGAAATAACGTAGCTGGATTAGCAAATGAATTATTTGCTTATGGTGCTGACAAAGTTTATGTAGCTGACCATTCAGAATTAGAAAAATATCGTACAGATTCTTATACAAAAGTAATATTTGAAGCAATTTCCACATATAAGCCTGAAATAGTATTATTAGGAGCTACTCATATAGGCCGTGATTTAGGTCCATGTCTTGCAGTAAAATGTAATACTGGCTTAACAGCTGATTGTACTAAATTAGAAATTGATCCTGAAGACAAGAAGATTAAACAGACAAGACCTGCCTTTGGTGGAAATCTTATGGCTACTATTGTTTGTCCTAATAATAGACCACAGATGTCTACAGTAAGACCTGGGGTAATGGATAAGGCTGTTTATGAAGAAGGACGTACTGGTGAACTTATAAAACTAGATGTAGAGTTTAAAATAGGAGATATCAGAACAAAAGTTCTTGAAATCGTGAAAAAATCAGGAGAAATGGTTTCATTAACAGATGCAGAAATTATTGTTGCAGGTGGTATGGGCCTTGGAAAAGCTGAAGGCTTTGAATTATTAAAAAGCTTAGCAGATAAACTAGGTGGAACTATTGCTGCATCAAGAGCATGTGTAGATGCTGGATGGATTGATCATTCTTATCAAGTAGGACAAACAGGTACAACAGTAAAACCTAAAATATATTTTGCTTGTGGTATTTCTGGTGCTATTCAACATTTAGCAGGTATGCAAAGTTCTGATTATATAGTTGCTATCAATAAAAATGAAAGTGCTCCTATTTTTGAAGTTGCTGACTATGGTATTGTCGGTGATTTATATGAAGTGATTCCTGCAATTATAGAAGAGCTAAAGAAGTAATAGAATATAATTTAGATCTTTAATATGTTAATTAATTAATTTTAATAAAATCTTTTTTAAAATAATTTAGGGGGAATTGATTATGAGTAATAAACCATTAGCTGGAGTAAAAGTTATTGAATTGGCAACATTTATAGCTGCTGCCACATCAGGACGTTTTCTAGCAGATTTAGGTGCAGATGTTATAAAGATAGAAAGTGAAAAAGGTGATCCTATCCGTTATACAGCACCAAATGAAGGAAGACCTCAAGATATACGCGAAAATACTACATGGGACTTAGAAAATGCAAATAAACGTTGTATTTCTTTAAATATGAAAACTCCAGAAGGTAAAGAAGCTTTCTTTAAATTATTAAAAACAGCTGATATTTTAATTACAAACTGGAGACCTCAAGCATTAGAACGTGCAGGACTAAGTTATGAAGACTTAAAGAAAGAATATCCAAGCTTAGTTTATGCAATGTGTACAGGATATGGAGAATTTGGTCCTGATAAGGATTTACCTGGATTTGATTTTACTGCGTTCTTTGCAAGAGGTGGTTATTTTGACTCAATGCGTCAAAAGGGTACTAAACCTTTCAATGGTATTGCTGGTTTAGGAGATCACAACGTAGGTATGAACCTTGTAGCAGGTATTTTAGCTGCATTATATCAAGCTAAGACTACAGGAAAAGGAGAAAAAGTTACTACAAGCTTATTCCAAACTGCAGTTTTCAATATGGGAATAATGGTTCAAGCAGCACAATACAAAGATATAGGCGTTAAATATCCTATTGATGTTCGTGAAATGGATAATACACTTAATGCTGCATGGGAATCAAAAGATGGAAGATATGTACAGACATGTATGCCTTCTTTCAATGCATACTATCCTAAATTTATGGCTGCTATTGGCAGAACTGATTTAGTTGATTGTGACAAATATTTCCCACAAGAAAATATGTTAAGAGCGGGACTAGCTCATGAACTTTATGATAACATAATGGCAACTATGAAAACTTTAACTGTGGCTGAAATCAAAGAAAGATTAACAGAAGCAGATGTTCCTTTTGGTGTTGCGCAAACTTGGGAAGAAATTCTAGAAGATAAGCAGGCATGGGCAAATGAATGCTTCTATACTATGAAATATGGTAATGGTAATGAAAGAACGTTAGTTCAACTACCAGTAAACTTTTCTGAAATGGGAGCAAGAGCTTATGAGCGTGGTCCAATGATTGGTGAACAAGGTAGAGAAATTTTAAAGGAAATTGGATACACAGATGAAGATGTTAATAAGCTAATTGACAATAAAACGTTATACATCATGGAATATTAAGAGAATCCAATAGAACTTTTATTCAATTATGGATACTTCTTAACTAAGTAGAAATTTACAACAAAGATACATCATAATAAAAATAAAGTTGTTATGATGTATCTATATTTATAAGGAGGGAATTGTACATGCAAATTTTAAAAAGAGTTCAAAAGGTTCCAGGAGGATTGATTGTTATCCCTTTATTTATTGCCGCAATAATAAATACAGTTTTTCCTCAAGCACTAAAAATTGGTGGAATTACTTCCGCAGTTATGTCATCCGCAGGTACTATGACATTTATAGGTTGTAACTTAATGTGTGTAGGTGCACAAATAAATCCTAGAGGTGTTGTAGAATCATTAAAGCGTGGCGCGGTACTAGCTGCTGCGAAATTCTTCGCAGGATTTGTTCCAGCTTATATAGTGACAAAAATGTTTGGGGTAAACGGTTTCTTGGGTATTACACCTCTAATGCTTATGGCAGCTGTTACAAGTATTAACTCTGGTATATTTCTTGGTCTTATGCCTTCCATTGGAGATGAATATGATACTGGTGCTCAATCCTTATTGGGACTTACAACTGGTCCTTTCTTCACTTTAATCGGTTTGGGAGCAGCAGGAGCTGCAGCCTTTAACCCAATTGCTTTAATTGCATCAATAGGTACCATGCTTATAGGTTTTGTACTTGGCAATCTTGATAATGATATAAGAAAATTTTTAGCCCCTGGTATTGGTTTCACACTTCCATTCATAGGATTTTGTCTTGGAGCTGGATTAAATATTTTAAGCATATTTAAAGGTGGAGCTACAGGTATTATCTTAGCGGTATTAGTTATTATTTTATCATTACTATTCTTAGTACCTGCTGATAAGTTCATACTTAGACGTCCTGGTTATGCAGCAGTTGCAAATTGTTCATCAGGTGGTAGTGCTGTAGCAGTTCCAGCAATTATAGCACAGGTAACTCCAAGCTTAGCACATCAAGTGCCAGCTGCAACTACAGCTATAGCTGCTTCAGCGGTAATAACTGCAATTACAACTCCTTTGTTAACAAATCTTGCTGTTAAATTATGGGGATCTGGAAAAACAGCTAGTGAAACTAAAGAAAAGGGTGAAAATTAATAATTAAAGGTATATTTCTAAAAGCGATTTAATGAAACAGTTTATTATATTCTATACTGCATCATTTTCTCTGATTACCTTTCCCTTCTAAATATAAAAAAGCATACATAATTAAAAATCATACAGATGCAGAGAGGATATTATTTGGCATACTGTTCATCTTTCGTGTATATATGTTTAGTAAACTTTATATAACACGTTAAGGAATAGTATGCCATATTTATTTTTTAATATGGAAAGCTGATAGAGGGGACTAATAAATACATATAGTCCTCTCTACATTTTTTAAAAACTATGTTTTCAAGCACATTTGTAATACATAAGAGGAGGAGTATTATGAAAATAAGGCAAAAAATTACCATTACTATAGTATTCTTGATTGTATTATCAATTCTTTCAACAGGAATTTTTACATATATACAATCAAGCAATATTATTTTAGCTCAAACAAAAATATCAGGGCTTCAATCGGTCAAAAAGGAAAATAACACTATTTCTCAAATGATTGAAAGAGAAATAGCTGTTGCAAATTATTTAACATCAAATAGAGATGTGTTGGATTTATTGGCAAATCAAGGTGACCAGACAAAAGTTGAAATAGTTAACAAGATATTAGAACAGCATATGTCTGATAAAAAAAATCTTGATGGTATATATATTTGTAATGAAAAGGGGGTTATAATTGCAAATCCTAATAAGTCTACTATAGGCAAAGATCTTTCATCAGGGCAGTATATAAAAGATACAATATCTACTAAAAAAGTTCAAATAAGTGAGACTCGAGATTCAATAGCTACAGGTAAAAAAATTATGGTAATTACGCGTCCTATTATTGACAGTAATAACCAGCTGAAAGGGATTGTAGGTACACCTATAACTTGTGAAAGTATGACAATTTACCTTAAAGATATGAAGCTTAATGAAACAAAATCAAGCTATGCATATCTTGTTGACACAAAAGGAAATCTTCTTTATCATCCTAAGACCGACCTAATAGGAAAGCAGGTTGATATTAAAGAGATAAAGGATGTAGTTGATAGAATACAGAAAGGAGAAAAGGTTTCTGAATCTTTGGTTAACTATTCATCGGGAAAACAAAAAATGATTGCTGCTTACTCTGTTATTCCTAAAACTAACTGGATATTGGTGATTAATGGTGATGTCAATGAAATACAGGCTCCAATAAAGCAAATGAGTCTGTTTGTGCTATTAATAGGCTTAGCTATAATTGTAATAGCTTCCGTAACAGGATTTTTTATTGCAAAAAAAATTTCCTTGCCAATTATTGGAGTTACTGATTTGATTGATAAAACCTCAAAGCTTGATCTTAAACATGATGAATCTTTTGGATGGCTTTTAAAGTATAAGGACGAAACTGGAATTATGTGTCACAGTATAGTCAATATGAGAAAAGTATTGAGAGAAATGGTTGATTTATTACAAAAATCTTCAAAAGATATAAACGACAATTCCTTAGAGGTTGAAGGTATCTCCGAAAAAGTATATGTCAACTCCAGCAATAATTCTGCTATAACCCAGCAATTGTCTGCTGCTATGGAAGAAACTGCTGCATCTGCTGAAGAAATTACATCTTCAATTGAAGATGTAAAAGGTAATGTAGTTTCAATTGTCAAGAGAGGTAAAGAAGGTTCAATTTTATCATCTCAAATTATTGAAAGAGCGATTATAATGAAAAAAGATACTTTAGAGTCAGATAAAAATTCTAAAATTATACATTCTAAAGTAAAAGAAAAATTAGAACAAGGGGTCGAGGAGCTTAAGTCAATTATGCAGATTAATCTTTTAGCAGAGGATATTTTAGATATTACCGGTCAAACAAATTTGTTAGCTTTAAATGCGGCTATTGAAGCGGCAAGAGCTGGAGAAGCTGGAAAAGGCTTTGCAGTGGTAGCTGATGAAATTAGAAAACTGGCTGAAATATCTTCAAAAACAGCAGAGGATATTCAAAAAATATTATCAAGAGTTACTTCAGCGGTTAATAACATGACAAATAGCTCTGAACAAGTACTTAAATTTCTTGATACAGATATATCTGAAGACTACAAAAAGTTTATAGAAGTTAGTGAGCAATATAATCAGGATGCAGCTTTAATAACTAAAATGATGTCTGCAGTAAGTGACGCATCTCAAGAGCTTGAAGCAACAATTAATATTATTAGTAAGGCAACTGATGAAGTGGCTGTAACAATTAATGAAAGTGCTCAAGGTGTTAGTAATATAGCTGAAAAAACTCTAAATACAGTTTCACTAACAAAAGAAATAGAAAATAAATCAAAAGAAAGCATTGAATATGCTGATAAATTGCAAAAAATTGTATCACAATTTAAAATATAATTATTGTAATTGGAAAGTTGACTGAATTAAGACAATATATTAAAAGGGAGCATAATAAGTTTTTCATATAGTTAAATTTACAACAATATTAAGGAGGGTAATATGAGCAGTATATTATTAATATCACCATATGCTAAATTGTCTAAAATATCTAAAAAGATTATTGAAAGCGAAAATATTGATATGGAGATTATAGAACCTGATCTATGGAATTTAAAAAATGAAAGCAGTATTAAAAAAATAAACAAGGATGCAAAAGTTATATTATCTCGAGGTATGATAGCTAGAGTAGTAAGGAGTAATACTTCTGTACCTGTCATTGAAATTTCTGTAACATCTTTTGATATACTAGATGCTATTAGTACGGTTAGTAATAAAGGATATAAAAATATAGCAATTATTACTGTATCTAATATGTTGTTTAATCCTGAGTATGAAAAACTAATAGGAGATATGACCTTTCATTTTATAGCATGTGAAAGTTTAGAAGAATCATTTAGCTTAAGTAGAAAGGCAGTAAAAAGCGGAAAATATGATGCGATAATTGGAGATGCCTTAGCAACTATGATTGCAGAGGAAAATGGTGTATATGGAGTTTTATTAGAGTCAAATGAAAGATCAATAAAATTTGCAATAGATGAAGCACTAAAAATAGTTAAACATTTTAAAAAAGAACAAGAGATTCAAATTAAATCCAGAAGAAAAATTAGTGAGATGGGATGGATTGCAAAGTATTCTTTTAATGATATTTTAGGCGAAAGTGATGAAATAAAATATTCTATTAATTTGGCAAAAAAGTTTGCTAAATCGGATGGTAATGTACTTATTTATGGGGAGACGGGAACGGGTAAAGAATTATTTGCCCAAAGTATTCATAATCAAAGCAATAGATTAAATGAGCCTTTTATTTCTGTGAATTGTGGTGCTTTAAGTGAAAATTTACTTGAAAGTGAATTATTTGGATATGAAACTGGTGCTTTTACAGGAGCAGTTAATAAAGGAAAGAAAGGTCTTTTTGAATGTGCAAACAAGGGTACGATATTTTTAGACGAAATTAGTGAAACTTCATTAAATTTTCAAGCAAAGCTTTTAAGAGTTCTTCAAGAGAGAACTATAAGAAAAATTGGCGGACAGAGACTTGAAGATATTGACATAAGGGTAATTTGTGCTACTAATAAAAATTTATTAGAACTAGTTAAAAAAGGGTCTTTTAGAGAAGATGTATTTTATAGACTAAGCCAATTAGAACTACAAATTGCTCCTTTGTGTGAAAGAAAAAGAGATATCTTAATTATAGCAGAAAGATTTTTCAAAAAAGAATTAGAAAGACAGAATAAAATTGTGCATTGGGAGAATAGTAATATATTTGAGCCTTTACTAGAGTATGAATGGCCAGGAAATGTGAGAGAACTGAGAAATTTTATATTGAAGCTTGTAATTTTTTGCGAAATCCCAAATATTACACAGGAATATATAAAGAATTTTTTTAATATTAGTTTGGTGAATTATAAAAAGGTGAAACAAATTAATAATTTTAGTTTTCCATCAAATGATGAAAAAAATAGAAATGCGGAAAATAGCGAACCTCTAAAGGTAGTTTCTAGGACAGATAAAGAAATAAGGATTGATATATCAAAGGACTTTGGATTAATGGAAAGTGAAATGTTTAAGCAATTACTTAAGTATTACCAAGGAAATAAGGAAAAGCTTTGTAAAGACTATGGTATCAGCAGAACTACATTATGGAGAAAACTTAATTATAAATAAGTTTTGTTTCAAATTTGAAATTTTTTTTCAAATCTGAAACCTATGTTTCAAATTTGAAAAATAATATAATTGTTTTTAAATCTAACTATAGTTAGATTTTTAACTTTTACTAAATATAAGGGTTAAGTAATTAACATATACTTTTTATAAGTTTGGCATGGTACTTGCTGATATATATAATTGTTGATCAACATAGTCTAAGTAATAAGACTTAGAAATTGTTTTACTATACTTTATTTAAGAAGGGATGAAGGTTAAATGAATATCGTAGTACTTTTAAAGCAAGTACCTGACATGGACAAGGTAAAATTTGATAGTGAGAAAGGTGTTGTAGATAGAAAATCTGCAGGTACAGAAATAAATCCATTTGATTTAAATGCTCTAGAGGCAGCAGTTCAAATAAGCGAAAACACAGAGGCAAAGGTTACAGTTATAAGCATGGGACCTCCAGCAGCAGAAGAAGCATTAAGAGAAGGAATTGCACGTGGAGCTCACGAGGGAATATTATTAAGCGATAGAAATTTTGGAGGAGCAGACACTAAAGCAACTTCAAAAACATTGGCGGCTGCTATAAAAAAAATAGGTGACTATGATTTAGTTATTGCAGGAGAGAAAACAGTAGATGGTGATACTGGACAGGTAGGACCTGAAATGGCAGAATTTTTAAACATACCACATTTAAGTTATGTAAGTAATATTAAAGATATAAATAAGGAACATATGGTAGCTAAATGTGATATATGGAGTGGTTCATATTTAAAAGATGCAAAACTTCCAGCATTAATCACTGTTACAAAAGATATAAATGACCCTCGTTTGCCATCCTTTAAGAGCAAAATGAACGCTAAAAAAGCTGAAATTAAAGTATGGGGAATGGAAGATTTAAAGGAGCATTTAGCAATAGAAGATACTGGATTCAAAGGCTCACCAACAAAAGTTAAAAAGATAGAAGTACCTCCAAGTGTTAAGCGCGAAGGAAAAGTATGGAGAGATGATCTTGCAGGTGCTTTTGATGAAATCGTTAATGTATTAAAAGACAAGAAAGTTTTGGAGGTATAATTATGTCAGAGAAAGAATTTAACGGAGTATTGGTTTTTGCTGAACAAAAAAATGGAGAAATTCACAAGGTAAGTTATGAACTTTTAGCAAAAGGAAAAGAACTAGCAAGTAAAATACAAGTGCCAGTTTTCGCTGCATTACTAGGCCCTGCAGGAATGAAGACTGAAGAACTTATATATAGAGGTGCAGATAAGGTATTTTATATAGAAGGTAATGAATTTAATGAACCAGAAGAATTAATATATATAGATAATCTACTAAGCCTAATTAAAGAGGTTAAACCAGAAATATGTTTAATTGGAGCTACAACTATGGGAAGATCAATAGCTCCACGTTTAGCAGCAGCATTAGAAACAGGTTTAACAGCAGATTGTACAGGTCTTGTAATAGATGAAGATAGCAAGTTAGTACAAATAAGACCAGCTTTCAGTGAAAACATATTAGCACATATAAAAACAGATACTTATCCTCAGATGGCAACAGTAAGATATAAAGAATTCTCAGAAGCTAAAAGAGACACTGCACTAACTGGAGAAGTAGTAAATGTAAAACCTCTTTCAACTGGAGATAGGTTAGTACAAGTACTTGAAGAACTTAATAGTGAAGAATTTGATATATCAGAATGTGATATAGTAGTAGCTGGAGGAAAAGGAGTAAGATGTGCTGAAGATTTCAAAATGCTAGAAGAATTAGCTGGCCTTTTAGGCGGAGTTGTTGGAGGAACTAGACCTGTAGTTGATGAAGGATATCTTTCAAAAGACCGCCAAGTAGGCTACAGTGGTAATAGAGTAAAAGCTAAATTATATATAGCTTGTGGCATTTCTGGAGCAGCGCAACATGTAGCAGGAATGAAGGAATCAGATGTAATAATTGCTATAAATTCAGATCCATCATCACCTATTTTTAATACAGCAAATTATGGAATAGTAGGAGACTTATATGAAGTAGTACCACAGTTTATTAATAAAATAAAATCTCTTCAAGGCGTATAAACTTGTATACTAGAATACTGAAATATGATAATATTTAATTATATATAAAATGGGAGGAATATATATGAAAGAAGAAATAATTGATAGCTTAAAGGAAATTTCAGGAGCGGATTGGGTAGTTAGTGATTTATCACAAATGGGCAGCTATTTATATGATGAGACAGAGGCAAAGCTTAGACCGACTGCTTGCGAAGATTGTGTAGTTGTAAAGCCTAGTTCTGCAGAAGAGATAGCTAAAATAGTTACTTATGCAAATAAAGAATTGGTACCTATAATGGTAAGGGGCGGCGGTACAGGCATAGTTGCTGGGGCAATACCATTAAAACCAAGTATAGTTGTATCCCTAGAAAGATTAAACAAAAACATTGAAATAGATGAAGATAATCTTATGATTACTGTAGATGCTGGTGTTACTCTTGAAGAGTTGATGGCGAAATTAGCAGATAACGAAAAATTATTTTTCCCTATCCACCCAGGAGATGAAGGTGCACAAATTGGTGGAATGATTGTTACAAATGCTGGCGGAGTAAATGCAGTAAGACATGGAATTATGAGACAACACGTTAAAGCGTTAGAAGTAGTACTTCCAACTGGTGAATTAGTTAAGTTAGGTGGTAAATTAATAAAAAATAATATGGGCTTTGATTTGATGCAATTGATGATAGGTGGTGAAGGGGCACTTGGAATAGTGACTAAGGCAACACTAAAGTTGTATCCGAAATCCAAGTATTCAGGTACATTAGTCATTTCCTTCGATACAAAAGAAGAAGCTGCAAGCTTTGTACCTAAGATACTTCAAGAAGGTATAGTACCATTAGCTATTGAGTATATTGAGAGACCTATAGCATTAGAAGTAGCAAAACACCTTGGCAAGACTTGGCCTGCTAAAAAAGGAAATGTAGATATAATGATAATCTTAAATGAAGCTACAGAGGATATTCTTTATGGAAAATGTGAAGAACTTGTAAGCTTAAGTGAAAAATATAGAGCTGTTGACAGTTTAATTGCAGAGACTACAAAGGATCAAAGAAACATTCTAGAAATAAGAAGCAATGTTTTAACAGCTTATCAAGAGACTATAGCAGAGGGACTAGATATTGCGGTGCCTACATCATTTGTACCTAATATAATTGATGATTTAAATAGAATAGCTAAAAAATATGGTACTTATACTCTATGTAATGGTCACATAGGTGATGGTAATATTCATAATTTCGTATTCTTGGAGGACGGTAAGGTACCAGATTATATTGATGATATGAGAGCGGAATTTTATGCTGCTGCGCTTTCATATGGTGGAACTTGTACTGCAGAGCACGGAACAGGTAGACTTAGAAAACAAT
Organism: Clostridium thailandense; assembly: GCF_019207025.1. GTDB lineage: Bacteria > Bacillota > Clostridia > Clostridiales > Clostridiaceae > Clostridium_AM > Clostridium_AM thailandense. Next base: position 127,382 of record NZ_JAEEGC010000026.1, on the reverse strand, counting down.
ATATGTCTCTTCAATTTGGCGAAAGAGAGATAGCCATAATGCAGGGGATAAAGAAAGTTTTTGATCCTAATGGAATATTGAACTCAGGAGTAATAGTAGACTAAATAGGATCTCTTATAGAGAACTTTGTAAAGGAATACACAATGAGAAGTTCGTAAGCTTGATTTAATATTGCTGCTTTAGCAATATTAAATCAAGATAAAGGAGGAAATCATGGAATTTAAAAATTTTGAGGAATTAATTGGGAAAGTAAGAAATAATAAAAATAAAAAAGTGGTGGCAGTAGTTGCAGCTCAGGATGAGCATACTTTAGAAGCTGTATTTAGAGCTAAAAATGATAATATTGTAGAACCTATACTAATAGGAAATAAATCGAAAATAAAAGAATTGGTAGAGAAGCTAAAAGAAAGTATAGATGACAATTCTATCATTGATGCAGAAGATGATACTGCGGCAGCAATCAAGGCTGTAGAACTTATACATGAGAACAAGGCAGACTTTATAATGAAGGGAAAACTTCAAACTGCTGATCTTTTGAAAGCAGTAGTAAATAAGGAAAAAGGACTTAGAACAGGAAGTGTTATGTCTGTTTTTGCTATCCATGAAATACCAACCTATCATAAGCTGATAGCAATTGCAGATGGTGGAATGATGATGTATCCAAATTTGGATGAAAAGAAACAAATAATTGAGAATTCTGTTAACACACTTATAAGTATGGGATATGAAAAACCAAAGGTTGCAGTTTTAGCCGCTGTGGAGACGGTAAATCCCAAAATGCCTGAAGCTGTTGATGCAGATTTATTAAAAAAGATGAATTTAGCTGGTGAAATCAAAAATTGTATTATAGAAGGACCTATTTCTTATGATTTAGCAATGCACAAGGAATCAGCAGAAATAAAGGGTTTTGAAAGTACGGTTACTGAAGATGCAGACATATTAATTGTACCTAATATTGCTGCAGGAAATATACTGTCAAAGTCTTTAATATATTCTGCAGGTGCTAAAATGGCAGGTTTTGTCATTGGAGCAAAGGTTCCTATTGTTTTAACATCAAGAGGAGCAAGTTCTGAGGAAAAATATCTATCCTTAGTAATATCTGCCGCAGCCGCTAAACAGTAACTTTTATGGAGGCTGCTTATGAATATTAATTTCAAAGAGTTCACAAGGAATAAATCCAATTTTATTTTTGTTGGAGAAGCCGGAAGTGGAAAAAGTGAGATTGCAATAAATTTTGCAAAATATCTTGCTGATTTTAATGAAAAACCAGTACATTTTTTTGATATGGATATGACAAAACCGCTGTTTAGGTCCAGAGATGTGAAGGAAGAGATTGAAGGTATGGGGATTATATTTCACCATGAAGAACAGTTTTTTGATGCACCAACAGTAGTAGGTGGCGTTAACCTTTTACTCAAAGATGACAGTTGTTATGTAGTTATGGACGTTGGCGGAAATGATATAGGTGCACGTGCCATAGGAGGATTTGCTCCTAAAGTAAATAAAGATAACACAGCGGTATATTATGTTCTGAATGCATATAGGCCTTGGTCTGGTAATTTGAATCATATTGATGGAACACTTTCATCTATATTGAAAATATCCCATATTAAATTAGATAAAATTCACATGATAAGTAATCCGAATAACGGAATTTCCACAACAGTAGAAGAAGTATTAGAAGGAAACTTAAAAACGGCTGAAATGATTGGACCACTAATGGATATAGATTTCACCTGCGTAAGTGATACTTTATATGAGGATGTAAAAGCTAAAACAGACATTCCATTGATGCCGATTCATTTATATCTAACATATCAGTGGAATCAATAATAAAAAGGGAGTAATTAGTTATAAACATTGTTAGTAATGTTTAATTTACCTTCACTGTCCTCTGTCAATTGTCCTCTCATAAAAATTTTGTATGTGAGAAGGTTTAAATAAAAAATAAATCATATTTATTTTAGAAAGGAGAATTTGATCAAAATGGCAAAAGTAGAAATAAGATCAGAAAGCTGTAAAAGCTGTCAATATTGTATTAAGTTTTGTCCTAGAGGCGTGCTTGCTATAGGAAATGAAGTTAATTCAAAAGGATACGAGTATGTAGCAGCGGTTAATATGGATGCTTGTGTTGGATGCTGTATATGTGCAAGAATGTGTCCAGATGCTGCGATTGAAGTATATAAATAAAGGAGGAAAATAAGAATGTCTAGAGTATTTATGAAAGGCTGTGAAGCTATTGCAGAAGCAGCTGTTAGAGCCGGCTGTAGATTTTTTGCCGGATACCCTATTACACCACAAAATGAAATTCCAGAATACTTCGCAAGAAGGTTGCCTGAAGTTGGCGGAAATTTTGTACAAGGAGAAAGTGAAGTTGCTTCTGTAAGCATGATTTATGGTGCAGCTTCAACAGGAACAAGATCAATGACCTCATCATCAAGCTGTGGTATATCACTAAAAAGTGAAGGTATTTCATACTGTGCATCAGCACGTATACCAATGGTTTATGCTAATATATCACGTGGAGGCCCAGGTGTAGGATCTATCCAACCAGCTCAGCAGGATTATTTCCAGGCAACAAAAGCATCTGGTAATGGTGGATTCCAAATGATGGTACTTGCTCCAGCTTCGGTTCAGGAAGCTGTTGATATGACATATAAAGCTTTTGATTATGCGCAAAGAGACAGAAACCCTGTTTTAATTCTTTGTGATGGAGTTATAGGAACAATGATGGAACCAGTTGTGTTACCTGAAATGAAGACAGAGGAAGAAGTTGCTGCATTAAAGACAGCTAACAAAGAGTGGGCTTGTATCGGACATAAATTGGACTACCCAAATAGAGCATGGATTGAGCCAGGTCAATGGCAGACAAGCAAAATGCAGGAAGTAAATGAAGAGGCTGCTGCTTTATATGCGAGCTGGGAAAAAGACGTACAGGTAGAAGAATATATGGTAGAAGATGCAGAAATCGTTATTGCTGCCTATGGTATTTCTGCTCGTATATCAAAATCAGCCGTTAATGTACTTCGTGGAGAAGGTATCAAAGTTGGATTAATCAGACCAATTACGGTAAGCCCTTTCCCATATAAAGCCTTTGATAATATCAATTACGGTGTATGTAAAGCTGTTCTTGATGTTGAAATGTCTATTCCTGCACAGTTTGTACAAGATGTGGAAAAAGGCGTAAAAGAACGTTGTCCAATCGAGACATGCTTATGTTCAGGTGGTAACATCATGAGCCGTGAAGCTATTATTACAGCTATTAAAAAAATTAATGAAAACTAGGAGGGTATAGAAAATGGAAAAAGTTTATGCAAGAACAAAAACAATCCAAGAAGATAAAGTTTCCGGTTTCTGCCCGGGATGTATGCATAGTACAGTTATAAAATTAATAGGTGAAGTCTTAGAAGAAATGAACATTGTTGAAAAAGCTGCCTGCGTACTTGGTATCGGATGCTGTGGACTTCATATGGACTATATCGCATATGATAACATCACTTCACCTCATGGCCGTGCCTGTGCTGTTGCAACAGGTATTAAAAGAGCAAACCCAGATTCATTGGTTTATACATACCAGGGAGATGGTGATTTTGCTTCTATCGGACTTGGAGAATCAATTTCAGCAGCAAACCGTGGTGAAAACATTACTGTTATCTTTGTAAATAATGGTATTTATGGTATGACAGGAGGCCAGATGGCTCCTACTACATTAATCGGTATGAAAGCATCTACAGCACCAAAAGGACGTATTGCTGAAGAACATGGATATCCAATGCATATGTGTGAAATATTAAATCAGCTTACAGCGCCAGTATATTTAGAGCGTACAAGCTGTAATACTCCGCAGAATGTAATTAAAACTAAAAAAGCAATCAGAAAAGCCTTCGAGAACCAATTAAATGGTAAAGGTTTCTCAATGGTTGAAATCGTAACAAATTGCCCAACAAACTGGGGACTTGAACCACTGGATTCACTTAAATTCATTGAAGAAAAAATGCTTCCAGAATACCCACTGGGCGTAATAAGAGATAGATAGGAGGCTAATGGTATGGAAACAAATTTGTGTGTTGCCGGATTCGGCGGACAGGGTGTTATGACACTTGGAAAATTCTTAGCATCTGCAACCTGTGATTCTACAGATAAAAATGTTACTTTCTTCCCATCATATGGAGCTGAACAGCGTGGTGGTACAGCAAACTGCTTTGTTGTTATTTCAGATGAAATGGTAGGAGCACCGTTAGGTGACGTTATGGATGATTTGATTGTTATGAATGAACCATCTCTAGATAAATTTATTGTTAAATTAAAAGAGGGTGGTACACTTTTCATTAACAGTTCAATCGTTAAAAAAGAGATTACAAGAAAAGATATTAAAGTGGTTTCTGCTCCTGTAACAGAGCTTGCTCTTGAGATGGGAAACGCAAAAGTTCTTAATGTTATCATGCTTGGGGTATATGTAGGGTTTACTGAAGTTGTTTCTCCTGAAGTTGTTTGGGGAACAATTGAACACAAACTTGGCAAAAAACCAAAGTTACTTCCATTAAACAAAGAAGCTTTTGAGAAGGGGCTTGAAATCGGAAGATCACAAAAATAAAAGAGTGAAAGTTCGTTCTAATAAAAATGCGAAGCATTTTTGAGAGGACAGAGGACAGAGGACAATGGACAGTGAAGGAGGATTTTTCTCCGTTACATTACGAAAAATCTTTAATTTATATATTAGTGATGTTTTGGATTGGTAAAACAAGCCTAAAAAATAAATTAGCTTTCTGACGTAAGAAAGAAAGCTTATCTTCACTGTCCTATGTCCTCTGTCAATTGTCCTCTCAAAAAAATTATTGCTTCGCATAATTTTTTAAGTGAATACGGAAGAAAAGAGGAGGAAAAATAAATGAGTGAAAAAATATTAGCAATAAATCCTGGGTCCACATCTACAAAAATAGCTTTATACGAAAATGAAAAGGAAGTTTTTTGCAAAACACTAGATCATCCAGTTGAAGAAATAGAAAAATATGAAAATGTTGCAGCTCAATTTGATATGAGAAAAGAAGTTGTACTTTCATTTTTAAAAGAAAATGGATATGAAGTTCATGAATTAGCTGCAGTTGTTGGAAGAGGCGGAATGCTTCCAAAAGTAAAGTCAGGAGCTTATAAAGTTAATGAAATAATGGTAGATAGATTAAAAAATAACCCTATGTTTGAGCATGCTTCAAATTTAGGAGCGTTAATTTCTTATGAAATAGCAAATTCTATTGGAGTATCGGCATACATATATGATTCAGTTAGGGTAGATGAATTAAAGGATATAGCTCGTATATCAGGTATGTCAGATATACCAAGAACAAGTACTGTTCATGCACTAAACTCAAGAGCAATGGCTATGAAGGTTGCTAAAAAGTATGGTAAAAAATATAGCGATATGAACTTTGTTGTTGCTCATCTAGGTGGTGGAATATCCGTAAGTGTTCATGAAAAAGGACAAATGGTGGAGATAATTGCAGATGATGAAGGTCCATTTTCTCCTGAAAGAGCTGGAAGAATTCCTTGTAAGGCTCTTATAGACCTTTGCTATTCAGGAAAATATGATAAAAAAACTATGAATAAAAAGCTTAGAGGAAATGGTGGATTAAAAGATTATCTTAATACCGTTGATGCTAGAGAAGTTGAAAAAATGATTGAAAAAGGTGATGAAAAGGCAAAGATTGTTTATGAAGCTATGGCTTATCAGGTTGCAAAAGGAATAGGCGATTTAGCAACAGTAGTAAAAGGAAAGGTAGATGCTATTGTTGTTACAGGAGGAATTGCATATTCTAATATGATTACAGGCTGGATTAAAGAGCGAGTTGAATTTATTGCACCGGTTGAAATTATGCCTGGAGAAAACGAAATGGAATCATTAGCTTTAGGAACTCTTAGAGTGTTAAAAGGTGAAGAAGAAGCCAAAGAGTATGTTGAAGAATAAGAAGCAAGTTGCTCAGGTAGAAGTTTTAGTTGATGAAATTAAATAAATCATATAATGTTTTATGAAAGGAAGGGTTATTATGGAAAATGTAAACGTTACGGAAAAGCCTCTAAAAAAATCTATTATAAATCTTTATGGATTACCATCTTTGGGATTTCAGTTACTTATAAATATGGAGTTATTCTATCTTGCAGCATTTTTAACAGATTCGATTAAAGTTTCAGTAGCTATATCAGGTACAGTATTAATGCTTACAAGTATAGCTGACGTTATATGGGTTCCTACCTCAGGAGTTGTGTTAGAAAAAACTAATTTTAGATGGGGTAAATATCGTTCATGGCTACTAATAGGACCACCTATTACTGTATTGTTCTATATTTTGGAGTTTTCTAAAATCGGCTCGCCGAGTACTGCTGTTATTATTATATGTATAGGGTTCATAGTTAGCCATTTAACTAGCAACACTTCTTATGCAGCACATTTATCAATGAACTCTGCAATGACAACTGTACGTGAAGAAAGAATTGCAATGTCATCAAACAGAGGACTGTTTAATGCAATAGGAAGCATTGTTTTCTCTGCAGTAAGTATGCCTTTGATATTAGCACTTGGTAAGAACAATCAAGTAATGGGATATACTCTTACTGTTGTAATAGCAGGTATTGCTTTAATTGCTCTATATTATATATTTTTCTTCATGACCAAAGACTATGCACACAGTGGAACTTCTAATGAATCAAATAAGGCAGAAGAAAAGCTGTCTGCTGGTGATATGATAAGACAGATAATTTTAAATCCTCCTCTTATAGGACTGATGCTAGCTGAGTTTGGAAGATATTTGGGTAGGTTTGTAATTTTTGGAATGGCTTTTTACTACTTTAAATATGTTGTAAGTAACTTAGCAGTAGTTACTATATTCTTTACAGGACTTAGTGTAGTATGCTTAGTTGGAGCAGCGATTGCAAGTCCAATAGCTAAAAAAATTGGAGAAAGAAACACCTATATTTTATCACTTTTAATATTTATATGTTGTTTACTTGCTGTATGGGCATTACCAATGAATTATATTTCTTTTATGATATTAATGTTTATTGCATACTTTGGATATGCAATGCCAGATGCCTTAGGGGTTGCTTTGTATTCAAATACTGTTGAATACGGGGAATGGAAAACAGGAAAGAATGCTAGAGGTTTTATTATGTCATTACTAGCTTTCCCAATTAAAATCGCTGTATTCGCAAGAAGTGTTATTATAACAGCTGTGCTTATGGGAGCAGGATATGTTGCAAATATGAAACCTACAGCACAATTAATAAAAGGTGTAACAAATGGAATAACACTAATACCAGCAGTTTTCATGGTATTTGGTTTGATTTTTATCATACTACTATATAAAATAACTCCTAAAAGTCTTGAAAAAATGCAAAGAGAGATTAAGGAAAGAAAAGGAGATACTGCTTAAATCTTAAGTAAATATCCCCAAATTAGAATCTAGTTCAAATTAAGATTAGTATAAAAATTTGAATTAGATTCTAATTTTTATAAAATAGTACTTGGTGCTAATATAATATTGTAGACACATAAAACCAAGCACTTTAAAATATATAATATGAAGAAAAAAGATATGATAATGAAAAAAATCATATTTGATACAGTAGATGGAGTTATGTTAATGAAGAAATTACAATATTTTAAGGATGATTAATATGGATAAGGTTAAATTTAATATTTTAATTGTCGAAGATGATGAACAAATTAATGATGCACTTAGAATCTATTTATCTAAAGAAGGATATTCCAGAAGATAATTTGCCTTACATTTGGGAGCGTTTCTACAAGGTCGATAAGTCTAGGAAAAGCGGAAGAAGCGGTGCTGGGCTTGGTATGGCAATCGTAAGAGAAATTTTCGAATTGCATCATTATACCTACGGAATTGAAAGTCAAAGGGATATAGGTACACGAGTGTGGTTTACAATACCAAAGCAAGTTACTTGAAGCACAAGTATAATTTTCATAAACTAAACTTCCAAATTCAGCATTAGAGTTTGGAGGTTTATTTTGCGCTTGCTAAGTTAATAAAAATCCTGAAAGTGTGCACTTTTCACTAGTGATTCTTTTTTAGTTGTACTATCATATAAGAAATAATTCAATAAGAACTAATACGGAGGTATTTTTAATGAATGTTAAAGAAAGTAAACTTCAGGATGTTTTAAAAAGCCGCGGTATTGATATGGCGGATGTTGATAATCTTTCAGAATCTGATATTCCAGAAGCAAAAGAAAGCACTAAAAAACTGATGGATATTTATTATACTTTAAAGGTTACCGCAGATATGGAAGCTGCATACTGGTATAATAGAACTTGGTGGGAGAATGAAGGTGAAATAATTGAGGTAAGAAGAGCTAAAGCTGTGGCTGCTTCTTTATCACACATGACACCAACAATCTTGCCTTATGAAAAACTGGTTATGAACAAGACAAAAAATATTAGAGGTGCATTTCCATTCCCTTGGGTTTGTGCAAGTTTCTTTAATGCCCAGGCAGAAGCTTTAATGAACGAAGTAGATGCTCCAGCAGAAAATGAAGCTGATTCAGTCAGCGTCGTTGGTGCTGGGGGTGGTAATGTTACTGAAAGCTATGGAAATGTCATTTCTATTGCTAAAAAATTTGGTATGAGGAAAGAAGAAATTCCTGTTTTAGTTAAGGTATCAAAGCCTTGGGAAGGAATTTCCGTAGAAGAATTAAGTGACAAATACTCACAGATGACACCAGGTTATGATCAGTTTAAAAGTATCATGGATAGTGTTATCTGCATGTTTGATTCTTTTGCAATTCCACAGGGGAGAGAAGTAATAAACTATTATATGCCACTGCAATATGGCTTTGATAGAATTATAGAATTGTGTGATGAAAAGATTGCTGAAGTTATGGGTGAAGCAGGTACCGATGGTGATTTTGGTATGAGCAGAGGTTATTACTATGCAGCAATGAAAGAAATCACAAAAGGTTTAAGTGCATGGTGTGAGAATTATTCAAAACAAGCAAAATATTTAGCTTCCATTGAGACTGATCCTGAGTTGAAAGCTAACTATGAAAAAATTCAAGAGGTTATGGGAAACATTGCACATAAAAAACCTGCAAACTTCTGGGAAGCAATTCAAATGACTCTTTGCTGTCATTTAGGAGTTGTTAATGAAGACCCTCAATCTGGTCTTTCAATTGGTAAACTCGGACAAATATTGCAGCCATTCTACGAGAAAGATATTGAGGATGGTGTTATGACTGATGAAGAAGTAATTGAAATTCTTGAATTATACAGAATTAAAATCAGTTGTATTGAATGTTTTGCGTCAGCTGGAGTATCTGGTGGTGTTCTTTCTGGGAATACATTTAACAACCTTTCCTTAGGAGGACAAAATTATGATGGACTTACAGCAGTTACTCCTTTGGAATACTTAATTATTGAAGCAGGTATGAGAAATCAAACACCTCAACCTACACTGAGTGTATTGTATGATGAAAAGACCCCGGAAGACTTTCTTATGAAAGCTGCTTCTTGTACAAAGCTTGGACTTGGATATCCTGCATGGATGAACAATCAAACTGGTATGAATTTTATGTTAAGAAATTATGGATCAGAAGGAATGGACCTTCATGATGCAAGAGCATGGTGTCTTGGAGGATGCCTAGAATCTGCACCAGGATGCTTTATGCCGCTTGAGTATAATGGAAAAATAACAATGATTCCTGGTGGTGCATCACCTACCTGTGGTACTGGGGTTCATTTCATTGGTATGCCTAAAGTACTTGAACTCGTTTTAACAAATGGATTAGATATAAGAACAGGAAAACCAGTATATCCACCTCACAACAAGAAACTTGATTCTTATGAAACAATGATTAATCAATGGAAAGAATATATGGAACTTACTACAGATGTCGTTAACAGATGTAATAATATTCAGATGGATATTTGGAGAAAGTACAATATGCCTGCTGTGAACTCCTTGTTGAAGCCTGATTGCTTCACAAAAGGTAAACATATTGGCACTATGGGTGCAAGATACAACTCATGTATTAACTTTGAATCCTGTGGCACAATTACTCTAGTTAATTCCTTGTCTTCCATTAAGAAAAATGTATTTGATGACAAGAAGTTCACCATTGAAGAAATGACAGATGCTATGCTTAACAACTTTGGATTCAAAACTGCATATGAAACAGAAGTGTTCTCACCTGATTTTAGAGAGAGTACAGAAAGCAGCCCTAAATATGAGAAAATATTTGCGGCATGTATAAATGCACCGAAATATGGTAATGCCGACAAGTATGTGGATGAAATTTTTAAAGCATATCACTATTACATTTATGACATGACACATAAGTATTATTCATACTATGGAAAGCCTTTATATTTATGTCAGATATCAGTATCAACTCATGGACCTCAAGGTTTTGTAACATTGGCAACAGCTGATGGAAGACTTGCAGGTACAACTTATTCAGATGGTTCAGTATCTGCAGCAGCAGGAACAGATAAGAATGGTATTTATGCTATATTTGAATCTGCAACGGTTTATGATCACTCAATGCATCAGAATGCACAGATGAATCTAAAACTTCATCCATCAGCAGTTAAAGGCATAAGTGGAACAAGAAAACTTCTTGATGTTGTACGTGCTTACATGAGAAAAGGTGGATTCCATGTTCAGTTTAATGTTGTTGATTCTAAAACATTAAGAGATGCTCAAGTTACACCAGAGAAGTATAGAGATCTTATGGTTCGTGTAGCTGGATTTACACAATACTGGTGTGAAATTGGTAAACCTATCCAGGATGAAGTTATTTATAGAACCGAATATGACCAATAATAAGACGTAAGTTAAGAAATGAATGGAGGGTAATAATTATGTGCCATTATGATTGTAAAAACTATATAAATTTAGATTGTGAAAAAGGGATATGTGCATTAACAAAGGTAATGGTTCCTATAGATGGTGAAGGAAGTCAGGCTTGTCCTAAATTTAGACAAGCTGAAAAGTGTGGAAATTGCAAAAGTTTCTTAAATCCAGATAAACACGGAGTAGGTACTTGTACAGGTTTAGAAAAAGAAAACTGGGCATATGCTAGCTGTGGGGCTTCTACTTGTTCCGGCTATCAAGCAAGGTAGGAAACAATATGAGTGAAAAAGGCTTAATATTTGACATACAAAGTTTTTCTGTACATGATGGACCAGGCTGTAGGACAAGTATATTTTTTACAGGATGCCCCCTTCGATGTGAGTGGTGTGCTAACCCGGAAAGTTGGATTAAGAAAAAGCACATTATGATTGCAGAAAATGTATGCAAATGGGAGAATGGCTGTAGAGCATGCAGAAATGCATGTCCCTATGGTTCAATCAAATTTGCTGACAATGGCAAGCAGAGCATAACCTGGGATATATGCAAAGAATGTGAGACCTTTGACTGTGTTGATACTTGTCCTAATAATGTTTTAAAGCAGTGTGTGAAAGAATATACAGTAGATGAGATTATGACAATTTTGAGGCGTGATTTCAATAATTGGGGAGCTAAAGGAGGAGTAACCTTCACAGGAGGAGAGCCTTTAATGCATCATGAATTTTTGATTGAAGTATTAAAGAAATGCCATGAACGTCAGATTCATAAAGCAATTGAAACTAGTGCATATGCTAAACAAGAAGTGTTTTTAAAAATAATGAAGTACATTGATTTTGCATTTATTGATGTGAAGAACATGGATAGAGAAAAACATAAACAAGGAACCGGGGTTTATAATCATTTAATACTTTCAAATATTGAAGCACTTAAAAAGTCTGGCTGGCAGGGAAGGCTTGTTCTAAGGCAGCCTACTATCGCAGGATATAATGACAGTGATGAAAATGCATACAAATTAATTGAGTTTATGAATAAAAATTCTTTATATGAGGTCAATCTTTTGAAATTCCACAGATTGGGACTTACCAAGTGGAACCAGTTAGGAAAAGATTATGAATATAGCAATCACGGAGATATGACAGAGGAAAAAATGCAGCATCTCCAAGAATTATATTTGAATAATAATATAGCTTGCTATATAGGTGATAATACTCCCTTTTGATTTATATTTAATAGAGCAGAAGAAAATAAGGTAGCAATTATTTCTTCTGCTCGAATTGGTGTATTTGAAGTAATATTTTACATTTTTCGTTTAAAAGAATTAATAAGAGGTAATAAAATGCTGATTGAAGATACTAATATATACAAATATATTAAAGATTATTTAGATAAAATTCCTGTTATAAATGTAAAAAAGGGAGAGTATGTTTCTAAGGCTTTTAATAAAGATAATCAAATTTACTATATTTTAGAAGGAAAAGTTAAAATAGAAAGCATTTCTGATATAGGGAAAAAAGTACTTGTAGATGAGATATCCGAAAATGAGTTCACAGGACAAATAAGTTATATGAGAAATACCAATTTATATTGTAATATTATTGCTGCAACAAATTTAAAGTTGTTATCAATAGATAACAATATACTTGATAAGTTAATGAATAATAGTGAATTTTCCAATGTTTTTTATTATAAAACAAGCAGCAGAATCTATCAAATGTATAAAAAAATGCTTATGAGTAATTTATTCAATCAATCTGAGATTGTAGCGTATTATATTTTAAAGAGATCAAATAGTGGTAAATTTATTTATAAGAGTATTTACGACATTTGTGATACCTTAAATATAAGCAGAAGAAGTTTATATAATATTTTAAATAAGTTTCAAGATGATGGCATTATTGAAAAAGAGGAAAGTAATTCTTTTATTATAAAGGATGAAATTTATTTAAAAGAAAAGGCAGATAAAGTAGAAATGTTTTTAAATAATAAATTTTAAAAGAAAACTTCCAAATTCAACATTAGAGTTTGGAAGTTTTTTATGATTGCTAATTTTATTTTGACAATTTCGTAATATTATTAGTAACAAATTCTTTCATTTTAGCCATGTAAGCTTTATAGCCTTCCTCACCAAGAACAAAAGGATTTGGGTCTCCGCTCTTACGTTTACGAAGAGTATCTATTCTTTCAAGAGCATTGTCTACAAATGGATGTGCACTAAGTTCTGAATCTACTTTAGATTCATCAGTAAATTTATTGAAGTAATCAACTGAACTTTCATATTTTTTGTTATCCTCAAGTGATTTTGGAAGTCCAGTACCACCCCATATACTTGTCATATGTTTAGCTCCATTGTCAGTTACAGGGAAAATCAAAGATACACATCCTGGAGTATGACCAGGAGTAGAAACAATTGTAATAGTTGTATCTCCTAATGTCAATTTCTGACCATCAGTAATTTCTGTATGGCTTGTTGGGAGTGGTGGAGTAGGCATAAGTTTAGAAGTATCTTTTCCAGCAGCTTCAGCTTCCTGTCTGTCTTTTAGATTTTTTTCCATAAAACTCCAATCGACTGAAGTTATAAGTACTTTAGCACCAAAATTATCTTGTATATATTTAGCACCACCATAGTGATCGCAATGTCCATGGGTTACTAATACATACTTAATTTTAGCTGGATCAAAACCTAACTTTTTAATACCAGGCACGATAATTTTTTCAGCATCGTCACTGTTGTTCATTGAGTCAATTAAAATAATACCTTCGGAAGTATTTACCATCCATGCTCCTACAAATTGATTTCCTAAAAAATATAAATTATCAAAAACTTTAGCAGGCTCTACTGAGGGAGCATCCTTCAATTTAGAAAGATCAGGTGCTTTGTCAGAAGGAAGTACAGCAGTAGTATTTTTAGCAGAAGATGTAGCTGCTGGTTTATTTGAAGCATCACTACTTTTAGAAGATTGAGAATTAGAGCATCCCACCATAGCAAAAATAGAAACACTTACTAATGAAATGGATAATAAACGTTTTGTAACTTTTCCTAACATAATTTTTCCTCCATTATGCAATTAATCATTTAAAGAATAAAGGAAAAGTTTGAGGAATATTTGAGGATTTTGTGAAATTAATGTTAAAAAACACTCTGGTTGATTTTGAAAAATTAATTCTACTTTGAGACGTATATATTTTTATGATATTATAATACTGATGAAATTAAACTCAGACAAGTAACCTGGAGAAACACGGGGTGATAAAGTGAATGATATTCAAATTAAATGTTTTTTAGAGATTGCATATGAAAAAAGTTTTACAAAGGCAGCTAATAAGCTATATATTACGCAGCCAGCTATAAGTCGGTATATAGCAGCTTTCGAAAAAGAACTTGGAATATCTTTATTTGACAGAACCAACAAGCAGATTTCATTGACACCTGCAGGGGAGATTTATTATGATTTCTTTCGCAGATTTCAGGTGGAATTCGAAAACACCAGGGAGAAGGTTCATGATTTAAATTGTCAAAGACAAGGCAACATAAGGTTAGGCTATATTGTAGGATGGAGCGTTTCGTCCTTTTTGCCTGATATTTTAAGAAGCTTTTCAAAAGAGTTTCCTGATATTTCTGTTTCAGTGGAATGTTTAGAGATGGATGAGTTGATCCAAGCATTAATTGCTAATAAATTAGATGTAATATTAATATTGGATGATTGTCTGGAGGGAATCAAGGGTATTGAGAAACAAAAAATCACTGAAATTCAAAGGCTGATTTTATATTCTAAGTTTCAAGATTTAGCAAAAAAACAAGATTTGACACCTTATGATTTTAGAAATGAGACTTTTTATATTGTTGCTAATGAGGAAGCCCACAATAGTGAATTAGAAGTTCGTAATTATTGTAAATCTTATGGATTTGTGCCACGTTTAAAGAGAGCGCCAAATATGGAATCCATATTTGCATCTGTAGAAAATGGCTTAGGTGTGATGTTTTTTGATACATGGGGACAAAATATAAATACATCTTCATTTAAATACATTTTACTTGATTCGAATCATGAAATAAGTATGGCGTGGAGTAGGTCAAATAAAAGTGAAATTGTACGGGTATTGGTAAATGAGATTATGGCTTATTTAAATCAAAATAAATCCTTATAAGCTTTAAACTATAGTAAAAAAGTTTAGTCATTCTAAATTTTTATTTTTTCAAAAACCCATATCAAATTTGATATGGGTTTTCATATATTTTCGGCATTATACTTACCTCTAAATATTTGATACTATTTTACTAAAGGTCAATATACTTAAAACAAATATAATTTGTAATTTATAAAAATTATATAGAAAATTGGAGGCAAGTTTATGAGTAGAAGAACTGAAATGTTAAGTAAGAACATTGAATTTATAGGTTATGATGATATGAATGGAAAGCCAGGATTTCAAATGGCTATGCAAAAGTCTGGTGATAAATATTATATTTATACAGCTTCCTTTAGACATAATGGATGGAATATAATCGACGTTACTGATCCAGCGTATCCAAGAAACGTTAAATGGTTAGAAGGGCCATGGCTATCTGAGGATTTACATGATGGACAGGGAACACCAAAGATTCAGATTGCTGATGGAATTATGGTTACAGCTCACGGTGGAACAATGAAAGAACTACATGGTACAGAAATTGGTTTACCATTCTGGGGCGGTATAATGATCTGGGATGTAAAAACAGATCCAGAAAACCCAATTTTATTATCTAAGTTTGAATGCAAAGGCGGAGCTGGAGTTCACAGATTCTTCTATAATGGTGGAAGATATGTATACGTAACCGGAAATGCAGAAGGATTTAACGGATTCATTTTAAGAATTGTGGATATTGAAAATCCTAAAAACCCTGTAGAAGTTGGAAGATGGTGGGCTGATGAACAATTTATAAATAATAAAGTATCCTTAGGCAGTGCTCGTTATGGATCAGCAGAAGCATTATCTGCACCATTCCTTCATGCATGTGTTGTTAAAGATGATATCGTTTATATGGCATATGCAAATAAAGGCTTTATCATGCTGGATGTAAAGGATAAAACTCAACCTAAGATGCTAAATTGTCTTTCACTTAATCCACCGTTTGGAGGTGGTTCTGCTGGAGCCCCAATACACTCTGTTTTACCACTAGGAGACAGACCTTATGTAGTTGTTACAACAGAAGGAGAAAGATCACGTTATTTCAGTAATGAAACAACAGAAGGTTTATTTAAGAAAATTGTAACTCAGCCTATGAATATGCTTGGTATAGTAGAAGTTACAGATGTTAGTAATCCAAGCTTAATTTCAATTTTTCCATATCCAGAAGTACCAGAAGGTTACACTCATGGAACTAACTTTAACATTGTTGATGGGGTTCGTGTTCCATTTGGACCACATAACATTTTCGATGCATTTGGACAAGATGTATACAAGAAATGTGATAATAGGGTTTATTGCTGTCACTTCAATGCAGGACTTCGTGTTTATGATGTAAGTGATCCTTTTGTTCCAAAAGAAATAGCATATTTTCTTCCTCCAGACCCAGAAAAAGATCTATTTAATAATGAAGAAGGAAATCTAGTACCAGGAGCAAGAGTTGCAATAACAGAAGATGTATTAGTTGATGATCGTGGTTATATTTACATCGACACATATATGGATGGATTATACATTGTGCGTTGTACTGTTTAATTTTATATATACTATTAAATATTCGTTAAATAAATATTTATATTTGGAGGGTAAAAAATGAAAATTTTAGGTATTTCAGGTGGAACAAAGAATGGTAATAATGATGCCATGTGTAAAGAAGCTCTTATGGGTGCAAAAGAGATGGGAGCAGAAGTTGAATTTATCCGTCTTATGGATTTAGACATAAAACATTGTATTGGATGCACAGCTTGTGTTGGAGCACTTTTTTCAGGAAAAGGAAATATGTGTGTGCTAAAAGATGACTTCGATTGGCTATTAGATAAGATGCTAGATGCAGATGGAATAGTTTTTGCAATTCCAATTTTTGAAAAAGGCGTGCCTGGTATTTTTCAAACAATTACAGATCGTTTTGGACCAAGAATGGATAGAGGAAACAATGTAATAGCAACTAAAAATGCACAAGAAAATGGTGGAAAAGCCCCAGACCCAAGAATTATAAAGGATAAAGTAGTTTCCTATATTGGAATTGGCGGTTCTGATTGGACTACAAAATTACAATGCGGCACAGCAATGCATGCCTTAACTCCTATGTGGAAGATTATCAATAATGAAGTATTTCCATTCTCCTCTGGCATTATTGTAGAAGATGAAAGAGTTACAAAAGTACATCAAATAGGAACTAACCTTGCAAATGCTGCAAAAGATATTGAAAATGCGACTTATCAAGGAGAAGAAGGTGTTTGCCCACATTGCCATTGCAGAAACTTTTATCTAGACAGTAATTCCACACATGCTATTTGTGAATTATGTGGTATTGAAGGTGAGATTAAAATTATAGATGGTAAAGTAAAATTTGAATTCCCACAGGAACAGTTAGGACATGCACATGACACTCTTCCAGGAAAGTTTATTCATGTAGAAGATATAGGAAAAACTATAACTACAATTATGGGCATGAAGCAAACTGATAAATATAAGCAGCGTTTAGAAAATTACAAGAGCTTTATTGCAGCAACAATTCCAGAAAGATAAAATCCCAAAATAGTAATAGCGAAAAGTAGAATTAGGGATTTTTGCACTATAAGTGCAAAAATCCTACTACTTAATAATCTCCTCTCCCTTGGTTATCCACCTTGACCGTAACATTTACTTCTATAATAGACTCGCTTACCACTTTATCCCAATCAATACCTTTTCCTCTTCCATATTTTCCAGCAGCAAATTTTCCTAGGCCTAAAATATCAGCTTTATACTGACTTTTAATCTTATTTGTGATAAAATTTTCACAGGTTTTTTTAAAGTTTTCAGCAATATTATTTGAAGTTTCCTCCAGAAGTTTTGGATCGCTTTTCAAACTTGAATATAAGGTATTGTTTACAATTGTACTATTTAAATCTAAAGCTATTGTAAATTTAAATTTATTATCTTCTTTATAACATTTAACTTTCCTTTTAGATTCAGCATAAAAATTTATATACTTTTTGGAACTATCTTGTATAGTCAACATACCTTTAGCTTTATTATTTTTCAATATATTTATAAGTTTGGCCTCTTCAATATTAGTTTTTGCTATCATTTTATCTCTTTTAAAAAGAGCAAGGCCTGTTAACTTTATATCTTCATCTATTAATTCTATGTAAGGTAATGCCAAATTTCTGCCTTCAGCATCTATTCTTACAATTGCATTCATAAGACTGTATTCACTTTCGGGAAAAAAGTTAAATTGTTTTGAATTTTTTATTAGCCCCTCAATAAATTCTGCTGAATTTGAGTAACCTTTAACCTTATGATTAAAGATATCCTCTGATTTTCCTTTGCATACGGCCATTAATGCAGTGTCATTTGCTTGGGGACTAATCAGTAATATATCAATTATATTTCGTATACCATATTCAGCATAGTCTTCACTAACTAAAAGAACTCTTTCCATCCCCAATAAAAAAGTTTTATCAATTTTAATCTGACGATCTTCTCTAGTTTCTCCTAGACTTTTGGCAACACCGGTCACTAAAGTACTATCTGTCTTTGATGGTTGAAACAGATATATAGGAAGAGGAATACTATAAGTTACATTATTTTTACTTTGTTTTTCTAAATCATATCCTATGCCAATTGGGATCTCTAAATTTTCTACTAAATCACCCTTTGGGCCTATAAAAGAATATATAATAATCAACACTATAATTAAACATATAATAATTTTATTATTGAGTTTGTTAATCATTTTTATCACCTTTTTTTATATATAATATTAGTGATATTATAGAAACATATACAAAATTAAATATTACATAAATAGGAGTTATTTTGTCTATTAAATCTCGCCTAAATGTTGGATTACCATATTTAGAGGATACGTAAAAAAGCAGAGGATACAATAAAAAAACAAAGGTTTTTCTTTTAGCAATGCTTGTTAACTCACTCAATCCATAGGTTAACGAATAATAATGATTAGCTATACTTTTTAGCATTATAAAGGAAAATAAAACCATAAATATGTATCTAAAGTTATTTATTACAGGTACCTTTATAGCCTCGCTTGTTATAATTGTTGACCATAGGAATTTAGGAATAATATCTATTCCTAAGTAATATATAACTGTAAAGGTAAACCAGATGTAAATAATCATTATAATAATTGCACTTTTTAAGCCAGCTTTTTTAAGAGCATTACTATCCTGTAAATATGGATATATTAAAAATAAAATTTCTATGCCACAATAAGCATATACTGTTTGCCCCGTGGACTTTACTATGTTTATTATTCCTGAACCAAATACAGGCAATAAGTTTACTAATATGCCATATTTTAATACAGCTATTGGAATGAAAACTATTGAAATGGTTAGATAAAAAAATAGTTCATTTACTTTACCTAAGGTTTTAACACCTTTATAAGCAATAAAGGCTGGTGCTAAAAAAAGTACTGATAAAAGTTTATAATTTGTTATGAAGTAAGTCATGTGGATTCTGAGAACGTTGCTTATACCAGAAGCTATTTCTGTAGCAAGAAAGAAAAAATAGGATATAAATATTATATTTAAAATAGTTCCCAAAAATTTTCCGAGATATTTTTTGCTCAGTTTTAATATATTGTCTTTAGGGTGTTTATGGCACATATAGTCAGCTATAAAAACCATATATATAGGATATATTGCACCCAATATACAAGATATCCATCCATCTTGTTTTGCATATTTTATAACATAATTAGGAAGGCTTAACAGTGCCAAGCCAAGTATACTACCTACCAATGTAAATGTTAATTGTGATGGAGTCAAAAGACTATCAGTATCTTTATCCATTTCTATCCTCCACAGTGTATAGAATAAATTGCTCTAATTTATAAATATATTATTATATTGAACTTAAGGCTAAATTTGTGAGTGAAGTAATGTAAAATTATTCTTCAGATATCAATTGATAGCTTCCTCTTCCTTCAGTATCAACTTTAACCTTAACATTTACTTCTATAAGGGCTTGAGATATTGCTTTATCCCAATCAGTACCTGTTTCCCGTCCATATTTGGCAGCAGCGACTCTTCCTAAATCCAAAACATCAATTTTATATTCTTTTTTAATTTTATCATTAATAAAACTTTGACATTTTTCTTTTAAACCTTCCTCCATATTCTTTGTAAAAGCCTTTAAAATCTTTGGATTGTTTATAAGATTTAAATATAAAGTATTATTCACAATTGTACCGTTTAGAGATAAATCTATTATAAATTTTAACTTACCATCTTCTTTAGAACATTTAACCTTCCTTTTAGACTCTGCATAGTAATTTATATAATTTTTGGAACTGTCTTGTATTGTTAGCATACCCTTAACTTTGTTTTCTTTTAATAGATTTATAATTTTACCTTCTTCTATATCAGTTTTTAAAACCATTTTATCCTTTTTGAATATAGCAAGACCTGTTAGTTTAATAGTTTCATCTTTTAGTTCTATATAAGGCAATAAAGTACTCCGACCCTCTGCATCGAGCCTAACAAATATATCCATAAGTTTATTTTGTTCAGGAAAAAAATTAAATTGTTTAGCATTCTTTACTAGACCTTCAATAAATTCAGCAGAATTTGAATAACCTTTAATATTAAGCTTTAAAATATCCTCTGATTTTTCCTTACAGACTGCTACTAGCGCTCTATCATTAATTTGAGGATTGCTAAGCAATATATCAATAATAGGATTTAAACTATATTCACAAGCTTGCTCATTAAATAAAAAAATTCTTTCAAGTCCTAATAAAAAGGTTTTACTAGCTTTTAATTGCCGGTTTTCTCTTGTTTCTCCTATAGTGCTAGCTTCACCAGTTAAAGTCTCACTATCTACTGTTTCTCCATTTTCAAATAAGTATGAAGAAATAGGAATATTATAGATTACATCTTTTTCTATTTTTGTTCCCAAATCATAGCCTACAGCAATAGGAATTTCTAAGTTTTCTACTAGATTTCCCTTTGATCCTAGGAAAGCATACAAGAAAAATATAACTATCATTAAATATATAAAAATTTTAGCATTAAATTTTTTGGCCATTTTTATCACCTTTTCTTATGAATAATATAAGTGATATTGTAGAAACAAACACCAAATGAAATATTATATATATGGGCGTAATTTTATTTAAAAAGTCTCCTCTTGTAGTTGGATTACCATATTTAGAAGAAGCATAAAAAAGTATAGGATATATTAAGTAAACAAAAGTTTTTCTTTCAGCTATATTTGTTACCTGACTTAGAGCATAGGTAGATGCATAATAATAATTAGATATAGTTTTTAGCATTATAAAAGACCATAAAAGCATGAAAATATATCGGAAGTTATTTATTACAGGTATTACTATAGCTTCACTCATAACGACTGTGGACCAAAAAAACTTTGGAACAATGTCTGATCCTAGATAATATATAACGGCAAAGGTTACCCAGGTATAGATAATCATTATAATAAGCACGCTTTTTAAGCCAGATTTCTTGAGATCTTTGCTATTTCTCAAATATGGATATATTAAAAATAAAATTTCTATACCAGAATAAGCAAAGGAAGTTTCTTTGCTGGATTTTAATATTTTTATTAATCCGGATCCAAATACTGGCATTACATTTAAAAAACTTCCTTGTTTTAATACTGCTATTGGAATAAAGAATATTATTAGAGATAAATAAAAAATTAGTTCATTTACTTTACCTAGGGTTTTAATTCCTTTATAAGCAATAAAGGCTGGTGCTAAAAAAACTATTATTAAAAGCTGATAATTTTTAAGAAAAGAAACCATATATACTCTAAGTACGTTGCTAATTCCTGAAGCTACTTCTGTGCCTAATAAAATAAAATAAGATATAAATATTATATTTAAAAAATTTCCTAAAATTTTCCCTAAACATTTTTGACTTAATTTTAATATATTATCTTTAGGAAATTTTTTACACATGTAGGCAGCCATGAAAACCATATATGTAGGATATGCTGCACCTAATATACAGGATATCCACCCATCTTGCTTTGAATCTTTTACAACATCATTAGTTATAGTTAATATACCTATTCCAAGCATAGTACCGACCAGTATAAGAGTTAACTGCGATGGACTTATAAGGCTGTCAGTATCTTTATCCATTTTTCTTCCTCCTAAATTTCCATCTATAGCTTCCTTGCCTAACAGGATTGTTATTTGGGGTGGTATCAGAGTTATTTTTCAACATCCAGATAGGCGCTCGTATAATGGCAGTCTTTTCATTACTCTTTTTAAATGTTAAATAAGGCACTCCATAGCTATCCAAAGAACAAAGATAAGCTAATAAAAAGAACAAAGATATTGTTAAACCAAGCATACCTAACCAGTTTGACATTATTAAATTTATAAATCCTATAAGTCTTATTGAAAGTGCCATTTCATAGTTAGGTATTAAAAAAGTAGCTACTGTTGTAGTCCCTACAATAAGTAATGTAAGAGAGCTTACTATTTTAGCCTTAAGTGCTGCATCGCCTATTATAATACCACCTACAACACTCAGAGTCTGACCTATTTTTCCAGGAAGTCTAAGTCCCCCTTCGCGTAAAAACTCAACTATTAGATTCATAGAGAGTATTGACATGAAAGGTGTTAAAACTATACCTTTTCTCGATTCAACGATAGATTTTATAAATTCAGAGGGTATTAGCTCCGCATTAAATTTTATTAATGTAATATAGATGGAAGGAAGTGATAATATAATAAAGGCAGCTAAATATCTTACTAATCTTGTGAAGCTGGATACAATAGTTCTAAAATAATAATCTTCTACAGTTTGAAAAAATTCAAAAAAAGTAGTAGGAAAAGTTGAAACAAAAGGATTTTCATCAACTATTAAGGCTATTTTTCCTTCCATTAGTTTTGCCTGTACTTTATCTGGTCTTTCTGTAGCTATAGTTTGAGGGAAAAAGCTAAAAGGATGTTTTTCTATGCATTGATCAACAATAGAAGTACCTTGAATATTATCTATATCTATGGAAGATATTCTATTTCGTATTTCCTCAAGAATTTTTTTATCCACTATATCGTCTATATACATAAGCACTGTATCCGTTTGCGATCTTCTTCCTAGAGTAAAAGATTCTATCATTAGATTTTTATCTTTAATTCGTCGCTTCATTACGCTTATGTTTGACTCTAGTTTCTCAACAAAACTATCTCTTGGTCCTCTTACAGCAGTTTCATTTTCTGGGTCGGATATAGTTCTGTATTCTCCTCCAGTAGTATCAATTATTATAAAATTATTGCACCCCTGAATTAATAGTACACTTTTCCCCCTTTTGATGGCTTCTGAAACTCTATTTATATCTGTCTCAATATAGCTGTTACTAATAGTTATGTATTTTTTATTTAAGAATTGTTCTAAGTTTTGTATAGTTGATAAATCTTCCTTTACATAGAGCATAAGAGGCTTTAATATATCTCTGTCTATTAGTTCTTTATTAGATAATCCGTTTATATAGAGAATTGACCCTTCTACAGGAGATTTTTTTCCTATATCGAAACTCTTGATGATTAAACTATTATTGCTTTTTACAAGGCTTTTTATTTTATCTATATTTTGTTGTAGAATATTTTCAGTATCACTCATAAAATCACCTAACACATTTTTTTTTTAGTATTCCTCAAATATCCTAAATTATTAAATGTTATATAATAAAAGATTAAGTGGTAAGTCTTGAATATTGAAATTTGGAGATATTTGGTGTATACTTGTCTTAACCTTTAAGTGTTTTTATATGGTTATAGTATTTAAGCGTCCATTTTAAATCTCAATATGAAAGGGGATGACTTGAATGAAATTAGTTATAGTGATTGTTCAACATAAGGATTCTGTTGAGTTAATAAAAGTGTTAACTGAAGGAAAGTTTATGGTTACAAAGCTCGCATCTACAGGAGGTTTTCTAAGAGCAGGAAACACTACTCTTTTCATAGGTGTTGAAAGTGAAAAAGTAGAGGAAGTTATAGATATAATAAAAAGTAAATGCAAAAAAAGAGAAAAGACTATAATATCACCTTACCCAGTAGCAGATTCAACAGGAATAAACATTCCTTATACCTATGATATTGAGGTAGAAGTTGGAGGTGCAACTATATTTGTGGTTGATGTAGATAAGTTTATGAAAATCTAATTTTATACAAAATTGAATATATTAGCAAACATGCCGCCAGGTAGTTAAAATTAACACCTGGTGGTTTTTTATTGAAAAAAAGTGGTCTAAATTGTTAAAATAAATTTTTTCTGAATACAAATAATAAAAATATTATTAATGATACTAGGAGCTGAGATTTATGGGGAAAAATATAAATAGAATGAGAAATTTTAAAAGAATACTGATTTGCATCTTAGTTATCATATTTAGTTTTGGAATAAGTTTTTTATATTATATTAATAGACAGCTTAATAATATTGTTATTACCCCACTGCCAAAGGATAATAGTGAGTTAGGTATCAAATCTAATGTTAATGAAGGTGGTGTAAACGAAAATAAAATATTCGAAAGAGAGGAAAAACAAGATAATAGCATATTAAATATTGCATTATTTGGAGTTGACAGCAGAAATTCTAAGGCTGATGTGCCTCATTCAGATTGTATAATTATAGCAACTATAGATAATAACCATAATAAAATAAAGTTGTCCTCTATAATGAGAGACACATATGTTGAAGTTAATGGACATGGTAAAACTAAAATCACTGAAGCGTATTTTTATGGTGGCCCTAAATTAGCAATTAGAACACTTAATGAAAATTTTAATTTAGATATAAAAGACTATGCCACAGTAGATTTTAAAGGATTATCAAAAATTATTGATAACTTAGGAGGTATAACTGCTAATATAAAACAATATGAGATTAGAGAGATTAATAAATGGATAGCAGAATTATCAGAATTACAGCATGTTAAGTATACTCCTGTTTATAGAAGTGGTTCTCAAAATTTAAATGGAATTCAAGCTGTTGCTTACTGTAGAATAAGGCAGGTTGGAGATGGTGATTTTGAACGTACGGACAGGCAGAGAATAATATTGAAGGAAATTTTTAATAAAATAAGGAATACAGATATCACAAGATATCCATATTTAGCAGCACAGTTTTCTTCATATATTGAAACTAGTATGTCTAAATCTAATATTATTGCTTTAGGAAGTAAAATTGTTATGAATAATATTTTAACTGTGGATCAGCAGAGATTCCCTGTTGATGGTTATTGTAAAGCAGCGATTATCAATAAGGTATGGTATCTGATTCCGGAGCCTGATTTGAAGGCTCTATCAAAACAAATTAATAATTATATATATGAAGATATAAAGCCTATTGCAAAGGAGCCTTTGTTTTGAAATTAATATTATTGTAAAATATGTAATTTAATAAAAAGTGTTACTTATTTGTAATATTTTTTATTAATAAAGCATATAATTTAGTTAATTATTTTATATATAAAGTACAATTTGGTGTTTTTTAATAAACGACTATTTAAATTTGGAGGAATTATCATGAATACTGTTATGGATATTGATAAAGTATTTTCCAAAGGTATAAATAATGAGATACCATGGACTAGAAAATACATATATGAAAATTATTAATAAATTAAATAAGTAGTGTTATGGTATATAAATTGTGATATAATCAATATAAATTATGATTAAATAACAATTTGATATTTTAGAACAGTATTGATAAGAACCAAGAGTTTACCTAAGAACTTTTGATAAAAGGTGGTAAAGCAAATGAAAAGAAGATTTAGTCTATTTTGCACTTTATTAATAATTCTTTTATCTGTAACTAGTTGTCAATCCAACAATTCTAGCAATGTAAACAATACAGAACAGATAAGCTTGACACGTTTAATAAAATATAAAGATTCGGATGTAGGAAATAATCTAGCCGTTTCTAATATACTTTCTAATTTGCCAGGAGCACTATATGTAAAGCAAATTTCATTACAAACAAAAAGTTCACCTTTCGGTATATCAGTAGATTATGGATTAAGACAGGATACTAATGTTAAAGAAAGTAATTTAAAAGAATATTGGAGTGAAAAAAATACTAAAAAGATATTTTTAAATAATGCAACTACACTTTTTATATTAATAAATAACGTAGCTACAGTTAACTTTAATGTTAACCATCAATCATTTAGCATCTCTAGAGAGGAACTTAAGAATTTTTATGGAAGAGATTTAAACGAGTATGCTAATAAAACAGCCCTATGGGAAAAGGAAATTTTTAAGGAAACACTTAATTCAAATGAGAAAATAGATGAATTTTATAAAATTCACAGTATAGCTATAAAGTGATATTTGTACTAGCTGATATTAATATTTTTATTTAGCATAATAACTAAAAAATATTAATTTCAAAATTTAATAATTGCTAAAAATTATTTTTAAGTTTTAATAACTATTGAATATTATAAAGAAAACCTATATAATAACAATATATTTAATATGAATATTTAGCGGTTGAACAAGTAGAGATTTGTTTCAAGGGTAAATAGATTTCTTGGGCGGGAAATCCTTTATAGGGATTCTCGTCCTTTTATTTTATAAGTAATTGTTTTGAATTAAGTGATAAAATTTAGAGAAAAATAATTTAATTAAGTATGTTTGTGTTTAGGAGGGTGTTATGGAAGGGAATACAATAATATTAACTGAAGATTTAATGAAAATGCTATCAATTATAATTTTTACAGGTATAATTTGCGTTAAATTAAGCAGCAAAATACGGTTGCCAGATGTTATTCTTTTTATATTAGCAGGTATTGTTTTAGGACCGCAGGTATTAAATGTAATAAACTTTCAAGAATATCCAGTAGCTAACCAGCTTATACTTACATTTGGTGCTGCATATATACTTTATGATGGTGGACGAGAAGTTGAGTTAAGAATATTGAATAGAATTAAAGTATCAGTTATATTGCTAGCTACATTGGGCGTAGTTATAGCCTCATTTATAATAGGATTTTCTGCATCTAAGATATTAAATATAGATTTTATTTATGCATTACTAATGGGCTCAGTTATAGTATCTACTGATCCATCAGTATTAGTTCCACTTTTTAAAAACATGGGAATAAGCAATAAATTGAAACAAACTATAATTTCGGAATCAGCATGTAACGATGCAGCTGCAGCAATTATGACTTTTTCAATATTAGGAATAATTGCTGGAGGAAAATTTTCTATAGGAGCAAGTGTGTTTGAACTTCTTACAAAAGCAGGTGGAGGTGTAATTGTAGGATTAATTATAGGGTATATCTCTACTTCTTTAGTGTCAGAAAGAAGACGAGGAATTTTAAGTGGATATCCAGGAGAAATTTCTGTTGCTTCAGTATTAGGAGCATATATTTTAGCTGAACATTTCCACTTTAGTGGTTTTATGGCGGTATTTATAGTTGGAATTATATGTGGAAACAAGGAGATTTTTAATTTACATGTAGATAAAAGTCATCAGGAAATTCATATTAGTTTTAAAGAAGTAACAATTATGATACTTAGAATAATGATATTTGTGCTGCTAGGAACTCAAATGAATTTTGCTATACTAGCTCAGTATTGGTTAAAAGCTACAATCATTATTATAATCTTAATGTTTATTGCTAGGCCAGCTTCTGTTTTACCATCTGTTATTTTAGATAAAAAGGCTAAATGGAATTATAGGGAGATCATTTACTTAATGTGGACTAAAGAGACAGGAGTGATTCCTGCAGCTTTAGCAGGGATGCTTGTAAGCATGAAGATTCCTAATGCGGAACTTATTTCGGCAGTAACTTTTATGGCTATAATACTGACATTATTATTACAGGCAAGTACAGCAGTTCTATTGGCCAGAAAATTAAAACTAGATGAATAGCTAACTTTTAATGAATAATATTTTGGAGTTTTAATATTAATTTAAAGCATTAAAATTTTAAACTAAGTTGATGAGCAAGCTTATTTTTAACCTATTTATATACTAAGGGAAACACTTTTATATATGTCTTATTTGGAATTTATTTACAGCATAGATATGTTTTTTCTGTTTACAATATATCTTGTTGAATAAATTATAGGCTAGAGGGAGTGTTATAAATGGGAGTAGTAACGATGGTAACAAATAAACTATCAATCATGTATAGATGCATGCAGCAGATGCGCACAGGCATGTTATGAATGTTTTGAGGCATGTGTTAACGAACCAGACTTAAATGCGAGAAGAAGTTGTGTTAAAGGTCTTGTTGAATGCGCAAAAATGTGTGAAATGTCTGTAGGAATTATGTCAATGAATGGACAATTTGCAAAGGAACATTGTAAAATGTGTGCTACTATTTGTGATGCATGTGCAAAAGAATGCAGTATGTTTAAAGATGAACACTGTCAAAAATGTGCAGAAGTATGCCGTATGTGTTCAGATGAATGCAGAACAATGGCTAATATGTAATAATTATTAATAAGTGATTCTATCTCATAATTTTCAAATATGTCCTCCAATCTAGGACGAATTATATAGATAGACTAAAAGAATTAAAAACTCCTATGTTAACTTGCATAGGAGTTATATTTTTGTTAGAATAAATGAAAATCTGTAAGCGCTGAAACACATATCGTATCTCAAAAAACCAGCTTCACATTAATATGCGAAGCTGGTTTTTTGTACAGTATGTGTTCCAGCGCTTACCCTTATTATATATGATATTGTAACTAGTTTGTATAATTAAATATCAAGTGTCAATAATCTGTAAATAGTAAATTATTAATATGGAGGATATTATGAGGGAAGGAATTATATCACAACAATACATTATATTTATAGTAACCGCAATTATTATGGGGAGTTTAGCAAGAATATTAACCATAATTCAAGATTACAGACAATATCCAAGTTATCCTAATGCATACTTAATAAATCTAATAACAGGGGTTATTGCCGCTGGATTAGGAGCTGTTGCAGTACCTGCCTTATTAACTAAAAATTTTGCTGCAGTTACTTTTTTGTCTTTAGCTATTCAACAATTTAGAGATGTGAGAAAAGTAGAAAAGGAAAGTTTGAAGGCTCTTGATAATACTGAATATGCTAGAAGAGGAGATGCATATATCGACGGTATTGCGAAAACTTTTGAGGCTAGGAATTACTTTGCATTAGTAGTGTCCTTAGTTACAGAGGCTACTATGCACATAATTAATAGTAAAATAATGTGGATGAATATTTTATCAGGAATTATTACTGGTACTGTTATATTTGTTATCTTAAGACGTTTTTCTAAAGGTCATTCTATAGGGGACATTGCAGAAGTTAAATTAGGTAAAATTGAAGTTCGTGATTCTGAACTATATGTAGATGATATGTTTGTAACAAATTATTTAGGAACGGATAACTCAAGAAAATTAGTTCAATCTGAAGGTATAGCGGCAGTCATATATCCTAAAGAAGAGCATTATAGAATTACATTAGATAACTTTGGGCAGAGGCAGGCAATACTTTTTGAGTTTTGTAGAACATTTGGTATTAAGAGATATAATTACATAAGAAAAGAATATAAACATGGTAGAATAGCTATAGCTATAGTTCCATTAATACGAGATGAAGGAGCATTCATAGAAACTATAAAGAAAACTCCTTTATTAGAAAATGTTAAAAAAAGTCATGCTCTTATGAAAGATCCACTTGAAAATAAATAATTTTTTATAGATGAAGGAGATAATGTTATGTCACAATCGTCAAGTAAAGCTGAAATAGTAGCGTATATTACATTAGATAAAGAAAGAGTTTTTGGAGGAAATCCATTAATTCTTATAGCTAAAGATGTTGATGAACAAAAGTTACTTTGTAAAGATATAGCCAAGGCAATGAAAGCAGATGTATCACAGCTTCATTGTGGAGATTACATCATAATTAAATAAAAATAAAATAACTTAAAATGTTTAAAAAGCAAAACTTATATTAGCTTTATATCTTATAAGTTCAGAACTAACTAATTAAATACTATACATAAAATTAAGGTGAGATATAAAACTTATCAATACTGAATAAATCATAAAAAACAGAAAAAACTAAATCTGTATTTTAAAGTTATTAGATTCTAATTAATAAGATATGATTTTAATAAGGGAGGTAAGAGCACTTGAGTAATATAAATGGGATCGGAGTAAGCATACCAAGAAAAGAGGCTTTTGATAAAGTTACTGGAGCAGCAAGATATACTGACGATGTATCTCTTCCAGGTATGTTACATGCTAAAATTCTTGGAAGTCGCTATGCACATGCAAAGATTAAATCTATAAATATAACTGAAGCAAAGAAGTTACCAGGTGTTCAGGCTATAATAACAGGAGATTATTTTCCTACTCTTTGTGGAACTGTTCTGGAGGATAGGCCGCCGATAGCAAGGGATAAAGTTAGATATTACGGTGAGCCAGTCGCAGTAGTTGTTGCAAATAGTGAGCAGGAAGCAATGAAAGCTTTAAAGATGATAAATGTAGAATATATACCTTTACCTGTTGTTAACTCAATAAATGATGCCTTAAAACCAAATGCAATTCTTATACATGAAAATTTAATGCAGTATAAACATGCTGTTCATGATATATATCCTGAACAAAATACTAATATTTCTGATCGGATTCAAATAAGAAAAGGTGATATGCTAAAGGGTTGGACAGAAAGTGAAGTCATAGTAGAAGGAAATTTTTCACTTCCCCAATCAGATCATCTTGCAATGGAGACTAGAAATGCAAGAGCACAAATTATGACTGATGGAAGAGTAATAATTTATACTTCTTCACAAGGACCTTATTCTGTGAAAAAACTTTTAAGTGAATATTATAAAATACCAGAAGGAAATATAATTGTTAAAGTTCCATTTGTAGGTGGAGGTTTTGGTGGAAAGGCAGCTATGCAGCTAGAAAGTATAGCATATCTAGCTTCAAAGGCTGTTAATGGCAGATTAGTTAGAATATCAAATTCCAGGGAAGATGATATTAAAACTTCTCCTTGTAGGATTGGTGTTGAAGCAAATATAAAGATAGGTGTAACAAAAGATGGAATTATTAAAGCTCTTGAAGCTAGATATATGGTTGATGGAGGAGCTTATGCAGACATTGGCCCACGTATGGCTAAAGCAATAGCAGCAGATTGTTCAGGGCCTTATAATATTGAAAACGTGTGGTGTGATGCAATATGCGTTTATACTAACCATACTTATGTTACTTCTTATCGTGGTTTTGGTCATGCAGAATATACCTTTTGTATGGAGAGAATGATGGATAAATTAGCAGCAAGCACTGGCATTGATGCTTTAGAACTAAGAATTAAGAATGCTATAAAGCCTGGACAATATACACCTACACAGGTTAAAACAACCATTAGTAATATGGGTAGTTTATCAGATTGCCTTACAAAATTAAAGCAATTAGTTAAATGGGATGAAGGGCAAGTAATATACACAAAAGAAGGTATGATAAAGGCAAAGGGAATAGGATGTCTTTGGAAGACTTCTGATTCACCAGTTAATGCGGTTTCAGGTGTTTTTCTTACCTTTAATAGTGATGGAAGTATAAATCTTAATTCTGGTGCAGTTGAAATTGGTCCGTCAACCAAAACTACGCTGGCTCAAATACTTGCTGAAAAATTAAAAATGGATGTAGAGAGAATTCATGTATTCATGGGAGTTGATACTCAAGTTTCACCAGAGCATTGGAAAACTGTTGCAAGTATGTCAACCTATATGGCAGGCAGAGCAGTGCTTAGGGCTGCTGATGATCTTATAAAACAGCTTAAAAGTTCAGCTGCTGATATTATGAAATCTCCCCCAGAAGATTTAGATATTGCAGAAGAAAAAGTTTACTTAAAGCAAGATCCTATGATATATGTTTCGTTTAAGGATTTAGTTCGAGGTCATAAAGAACCAAATGGCCTTGCAGTTGAAGGACAAATACTTGGCCGCGGCAGTTTTATAATGTTTCATATTACTGATTTGGATGAAGCAACAGGAAAAGGTAAACCAGGACCAGCATGGACTGTAGGTGCTCAAGCAGTTGAAATCGAATATGATCCTAATAATTTTACATACAGGCTTTTAAAAGCAATTACTGTTTTAGATGCAGGTAAAATACTCAATCCTAAAACTTCAAGAGGGCTGATAATGGGAGGAGTTAATATGGGCTTTGGAATTGCTACAAGAGAAGCCTTTGAATATGATTTTGAAGCTAAGCTTCAAAACACTTCACTGCGAACTTATAAACCTATGCGGTTCGGTGAAAATCCAGAATATGTGGTTGAATTTATTGAAACGCCTCAGATTGATGCACCTTTTGGAGCACGAGGACTTGCAGAACATGGCATAATAGCAATTCCGGCTGCATTTGCAAACGCTATCTCACGGGCAGCCCAGTGTGAATTTGATAAACTACCTATTACACCTGAAGAAATTTGGAAATTTAAGACTGGAGGAAAATATGATACCTTTTGATTTTGATTATTATAAACCTGAAAGTGTTGAAGAAGCTATTGAACTATACTTTGAATTGAAAGCTAAAGGAAAGAAACCTTTATATTATGGCGGTGGAAGTGAAATTATAAGCATGTCAAGAGCCTATAATGTATATACTGATGCAGTAATTGATATAAAAGGAATTGCTGATTGTAATGTTCATGAGTTAAGAAATAATAAGCTAATTATAGGATCCGCAGTTACACTTACACAAGTTTCAGAAGCAAACTTGTTCCCTTTACTTGGCCTGACAGTACAAAGAATTGCAGACCATACTATGCAAGATAAAATCACCTTAGGTGGAAATATAGCAGGGACAATTATATATAAAGAAGCTGTATTACCACTTTTAATATGTAATAGTGAAGTGGTTATAGCAAATTCAAATGGTAGAAATACGGTTTTATTAAAGGATATATTCAATAAGAAAATAATACTTAATGAAGGAGAATTTATAGTAAGTGCAGAAGTAGAGAATCATTTTCTGTCCTTACCATATTTACATGTGAAAAGAACTAAAAATGATAAAATAGATTATCCACTAATTACTCTTGTAGCACTTAAGGATAATAATAGAATAAACATAGCTTTTAGTGGAGTTTGTAGTTTCCCATTTAGGTCTTCTTTAATTGAAGATTATTTAAATGATTCCATTCTTCCAAGTAATATAAGAATAAATAATATAATCGATAATATGCCAGATTCAATATTAAGTGATTTGTCTGGGTCAGACGATTTTAGAAAATTTATGTTACAGAAAATGCTTACAGAAGTTTTAGAAAAGCTGGAGGGATAATAAATGTTAAAAATCTCTGGTAAAACAATAATAAAATTAAATGTTAATGGAGAAAATAAAGAGGTTGTGGCAAAACCATCGGATATTCTACTAAATACTCTTAGAGATGAATTAGGACTTACAGGTGCTAAACCTGGCTGTGAAAATGGAGATTGTGGTTCTTGTACTGTTCTTGTAGATGGATGGCCTATAAAATCTTGCTTAATGCTGACTGTTGAAGCAATAGGTAAGAAGATAGTTACCGTTGAAGGCCTAGAAAATGCGCCAATACAAAAAGCCTTTGTAGAGAATTGGGGATTTCAGTGTGGGTATTGCACATCTGGATTTTTGATGGTTTGTCATGCTTTAGCTAGTATACATCCAAATGCGAATGATCATGTGATAGAACAATGGCTGCAGTCAAATCTTTGTAGATGCACTGGATATGAAGAGATAAAGAATGCAATCAAATCGATTTTATCAAATAATTAAATTTAATAGTTTAGGAAAATTAATATATAAAACTAAAGTCGTTTAATATCTATGAAAAAATAATATTATGATATATATTGGGTAGAAAATAGCCCCTTATTTTATATTTTTCTATAGTGGGGCATATCCACTATTTACTCTATGTTACATTAAGTTATAAAGATTACTGCCACTTAACTCTTACTAATAATCATATAATCTCCACAGGTAAGTTGAACTACTTCTGCCTTTAGTGCTTTAGAAACATCTTCTGTTAGTTGTTTTTGTTCTTCTAGACTGCTAGCAACTAAAATTAAAGGGTTGCCATTTTGTGCTCTGTCTTTAGTTAAGGTTATATATGCTACTATTTCATAGCCAGTGTTATATGAATCTGCTCCCATAATATCAATCCTTTCTATTTGTTAAAATTAGAATCCATTATTCTATAACTCTTTTTTATACTTTCTAAAAGAGGAGTTTTTTTAATAGTCTCTATAAATGCTCCTTCGTCGTAAATAATTGGAACCATTACAACTGCTATTCTTCCTGTTTCATAATCACGTCTTGTATAGTGATATCTTTTTAATCCTAGAACTCTGCAGATTTCAAATATTATGGCTTGCCTTTGACCGTTATGGTTAAGTATTCTATTGAAATGTTCTTCTTTGGGACGAATTATTGCAGCAATGCCATTATCTTGTACTAGCTTCCGAGATTTATCTGTGCCTAGATGATTTGTAACAAAGATATCATCCACATATAAATCTGAATTTTTCACAGTTATCTTAGCTAAGCTTATATCAGCGATATCTTGAACAGCTTTACCTTTTGAAAAGTTTTTAAGTATGTAGAGTGTGATTACTCCAGAAAGAATTCCAAAAATAATATTGATCAACATTATTTTATGAGGGACAATATGCATAGTTAAACTAGTTACAAAAGACACTAATAGTGCAAAATAATTTCTTGCCTCAAAGGTTTTTGCTATACCATCAATATAAGCCTCTCCTCTAAAAACATGTTCAACATCATCAAGGGATTGAAGGCTTTCTTTTTCTATTCTTCTTACGTCTCTGAATTGCTCAGTAGCAAGAAAAAGAAATGTGATTGCCTCAAAGTTTTTTTCAAGCAGTGCTGGAATGGCAATGGCACCTATTCCAGAGGATATAAATCCAGTTACCAAGTGAATTAAATATCCGTTTGGATAACTAGGATATTGTCTGTAATCAACAATAAGAGTAAGATATCGTGCTAAAGTTCCACATAATACTGGTATTAATATTAAAAAGATATAGTACTGCGAAAGTGTTTCTTTTTCCATAGAATCCTCCTAAGTTTTAGTTGTTAATTAATCTTTTCATTTTTTACTGAAGAAAATAATTGTTTTTTATGATTAATAGCATTTTGATTTAAAATTTATATATTCGCTATTTAATAGTGTATTAAATATAGTTAATATTACAAAAAACTCCGTAAAAAATTCAGGCAATCTCTGGAATAATGCGTCGATATATAATATTTTATAGAAAATTTAAAAAATAACTATTAGGTAATCTATTGTAAATAATAATAACAAGAGTTTGTATAAATTTTGAGGAGGAATTAAGTAAATGGATAGAGTTATATTAAACACTATAATAAGAAGTGTCGGCGTTTATATTTTGGCAATATTGCTGACTAGACTTATGGGACGAAAGCTTATAGCTCAAATGACATTCTTTGATTTTGTTATAGGAGTCTCAATGGGATCTATAATTGCTAATTCTATAGTTGGGCAGCAGTTCACATCAATGTCTGCTATAACAGCACTTATTTTAGTATCTGTTTTGATAATTATAACAGGGTATGTCCATATTAAAAGCTTTAAAGCAAGAAAAATAATAGATTCTGAACCAGTAACCTTAGTACAAAATGGAACTATTGTAGAAGAAAATATGAAAAATGTTAGATTGACAATTAATGAATTGATGATGAAACTAAGAGAAAAAAATTCTTTTAATTTAGCAGATGTAGAATTTGCCATAATGGAGAATGATGGTGAATTGTCAGTGTTAACAAAAGCTGATAAACAACCACTTACTCCTGGTCAAATGAACATTCAAGCAACAAGCACAGGGCTTATGAGAGATATAATATTAGATGGAAATGTAATGGAGGAAAATTTATCAAGTGCAGGTTTAAATAAAGAATGGTTACAATCTCAACTTAATAGTCAAAATATCAAAGATATTTCCGAAGTATTTTATGCTGGATTAGATGATACTAAAAGATTGTGTATATCAAAGAAGGAGATGAATGATGAAGAATCTCATGGTGAATATGGTATTGAATAATACAGTAATTCTAATAAAATGAATATTAATATCAATTAAAAACATACTATTTATGTATTTATAATATAAAAATATATTAAAGGAGGATTTTTTATGCCAACAGGAAATAAACTTGAACAGGCTCTTGCAAGTGCTAAAGGATTAGCTTCAGACATGAAGACATTTTCATTGGATACAGATAGTCAAGAAGCAAAGCAAATGTTCGACCAACTTTCTACTACAATGGAGAACGTGTCAGAGACAATACAAACAAGACTTGACTTTGTAAAGCAAGAAGAGCCTCAATACAATAAATAATTAACTTACTTCTATATCTAGATTTGTTAAATGTCATTCTAGATATAGAAGGATATCTAGAAGGTAATTATAAATAAAATTCAAATATGATTTATTTATTGAACAATAAAAACATATATAATATAATTATAATAAATTTGTTGAATGTTTAAGTTATTTGTAGAACTTTAAGCAGAAGATTAAATAATAGAAAATTTTTTTAGAATTATAGGGGGAATTGGATGACATTATCACTACCAGTGATTTCAAGAGAAAAAAGAAGAGAATTACATAATACTATCAAAAATGAAGCTTTAGGGGGAATTACTTACTATTTGTTAGTGGTATTAGCAGCTGTTGTTGCTACTTTAGGTCTGCTTACAAATAGTACTGCAGTTATAATAGGAGCAATGCTTATTTCTCCTATCATGAGTCCTATTATAGGAATGTCCTTTGCAGTGACTCTTGGTGATGCTGATCTGTTTAGAAAGGCTGTAAAGAATATTATATTTGGAGCCTTGCTAGCAGTTATAGTTAGTATTTTCATAACAATTTTAGTTCCTACAAGGAGCTTAACAGATGAAATTTTGTCAAGAACAAAGCCAACCATTATTGATTTAATTATAGCTCTAGCATCTGGTGCGGCTGGTGCTTTTACTATGTGTCATAAAAAAGAGAGTTCAGTAATACCTGGAGTAGCTATTGCAACTGCACTCATGCCTCCACTTTGTGTTGTTGGAACAGGCTTATTTCAAGGTGAATATAGAATAGCTTTTGGTGGCTTTCTCTTGTTTTTAGCAAATTTAGTGGCTATAAATTTAGCAAGTGCATTAATTTTCAGAGTTTCAGGCTTTACTACAAGAGACGAAATTTATGAGCAGAACGAAATAGCAATTACAACACAAGATAGTAGGAATAGACTGGTTATATCTATTGCAGCTTTTATTGCTATTTCTATACCTTTATCTATTATTATGTATAAAACTATATTGCAAGAAAGAACTAAAAAAACTATAGATACTTCACTTAAAGCAACTGTTAGTTCCCTCAATGGGGTGGACTTGGTGAATTATGCTTATGAATTTAAAGATAATAAATATTTTATTACAACAGTCGTTAGATCAATGGACAAGCTAAATTCCAATGATGTAAGTATTGCAGAGCATAATCTTGAAAGAGTACTTGAGAAACCAGTAGAGATTAAGATGAAGGTAATACTAGCACAAGAGATTGACGCTTTAACTAAATCTGCTCAATCTAAAAATACAGATTTAGATGCTGAAAAGGACAAGATAAAAGAGAACGCAATTCCATCACTAAATACAGATAAAATTATTGAATATAATATTAGGGAAAATTTAAATATAGTAAAGGCTAAATTAATAGATTATAAATTCTCATACTCAAGCAACTCAGCAGTATATAGTATTGAAGCAACAGTACAGGGAGATACTGATTCAGTAAATAAGATACTTCCATCAATTGAAAGTTCCTTAGAAAATAAATTGAATAGAAAGGTCAATATTAAGGTTTCATTTGAAAAAAACACAGACGGAAAAAATAAAGATGAAAAAAGTAGTATTGATAATATAAATGAATCTGATATATATAAGACAAATGATAAAAAATAACTTTTAATATAATTCATATTTCCATAATAATATAAACACTATCATTTACTGTAATTATAAAAATGATAGTGTTTATATTGTGTAAGTATAAGTTCTTTCTAACGGCTATATTTTTTGAACAAATCATCAAGTGCTTCTCTCAGGAGAAATGCTTCAGTTCTATCAGTTGCTTTAGAAAGTCTGGAAAGTCTATCTAACTGAGTTTTAGTGAAATAATTTGATTTTAAAACCATACTTTCTGCTTCAGAAAGACATACTCTATTTTTACCTAATTCTTTGGCTCTAAATAAAGCACTATCAGCAACTCTAAAAAGTTCGACTACATTTTTAGCATCTCTTGGGTAACTTGCTACTCCAAAACTTAAAGTAAAATAAATATTTTCTGTTTTATCACCATTATTTATAACAAAAGTATTATCAGATAAATATCTTCTTATTTCTTCTAGTTCCATAAAACTTCTTTCAGCACCTTTTTTTACAAGCAATATATTAAATTCATCACCGTTTCTACACACTATATCAATAGAAGATAGATTATTGTTTAATATGGAAATAAATTTTCTTATTACTTCATCACCAACTGATTCACCATATAAGTTATTTAAATTCTTAAAATCATCGACATCAGCTACCACTATACTAAAGGGACCATCGTTATTTGATATAAGTCCTTCCATTTTTTGTATCAATTCTTTTTTTGAAACAAGTTTTTCATCCATAAGAGACCTCCATAAAATATAATTATTGAGTTTTGAATTTTGACTCATAGCTATTTGCCATTGATAACAAAGATTCAGTTACTTTAGAAGCTCCACAATTATCAGTTAGAACAATGAGATAATCGCCAGGACAAATTAAAGTATTACCTTTTGGAATGATTTCTTTTTCACCACGTTTAACAGCTACTAAAAGACAGTTATTAGGCCATTCAATTTCTTTTATACATTTACCATCTAGCAGTGATCCCATGTATACAGCAATTTCTAATATAGCTTTTGTTTTATCATCTTTAATAGTTTTATTATTAGTATTGTGCATTAAAAATCTATCAAGCAAGGATTCATAAATAGGTTCTGATTTTAAAAGATCTGCAGTAATATAGGCAATGATAGATATAAGAGCTAAAGGGAGCAGATGATTAAATGACCCTGTCATCTCTGTAATTAAAATGCTTCCAGTAATAGGTGCTCTAACAACAGCAGTAAAATATCCAGCCATCGCCAGAATTACAAAATTGCTTATATAAATGCTATTAAAATGAAATATGGTTACTAATATAGTTCCATATAATGTTCCTATTAATGCTCCTACAGTAAGTAAGGGTAAAAATATTCCACCAGGAGCACCTGAACCGTAGCTTACCATAGTAAATAAAAACTTTGCTACTAATAATACTACAAGTATTTTTATATGAAAATTATTTTTAACCAATGACATTATAAGAGTATGTCCACCCCCTAATACTTGAGGTAATAAAAGTCCAAGTGGTACTGAAAGTATTAAGGGAACAATAGGTTTAAATTCAGCGGGAAGCCACTTTTGCATTGAATATATATCTTGGGTTTTCATAATGGTTTTATTAAATACTACTCCTAAAATTCCAACTAAAACTCCTAATATAGCTATGTAAAAATAATAATTTAAAGTTAGTGTTGTTAAATTTTTAAAATCAAATACTGGTTCTAAACCGAAAAATCCACTAGATACAAAATCAGCTGACAGTGCTGCTGACAACGCAGAAAGTAAAACTAGTGGAGAAAAGTTTTTATGAGTTTCCTCTAATGAAAACATTGCACCAGCTAAAGGAGCATTAAAGGCAGCTGCAAGACCAGCACTAGCTCCACTTGTAATAAGAAATTTTTCTTCTAATTTCAATCTGTTAAAAACTCTGCTAACCCCCAAACCTACTGCGGCGCCTAATTGAACTGATGGGCCTTCTCTGCCAAGTGAAAGTCCAGAGCCTATAGATAATACTCCACCTACAAACTTACCTATAATGACTTTTAGCCAATTCATATGGAGTTTTCTCAAAAGTACACCTTCTACTTGAGGAATTCCACTACCACTAATCATTGGTTCTTTTTTTACTAGTAATCCAACTATATAACCTATAATTGCTAAAGTGACAATCCAAAATGGGATAAGCCAATATTTTTGAGATAACACTATATAAAGACCATCTATTACATACAATGATTTTTCTAGTAGATATCTGTATAAGACAACAATAAACCCTGTCAATATACCTACTATAATACCTTCTATTATAAGTTTGAATTTAAAGGTATTCCAGTGAGATAAAGTATTATAAGTAGCGTTATCATCACTTTCTATCATTTATTTATTCCTCCATTCCTTTATTCTTACTATGATTTATAAATTTCAATTTGTAAAAGCAACACAGAGTTACTTCATTATATTTATATGACCACAATATATAATATTAACACTTGTATATATGCATGTCAATATATGTCGATATATATATTATCACATATATATGTTGACATATATATGTGATAATGATATGTTTATATATACAGGTAATGCCCCCGGTAAAAGTTAATAAATGTTTAAAGCGCTGAATCAATTTGAGCGGGAGAACCAATTTTTGGGGTGAGTCTTGTCTTTAAGACAAGTAGGGTTAGTTTCTTCGACCCGAATCCGTCAGCTAATCTCGTAAGCGTTGAAGAGAAGTTTTTTGGTATGCTTAATATGCTTTATTTGGTATGCCTGTGAATGTTAAGGCTTTGTGTGAGCTGTAGAGACTTCTCTACAGCTTGTTCTTTTTTAGTAAAATTTTAAGGAGGTTTAAGTATGATAAGAGTATGTTTAATTGGTGTTGGTAAAACAGGAAAGGAAATTGCTAAAGTATTGTTAGACCGCAGTGATATAGAGCTTGTGTCAGTTTTTTGCAGTCCTAGTAGTGATAAAGAGGGGAAAGATTTAGGTTGTATAGTTGAAACTAGTGAAACTGGTATTAGAATAGAAAGCACTGATAGATTAGAAGAGAACTTATTAAAATATAAACCTGATGTGGTAGTTGACTTTTCTAGGCCAGAAGCCACTTTGAAAAATGCTGAGATAGTATCGCAAATGAAGATCAATATGGTTATTGGTACTACAGGTTTTAATGAATTAGATTTGAAAAAGATAGAAAATTTGACTCAAGTTAATCATAATGGAATAATCTATGTACCAAATATAACACTTGGGGTTAATGTGATGATGGTTTTAGTAAAGCTGACATCTATTTTATTAAACAATTATGATTTTCATATTTCAGAAATTCATCATAAAAATAAGAAAGACAGTCCATCTGGTACAGCATTAAAGATAGCTAAAGAAATAGAAGAAGGTTTAATATATTCCGGAAGAGATGTTAGCAGTGGGGAAATCCCTATAGCAGCAGTACGAGCTGGTGGTGTAATAAGTAAACATGAAGTATTAATTGTTGGAGAACATGATAGAATTACAATTTCTCATGAATCTTTTTCAAGAAAAATTTTTGCATTAGGTGCAATTCACGCAATAA
Source organism: Clostridium thailandense (assembly GCF_019207025.1). Classification (GTDB taxonomy): domain Bacteria; phylum Bacillota; class Clostridia; order Clostridiales; family Clostridiaceae; genus Clostridium_AM; species Clostridium_AM thailandense. The sequence continues at coordinate 85,851 of NZ_JAEEGC010000026.1, read as the reverse complement.
ATTTTTTACAAAATAAAGTAGGCTTTTATGAGATGAGTGATGTCTTATGTTTATCAAAAGTTATAGAAGATTTATATATATCAAAACAGGCAGATGTTATATAAGTAATTTTATATGATTATCATTGCCTTTTAAGGAGGTTTTTAAGTTGAAAAGAAACTATAAAGATATATCACTATGGAGAGAGGTTACAGAAAAACAGTGGAACAGCTGGGAATGGCAGATAGCTAATAGAATAACTACAGTTGAGGAATTAGAAAAAGTAGTAAGGCTTACAGAAGAGGAAAAAAGAGGCATAAAAGCTAGTCTTAAAAAACTTAAGATGGCAATAACTCCTTATTATGCAACATTAATTGATGTTAATGATTATAATTGTCCAATTAGAAGACAGGCAATTCCTACTATTGAGGAAACAAAGATATCTAAATATGACAGCAGTGATCCGCTGCATGAGACGCTTGATTCCCCAGTCCCCGGACTTACTCATAGATATCCAGATAGAGTATTACTTCTTGTTACTGAACGATGCTCGATGTATTGCAGACATTGTACAAGGAGGAGATTCGCGGGGCATGAGGACAGCTCATTATCAGATATTAATATTTTAAAAGCCGTTGAATATATTAAGAAGCATAAAGAAGTACGGGATGTATTGATATCAGGTGGAGATGCGCTGTGTATTTCAGATAAAAAACTTGATTTCATATTAAAGAAACTTAGGGAAATAGATCATGTTGAGGTTATAAGAATTGGAACAAGAGTACCTGTTGTAATGCCTCAAAGAATAACTAGCGAACTTTGTAATATTATCAAAAAGTATCATCCAGTTTGGATTAATACTCACTTCAATCATCCAAAGGAAATAACTGAGGAATCAATGTTAGCATGTAAGATGCTTGCCGACGCTGGAGTTCCGCTAGGAAACCAGTCTGTGTTGTTAAAAAACATTAATGATTGCCCATATATCATGAGAGTTCTCGTACATGAGTTAGTTAAGAATAGAGTAAGGCCGTATTATATATATCAATGTGACTTATCTGAGGGAATTGAACACTTTAGAACAACAGTTTCTACTGGTATTGAAATCATAGAACTTTTGCGCGGCCATACATCAGGATTTGCAGTTCCTACTTTTGTAGTTGATGCACCAGGAGGTGGAGGAAAAATACCTATAAATCCTCAATATTTAATATCTCAATCTCCTGAGAAAATAGTTTTAAGGAACTATGAAGGTGTATTATGCACCTATACTGAACCATCTGATAAAACGCATGAGTGCAAAAACTGTGGAATGTGTGCAAAGTTTAAGAATGATGAATATAAAGGCTTAGAAAAACTTTTTAGAGATGAAAGAGTTTGCTTAACGCCAAGAAGCAACGTTAGAATAAAAAGGAGGGAACATCTCAATGAATATAGAGCACTGTAAATTAAATAATGATAACTACCACACTAAAATAGATCAATCAAAAATATATGTTGACTATACCAATAGCCGTATTAAAATAATTGAATTTCATAATATATCTGCTCAAAATATAAGAAGAATAGTGCATTTTGCAGCAAAGCAACATTTAGGTAAAGTTATTTGCAATTGTGATAACGAAGCATATGTAAGTTTTCTTGAAGCAGGTTTTCATCTAGAAGGTAAAATAGATGGGTATTTTAAAGGAGAAGATGCATTTTGTATGTCTTATTTTATTGACAGTAGCAGAAAGCTCTATAGAAATAGAGATAAAGAAAATATATTTTTAATGAAAAGTTTAAATGTAGGAAATACTTTTGTGTATAGTGAAAATAACTTTAAATATGAGATAAGAACCGCAAACGAAAATGACATAAAGGGCATGATAGAGCTATTCTATAATGTGTTTTTCACATATCCTTCTCCTGTTTATGATGAAGAATATTTAAGAAAGACTATGAATAAAAACATTTTATATAAAGTAGCTATTGATGACGGTAAAGTAATTGGCGTTGCCTCTGCCGATATTGATGAAGAAAATTTAAATGCTGAGATGACTGACTGTGCAACTTATCCGCAATATAGAGGTCAAGGTATATTATCTAATATTATTTACTTTTTAGAAGCGGAGCTTAGAAATAGAAGATTGATTACTTTGTATAGTTTATCCAGAGCGGTAAATCCAGGTATTAATATTGTATTAAGTAAACATGGTTATAAATTTAGGGGAAGGTTAATAAATAATTGCAATATATGTGGTGGTTTTGAAAATATGAATATTTGGGTTAAAAACCTTAGTTTTGAAAGAAGTTAAACTTAATGTTATACTAAATACTGTAGTAATAACGGAACCTGGTATACCAGGAAAACAGATATTTAGGAGGTAACGACTTACAAATGAGTGAGCTAAGGGAAAAAGCATTAAAATTTCACAAAGATAATGAGGGGAAGATTGCCCTGCATTGCAAAGTAGCAGTAAAAAATAAGGAAGATTTAACGATGGCATACACTCCAGGTGTTGCAGAACCATGCTTAGAAATTAATAAAAATTATGACACTATCTATGACTACACTTCAAAAGGAAATTGGGTAGCTGTAGTGACAAATGGTACAGCAGTATTAGGACTTGGAGATATAGGAGCAGGAGCTGGACTTCCAGTTATGGAAGGTAAATCAGTTTTATTTAAAGCATTTGCAGGAGTAGATGCCTTTCCAATATGTTTGGATACAAAAGATATAAATAAGATTGTGGAAACCGTAAAGCTTATGGAGCCAACTTTTGGAGGAATAAATCTTGAAGATATAAAGGCTCCAGAGTGTTTTGAAATTGAAAAAAGATTAAAAGAAGAATTAAATATACCTGTATTCCATGATGATCAACATGGAACTGCAATAGTAGTATTAGCTGGATTAATTAATGCGTTAAAGGTTGTAAAGAAAGAACTTAGCCAGGTGAAATTAGTTCTTAACGGAGCTGGTTCTGCAGGAATAGCTATTACAAAGCTTCTATTAAAAGCTGGTTTGAAAAATGTAATTTTAGTAGATCGTAAGGGTATTTTATGTGAAGGTGAAAGCTGGATGAATGAAGCTCAAGCTAATATGGCATCAATTACTAATGGCGGAAAAGTAAAAGGAACTCTAGAAGATGCTATAAAGGGTGCTGATGTGTTCATAGGAGTTTCTGCTCCTGGAGTGCTTACTAAGGAAATGGTAAAAACAATGAATAAGGGTGCAGTAATTTTTGCTATGGCAAATCCTGTACCTGAAATATTCCCAGAAGAAGCAATAGAAGCTGGTGCAGCAGTAGTAGGTACTGGACGTTCTGATTATGCAAATCAGATAAACAATGTTTTGGCTTTTCCAGGTATTTTTAGAGGTGCATTAGATGTACGTGCAAAGGAAATAAATGAAGATATGAAAGTAGCAGCAGCATATGCTATAGCAGGGCTTATAAGCGAAGAGGAAGTAAAAACTGACTATATTATTCCACAAGCTTTTGATTTAAGAATAGCACCAAAGGTAGCTGCTTATGTAGCAAGAGCAGCAATAGATACTGGTGTTGCTAGAAAAACTGATATTACACCAGAAATGGTAGAAGAACACACAAAAAAATTATTAGGAATTTAATATAAAAAAACCGCAGGATAGAAAAATTCTGCGGTTTTTATTGCACAAATATTGAGTGAGATTCATAAAATATACAGATATGAATAATTATGGAGTGATTTTGTGGACTTTAGAAATTCAAAGATAGAAAAATTTTTCTCTATACTTTTACCTTTTGGAGCAGAAATTATCACATATTTAAAGCAGTCAGTAAGGCTTGGTGATTTAGATGGAGATGGTAAGTTTGAAGCTGTAGTAGCATATACGTTTATGGGAAAACAATATTTGAGTATTTTTAAAAAGCAAGGATATTACTGGTACAACATAGGACATACTCCAGGAAAAATCTACAGGATATATGATTTTCACTTAAGAGATTGTACGGGAGATGGCAAGAAAGATATCATCGTAAAGTGGAAAATTGATGATATGTGGTATGAGTTAAATGTATGGACATGGATGGATGGAACATTAAAAAAAGTTGTAAATAAAAAAGAACCATTCAATGTGCCAAGAAAGAAAATAGAGTTATATCCAGCATCTAGGAGAGAGATAGAAGGAGTAAGATATGGATATATTGATTCTAGTGGAAAATTAATAATTCCAATTAAATTTGATTCTGCAGAAGATTTTCAAGAAAATGGGTTAGCTATAGTAAGAATAAATGATAAGGCTGGTGCAATAGATGAATTTGGAAACTATGTAATACAGCCTAAATACTCAGACATCCAAGGATTTAAAGAAAAGAGAGCCATTGTTACAGATAATCAAAAGTATAAAGTCATTGATGAAAGCGGAAAAGAGTTATTTGAAAATGATAACTTCATATCTGAATTTTATAATGGAAGAGCATTATTTTCAATAGTAGAAAAAGGCGATCAGTGGAAGTATGGATATATTAATTTACAAGGTAAAGTAGTAGTGCCTCCACAATTTTTATCAGCTGGAAACTTTAGTAACGGAAGAGCGGTAGTACAACTAGAAAATGAAAAATATGGAGTTATCGATTTAAACGGTAAAATTTTAAAGACTTTTCCGTATGAACAGGTGACGGATATAAGTGAAGGAAGATTATTTTTTAAAGAAAAGATTGATGGAAAGTTTGGATTGATGGATGAAAATGGACAAATAATAGTTGCTCCTAAATATGGATCAGTAGAAAGTTTTAAAAATGGAACTGCTATAGTAGGTGAAGGGGACACCATAATAAAATTTGGAGTTATTAATAGAAATGGAGAGTATACTATTCAGCCTAAGTATAATAGAATTGACTTCTTAGGCGAAGACAGATTTGCTGTAGGAATCCCTATTAAGGATGAGGCTAATTATATGCCATCTAAGTATGCTATTTCAGATAGTAAAGGCAAAGTTTTAACAGGGTTTATCTATTATGGTGTATCAGAATATAAAAATAATTTAGCATCTGTTTATGATAATAAATTTACTTATTTTATTGATAAGCAAGGAAAAAGAGTAGATAGCTTACCTAAAGTTGAGGGTTCTGGAACTTTGACTTTGTTAGACAATATAATTAAAGCTAATGTGGATTATAGACTTTCCTATTATGATAAAGCAGGTAAACTTATTTGGAGACAGAATACTGAGGTTCCACTTAACAATGGTTACATCCTAAATGAAGAAAAATATAAACCTAATAGGGACTATCTTGTATACTATCCTCAGCTTAGCGGAGCCAAAGACAAAAATAAGGAGAGGATAATAAATGATGAGCTTAAGAAACTTTCTAATCTAAAGGATGTAGGCAGTGAACAGTTGGATTATTCCTATCTTGGAGGGTTTGATATTACCTTTTATAAAAAAGATTTGTTAGTGTTAGAGCTTTGGGGATATAATTATCCATTTGGTGCAGCGCATGGTATGCCTACTCAAATTTATGTTCATATTAATTTGAAAAATGGAGATTTTTACGAACTTAAAGATTTATTTAAAAAGAACAGCAATTATGTAAAAAGGTTAAGTGACATAATACAAAAACAGATAGATAAAAAGGGAGAAGAATTAGGAATTTGGAAGGATCAATACGAAGGAATTAAGCCTAACCAACCATTTTATGTAACGGAAGATGCGCTGCATATTTATTTTGATCCTTATGAAATTGCTCCATATTCATCTGGATTTGTTACTTTCGATATTCCATTTACTGAGATTATGGATATCATAGATACCAAAGGCGGCTTTTGGAGGGCTTTTCATTAAAGGATAGGGGAATAAACAATTCCTCCTATATAGACAAACACCACCGAAAGTAAACTTATGCTCCGGTAGATGTTACCAAGCTTCAGTACTATAAAAACTTTTAATCATTCTAAAGCTCAGTATTTAGAAAATCTAAGAAACTTTTATAAACTCGTACCTCAAACATATAAAAGCCTCTAAGATTTTCTAAAATACTTCGCTAAGAATGATAAAAAAGTTTTTATATGTTCTTTCAGCTTTGGTAACATCTACCTGCGTATAAGTTTACTTTCTGGTGCTGTTCTCTATAGATCGTTAACTTTAAAGATTAACCTATTCAAGTACCAACTTGTCATTTTTGTATTTTATATGTGTTAAAAACACTGCTTCTTTCAATAAATATATCCCGGAGCATAAGTTAAGTGTCGGCCGTGTTTATTTATAACTATTAGAGATTTAGTTATAAATATAGAGGATATCTATAAGAGCTTATAGAATTAGTAAAAACAAATACTTTGCTTCCAGTTATTAAGGAAAGAGAGGAGGTATTTTCAAAAGAGGAAAAGTAGATACTATTACAGAGCAGAATTTGTTTTGAGTTTAGAGAGAATATCAAAGAAAAGTATATGCTGGACAAAGGAAGTATTTTGAAATAATGCATTTTAAAGTTATAGGAGAATTACTATGGAAAAGCAATATGTTATTGGAGTAGATTTAGGTGGTACAAAGATTAGCACCGCTCTTGCAGAATTAAATGGAAATATATTAAGTGAAAATACTATTCCTACCAACGCTAAATATGGAGAAGAAGCGGTATTATCACGAATAATTTATGCTATTGAGAGAATATTAGAAGTTACAGGTAAGAAAGTTGATGAAATAAAGGCTATTGGAATAGGATCACCAGGTCCGTTAGATTCCAAAAAAGGAGTAATAATAGAGACTCCAAATATACCTTTTAAAAATTTTCAACTTGTTAGGCCTATAGAAGATAGATTTGAAATACCTACATATTTAGAAAATGATGCCAATGCTGCTGCTATAGGTGAATTTATGTTTGGAGCAGGTAAAAATACAAGAAATATGGTATATATTACTGTAAGCACTGGTATTGGTGCTGGTGCTATTGTGGAAGGAAGAATTTATCGAGGAAACACCTGCAATGCATTAGAATTGGGACATAGTACTATATTGCCAGATGGACCAAGATGTAACTGTGGAAATTATGGATGTTTGGAAGTACTTTCATCGGGTACAGCTATTGCTAGAGTTGCTAATGAACATCTTAAAGCTGGAGCAGATAGTTCCTTGAAAAACTATGAGGTCGTGACTTCTTATGAGGTTTTTCAAGAAGCTAAAAAAGGCGACAAGTTATCCTTGGATGTGCTAAATAAATGTCTTCAATATCTTGGAATAGGTATAGCAAACATCATAACTATTATGGACCCAGAAGTAGTAGTTTTAGGAGGGGGCGTGTCCTTGGCGGGGGATATAGTCTTTGATAGAGTTAACAAAGTAGTCGGCGAAAGATGTTTTAAGGTTTTAAGAGAAAACTGTAGAGTTGTTCCTGCAGCTCTGGGTAAGCAATCTGGTGTAGTAGGATCTGTTGCTTTAGCTATAATGGAAAGTTTAGAAGATAAGTAAACTTTAACATGAAATATAAGTCATAATAACATATTAATGGATTAATGAAAATTACCTCTAAGATAGTTGGAGGTAATTTTTTTACATTAATGTGAACATTTTCTCGTCCTTATTTATCTAATAGATGTAAAAAACTTTAGCTAAGGTGAATACACCATGAATAGGAGGCAATGCAGTGGAGGTAGCTTCAAGGATGAAAGTTAATGAAGATAAAACGCAGGATGTAAGGCTAGCTAAATTGCCTGTTTTAAGTAAACAAGGGAAATATAAGCTATATGACAAGGATTGTGGAAAGGTATATGAACTTAGAGAAGATGCAAAGGTTACAGTCAACATTAGATAGAGAGTTGAATATGATATAGAAATGTTATTTTGGGAGGAACCAGTATAACATGTATTCTATAAAATTTGAAAATTTATATTTTGAAAAAGTATGGGGAGGAAGAGACTTAGAACTATTTAGAGACAACCTACCGGATGGGAATATAGGAGAGAGCTGGGATGTGGCATGTCATAAAAACGGTATGAGTGTTGTAGCTAATGGTGAATTTAAGGGTAAGAGATTAGATGAATTGATTAAAGAGAAAGGAGAAGAATTACTAGGAACAAAAGTTGATAAAACAGCATTTCCACTTTTGATTAAACTAATAAATTCAAAGGAAAGTTTATCTGTTCAGGTACATCCTAATGATAGTTATGCAAAGAGAGTAGAAGGCGAGAGTGGAAAAACAGAGGTATGGTATGTTGTTGAAGCTTTTGAAGGTGCAAATTTAGTGGTTGGAACAAAGGAAGGATGTAGAAAAGAACAGTTTAAGAAAGCTATTGAAGAAGGAAAACTTGAAAATTATATGAATAGAATTTCTGTAAAAAAAGGTGATGTATATTTTGTTGAAAGTGGGTTAATTCATTCAATTGGAGAAGGTGTTATAATAGCAGAAATACAGCAAAACAGTGATACCACTTATAGAGTATATGATTATAACAGAGGAAGGAAACTTCATATTCAAAAAGCTTTAGATGTTGTTAATCTTGAGTTAAAGGGAGAGAGAAATGTTGGCAAAAAGATTGGTTATAATGGTTATAACAAGATAAAGTACTGCACTTGTGAAAAATTCATATTAGAAATGTATGATATTTATGATAAAGTGAAAGAAAGTAGTGACAAGGAAAGGTTTTATATCTTTACATGTGTAGATGGCGAAGGCAAAATCGTAAGTTCAGGAGTCAGTGAAGCTATAAAAAAAGGAGATAGTTTTTTAATTCCAGCAGCTCTTGGGGAATATGAGATTAAAGGAAAGCTAAAAGTATTGAAGAGCTATGTGCCAAACTTATAGATACCTACGGCCGATGATTAACTTAATTCATCTGCAATTATTCTAATTAATGCTTAAATTAAAATAAAAAGGTAATAGTTGAGGTATATCGGAGAAAATATTTCAGATACTAATAATAGAATACTTAATAACTATAGGCCAGCAGTATTCATTAAAAAAGCAGGAGGTAGTAATTGTGGATAATAAATCAAAAGTAGTAAAAGTTAAAAAAAATAATGATGGGGATATTACTGACATAATGCTAGAGAATGGTAATATTTATTCAATTGATGAGGCAATTATGATGGTTAAAGACGATTTAATTGAAGGAGTGAATGTAGGCAAGGCAAGAAACGGAAGAGAGTATTTAAGAAGTAATCCTAATGATAATGAGGGTGACAACTTAGATAACATGCCAACATTTTAATAAAAGAAGACTTATTTCAAGTTGAACAAATAGTAGCCTAAAATAGAAGGTCGTGTACAAAAAGTGGATAGTACTTTTTATACACGACTTGGTCTATATTTGTATCTGAGTTCCAGTTTTCATATATTGAATTTTGTCCCCTAAAAAGTACTTTAATTTTTTATAGGATTTTTCACCTGTACAATGTCCGGTATATACTTCATTTATATTTTTACTTATAATTTTATCTACCAGTAAATCAATCTCTTCTTTTGAGGGGCCAATGGCATCTATAGCAGGTATTTTAACTAAGTGAAAGCCGCCTATTAAGGCTCTAATATGAGCATGTGGAAAAAAACTATTAACAGATTCTATCATATTGACAGTGCCGTTATGAGAGCAGCCAGTAAACATACATATAGCTTCATTTTCTTTTATAACCATAATTAATTCATGATCGAAGCTATCTTTGACAAGCCTATTTCCATCTTTTACAAACAAATATTTGTTTCCATCTGGAATTTTATAATGCTTATTTATATCAGTGATGATAAAAATATCTTTTACTATTTCGGTAAAGCTATCCACATACTCTATTCTATTAGAATGCTTTTCAAATATATTTCTACTTATACTAATATTTTTTTTAAAAAGTAAAAACCCTGTAAAATATTTCTCTTGTACCTTTCTTTTCATATATATTTTAGCCTTACTATTTATCTTTAAAAAAGCTAAAAGCCCTCCGCCATGATCAGTATGTCCATGGGAAAGAACTACTAGATCCACGTCTTTTAAGTTAATTCCTAATTTTTCGGCATTTTTGATAAAGTTATCACTTTTGCCAGTATCGAAAAGTATACGTGTATCATCTTTTTCTATGTAAAGAGATAACCCATGTTCATTTATTAAATCTCTTGCATCGTCCTTATTATTTTCTATAAGAATTGTTATTTTCATTAACTTCACCTTCTCAGCATTTATAACATGAATTAATCATATTACAAGTTTTATCTAAACACAAATAGATATTTGGGAACTTAGCTAATAGGCATTTACTATTATTTAAGAAGTGGTAATATAAAATGAGGATATTATTTGTTTAGAGGTGGTAAATTTGTATCAAGAGGAAAGAATGCAGCTTATATTAGAGTATTTAAATAAAAATAGAAGAATAAGTGTAGAAGAAATATGTAAACTTTATAAAGTTTCAAGGGACACTGCACGAAGAGACTTGGTAAACTTAGAGAAACAAGGGTCCATTGTCAGAACTCATGGAGGTGCAATACTTCCAATAACAAATGAGGAAGTAAAAAATTACTCTGAAAGGCTTCTTTCTAATGTAGAAGAAAAACATAAAATAGCAAGATTAGCATCTTCTCTTATTAAAGAAAGAGATACTGTAATTTTAGATACTTCAACAACAGTTCAGGCATGTGCAGAATTACTTGAAGATAAAGTTTGCAATGTAATAACCAGTTCAATAAATGTAGCAGATATACTTTCTCAAAAGTCTAATATAAAAATTTTTCTTCTCGGAGGAAAATTAAACAATAAAGATAGGTATTTATATGGAACTGCTACTATAAATATGTTGTCATATTATTTTGCTGATAAAGCTATTTTAGGAGCACTGGCTGTGTCTGCTAATGGAATTACTGTTGCTGATGATGAAGATGCAGCAGTGATGAGAAAAATGGTAGAGCAATCAAAAGAGTCTATAGTCTTAGTGGATCATAAAAAGTTTAATAAGATATCAGGCTTTAAGGTGTGTGATCTTTCAAGTATAAGCCTAATAATTACAGATGCATATCCAGAAGAAGAATTCATGAAGATTCTAGAAAAAAATAATGTAAATTTAGTTATAGTTGAATAATAAGAGCATATAAAAAAGTTTTTATATGTGCCTTCGGCTTTGGTAACATCTCCCCGCGTATAAATTTACTTTCTGGTGCGGGTATATATATTGGACTGCTTTGGAATATTCCAATTGGTAGTTTTAATCTAGGAGAAAAGTGATATTATTATATCTAATGGTACCGTAACATTTATGAAACTTCAGAAAGAGTGGTTTAAATGCGCATTTCCATAGAAAAAAACTCAACTATACCAATTTATATACAAATAAAAAACCAAATACGAGAAATGATTTATAAAGGTGTAATGACAAAGGACTTCCTACTTCCGCCAGAGAGAAAGCTTGCAAAAACTCTCGGAGTAAGTAGAAGCACAGTTGTTAAAGCTTATGAAGAATTGAAAGCATTAGGTCTTGTAGAATCTCACATGGGAAAAGGAACTAGAGTTATTATTCAAAGTTGCAGTGAAGGTTCTAAAAAAGAAAGGAAAGTAATACCTTTGTCTTGGTATCAATTTTTTGGTTCCAATATAGCTATATTAAATGAACATACAATTATGGACATTATGAATGCATTAGGATGTAGAAATGTAATATCTTTTGCAGCAGGCATAGCTGATCCGGAACTGTACCCTGTAGATAATATAACTAAGATACAGGATAAACTATGGAAGATGTCTGGAAAAGATATGCTTATTCATAGTCCTATTGAGGGATATTATCCATTTAGAGAGAGCATAAGTGAATTATTAAGAGCTAAAGATATAATGGTTGCACCTAAAGAAGTAATGATACTTTCAGGTTCACAGCAAGGAATAGATTTTTCAGCAAGAGCTTTTATAAGTCCAGGAGATGTAGTTATTGTAGAAGAACCAACTTTTATGGGAGCTATTCAACTTTTTAAGTTGTCAGGAGCAAAAGTTGTAGGAGTGCCAATGGATGAAGAGGGAATGCAGTTAGATATATTAGAAATATTGCTCAATAAATATAAACCTAAGTTTATATATACTTTGCCTACCTTTCAAAATCCATCCGGTACAGTTATGAGTTTAAAGAGGAGATATGGACTTTTAGAACTTTCTTATAAATATCAGGTACCCATAATAGAAGATGATCCCTATGGAGAGATTAGATATGAGGGTGTACCTATACCGACCTTAAAAGCTCTTGATAAGCATAATTATGTTATTTATTTATCAACTTTCTCAAAAGCTATGTTTTCAGGCATGAGAATAGGCTGGGTAGCTGCATCAACCCAGGTAATTAAAAAGTTTTCTATGATAAAACAGATGACAGACCTTCATGCAAATGCACCAGCTCAATATCTGCTGGATAGCTTTTTACGTGAAGGATTTTATGAAAGTCATATAAAATTGATTTGCAAAAATTATTCAAAGAAAAGGGATGTTATGATTAAAGCGCTTAAAAAAGATGAAAATCAATGTATTAAATTCAATATTCCAGAGGGTGGATATTATATATGGGGTAAGCTGCCTAAAGGGATTTCACAGCGTGAATTATTTGAGAAGGCATCAAGCAAAGGAGTAATATATGCTCCTGGGAATGTATTTTATCCAGAAGAAAATGATGGAGAAGGCTACATTAGGTTAAACTTTACCTTTGAAAGCATTAAAAATATAAATGAAGGTATAAGTAAATTGGTAGAAGCTGTAAAAGAAACAATAGAAAAAAGCGCTTATTCATTTGAAGATGCAGAATGTTTTAAAATGCCTATAGTATAATTTTATAAATGCTTTAGGTATACAAACAGGATTTTATATTATGAGGCAGCTGTAGGTTAGTTTATCTATAAAAACTAATAAAAACAGAGTTATCCTTGCAAATTTTAATACGCTAAATTTTTAAAATTTTATTAAGGGGGAATTCGTAAATGAAAAATAGATTTTCTAAAAGAAATAATTATGTTAAAGCTTCAGAAATACGCGAAATATTAAAGGTTACAGAAAGACCAGAAATAATATCTTTTGCTGGAGGGTTACCAGCACCAGAGCATTTTCCTATAGAAGAACTAAAAAAAGTATGTGAAGATATTTTAAATAATAATGGACAAGCAGCTCTTCAATATAGCACTACTGAAGGCTATGTACCTTTAAGGGAGGCTATCTGTCAGAGAATGAAAAACTTAGAAGTGGAAACTTCTCTAGAAAACGTAATAATAACTACAGGATCACAGCAGGCACTAGATCTTTCAGGTAAAGTGTTTATTGATGAAGGTGATACTATAATATGTGAAAGCCCAACTTATCTTGCGGCAATTAATGCCTTTAATGCATATATGCCAAATTTTCAAGAGGTTCCTATGGATGAAGAAGGCATGATTATGGAGGAACTTGAAAAAACATTAACTAGCAATCCTAATGCAAAATTTATTTATACTATACCAGATTTTCAAAATCCTACAGGAAGAACTATGAGTTTAAATAGAAGAAAAAAATTAATAGAATTAGCAAATAAATTTGACATAGTTATAATAGAGGATAATCCTTATGGAGAAGTAAGATTTTCAGGGGAAAAGTTGCCGCCTTTAAAGCATTTTGACACAGAAGGAAGGGTAATTTATTTAAGTACCTTTTCAAAAATATTTGCTCCAGGTTTAAGAATAGGATGGATATGTGCAGATAATAGTTTTATAGAGAAGTATGTACCATTTAAACAAAGTATGGATTTGCATACTAATATATTTGCACAAATTATGACAGCAAGATACATGGAAATGTTTGATATAGAGGCTCATATATCTGAAATTAGAGAAACCTATAAGCATAGAAGAGAATTAATGATAAAGTGTATTAAAGAAGAGTTCCCGGAAAGTACAAAATACACTTTACCAGACGGCGGACTATTTATATGGGTAGAACTTCCGAAAAACATTGATACCAATGAAGTTTTTAAGTTGGCAATAGAGAATAATGTAGCCTTTGTATCTGGTGAATCTTTCTTTCCAAATGGTAATAATAAAAATTCTTTTAGATTAAACTATTCCAATATGCCAGATGAGAGGATTATAGAGGGAATTAAAAGGTTAGGAAAAGTACTTAAAGAATTTTAATATAATATATTTTCCTTAGATAAAAAGATTGTAAAAAATACAATAATCCTGTTATACTACAATATGATAAAAGTAATCCTAGAAAATTTATATAATTGAGTAATAATTCTAAAATTATTAAATATTACTAAAAAATAAAATCAAGGGATTCTTAATTAAAATATACTTGTAGAAAACAGGAGTTAACGAATGAAGAAATTCAAAAAGGTATACATTGAAATAACGAACATATGTAATTTAAGCTGTAATTTTTGCCCTAAAACAGAGAGAAAGTTAAAATTTATGGATGAGAAATCTTTTGAACATATAGTGAAATCTGTAAAACTTTATACAGATCATATATATTTTCATTTGATGGGGGAACCTCTTTTGCACTCTAACTTAGGTAGATTTCTAGAAATAAGCCATGATAATAGGCTAAAGGTTAACATAACCACTAATGGAACTTTAATAAATAGTGTTAAGGATATTTTAATTTCATCATCTATATTGAGACAAGTTAATATATCACTTAGTAGCTTTGAAGCAAATGATAAAGCTGAAGATTTAAATGGGTATATAGATAATATAGTAGATTTCATATTAGAGGCAAATGAAAAAAGTAATATTATTTGCTCTATTAGATTATGGAATATGGATAGTGCCTTGCTAAAGGGAAGTAATAAAGCAAATAAAGATATATTAAATATGTTAGAAACTAAGCTAAAACTAGACTTTAAATTAAGTGAAAAGCTTCAAGAATCTCATAGTGTAAAGCTAAGAAACAATGTGTATTTAAATATGGCAGAAAAATTTGAGTGGCCTGATATTAACAAAATTAATACAGATGATAAAGTATTTTGTTATGGATTAAGGGATCAAATGGGAATATTAGTAGATGGAACTGTAGTCCCTTGCTGTTTAGATAGTGAAAGTAATATAGCATTAGGAAATATATTCGAAACTCCCATAGACAAAATATTGGCTTCAGAAAGAGCAAAAAATTTATATGATGGATTTTCAAGAAGACGTGCTGTAGAAGAGTTATGCAAAAGGTGTGCATATGTAAAAAGATACAGCTAATAGGAAAATCAAAGGTGTTTTCTAAATAAAGGGACTGCCGTACTTACCTAAGTGCGACGGCCCCCTTATTTATAGAGAAACTTAAAATTGAAACCAACATTCTTTTAAATCCTTTATGGCATTTGTTATGTCTTCTATTTCTATTCCAGCAAAACCTATGAAAATAACTGGCAAGGAATTTGTGGGAGGATTTATCCAGTTAACTAAAGTAGGATTTACTTTAATACCAGCTTTCAAAGCTTTATCAACCAGTTCTTGTTCACTTATTTTTGTATTAACTTTAAGCAATATATGAAGACCGGAATCGGAACCAATAATAGTTACACTCTTTGCTAAATGCTCTGTTATAGAACTTATTAGTATCTCCTGTTTTTTCTTATACAATACTCTTAATTTTCTTAAATGTTTCTCCCAATGACCTTCTTTCATGAAAATTTCAAGAGATTTTTGTAGCAATCTAGGTACAGGTTGTTCATAAATTTTATATTGTTTTTCATAAATATCGAGAAGTGCTTCTGGAAGTACTAGATAGCTTATTCTCATTGATGGCATTAGTGATTTTGAAAAGCTTCCAAGGTATATAACTCTGTTTATCTTATCAAGTCCCTGTAATGATGGAATAGGCCTTCCTTTGTACCTGAACTCTCCATCATAATCATCTTCTATTATGAGTCCATCCTTCTCTTCAGCCCATTGAAGTAGTTTTAGTCTTTTTGATATAGGCATAACCATACCATAAGGATATTGATGAGAGGGAGTAACATATACAATTTGAGATATACTTTTATACAAAGATCCAATATCTATACCGTCTATTTCTAAGTTAATAGGAGTGATATTAAAGTTAAAATGTTTAAATACAGCTTTTGCACCTAAATAGCTAGGTTCTTCAAAAGCTATAGATGTATGAATATTTGAAAGTATGTGAGCTAATAAAGTTAAGGATTGTTGGGTTCCTGAAGATATTACTATTTGATTTGGTGAACAAGTAACTCCTCTAGAATGATGAATATATTTGGAAATTTCGTGTCTTAAACCATAATCACCTTTATGATCACCATATAAAAGCAGTTCCTTAGAATATTCATTTACGCAGTTTTCTAATATTTTCCTAAACTTAGTGTAGGGAAAGGACGTTAAATCAATTTGGCCACTACTAAAATCATACCTTACTATTGGTTCGTAAATATTATTAACTTTTTCTTTATATGAGTTTAAATTGATACTTTTTAAGTAGTTAAATTCATTGTCCAGTCTTTCTACATATAGACCAGAACGGTTTTTAGATTTCACGTAGCCTTCAGCAATTAACTGTTCATAGGCGGATTCAATTGTATTTTTGCTAAGCTTTAAATCTTTAGCCAAGCTTCTTATAGATGGAAGCTTACTTTCAGAGGGGATTTTTCCAGACAAAATTTCATCTTTAATGTATTTATAAATCTGTATATACAAAGGAATTTTTTCTTTATAATTTAAATGCGGCAATAATTCTAACACTTTTACCTCCTTAGATTTATATAATCTGTCATCATTAAAATAAGTATAACTGTCACTTTATATAAAGACAATAGATTCTTATAATAACTATAATGAAACTGTATTAAAAGGAGTTGTAAAAAATTATGGATAATGAATTTAATAAGATTACAGAAAATTTGAACTTTTATAGAAACACAACACCAAATGAACTTATAGAGGAATATGGAAGTCCACTTTATGTATATAATGAAGGAATTCTAAGAGAAAGATGCAGGGAAATGAGAAATCTTTTAAAGTATGATAGATTTTCTGTTAGTTTTTCTGCAAAGGCAAATAGCAATTTTCATATATTAAAAATTGTAAGAGAAGAAGGTCTTAATGTAGATGCTATGTCTCCTGGGGAAATATATGTTCAGCTTGAGGCTGGATTTAAACCGGAGCAAATTTTCTTTATCCCCAATAATGTGTCTGCTGAAGAATTCAAATATGCTATAGAAAAAGGAGTTACTATAAGTGTAGATTCTCTTTCGCAACTAGAGCTTTTTGGAAAAATAAATGGAGGTGGTTCAGTAGCGATTAGATTTAATCCAGGGGTTGGTGTAGGACATAATGAAAAAGTAGTTACAGCAGGGAAAAAGACTAAATTTGGTGTGGATCCACAATATATTAATGAGGTTAAAGAGATTGTCAATAAGTATAAATTAAAACTTATAGGCATAAATCAGCATATAGGCTCCCTCTTCATGGAAAAAAGTACCTATTTAGAAAGTGTGAAAGCTTTACTTTCTATTGCTGAAAACTTTGAAGAACTTGAGTTTATTGATATGGGAGGTGGCTTCGGTATACCATATAAAAAGCAGAAGAATCAGCAAAGATTAGATTTAGAAGCTGTAGGAAAGGAACTTGACTCTATAATATATAATTGGACTAAAAAGCATGGAAAAGAACTTGAATTTAAAATAGAACCAGGAAGATATATACCTGCAGAATGTTGTGTGCTTTTAGGGACAGTACATGCTATAAAAATGAATTATGATAGAAAATATGTGGGTACAGATTTAGGATTTAATGTTCTTGCAAGGCCTGTCATATACAATTCACATCATGATATTGAAGTATATAAAAAGAATGATAATTTAACTAGTGAAAGTGAAGAGGTTACTATAGTAGGGAATATATGTGAAAGTGGAGATATACTATCTGAAAATATAATTTTACCACAAATACAAGAAGGGGATATTGTGGGTGTACTAGATGCAGGGGCCTATGGTTATGTAATGAGTTCTAATTATAATAATAGACTTAGACCTGCGGAGGTTCTTATCAAAGAAAATGGAGAAATAAAAGTTATTAGAAGGAGAGATAATTTAGAAGATCTTATGAGAAATTATTTTTAGAAGTATTTGAAATGTAGATATCTATAGATAAACACACCAGAAAGTAGACTTATATACCGGAGTGTAAGTCTACTTTCGGTAGTATTTATCTAATCCTTCCGTTACGCCTAAAAGGTTACGCCGGAGTGGATTGAGCTTTTAATTTATTCATAAATTTGTTAATAAAATGAGCTACTCCATTAAGATCATTTGAAACAGAAACATGTCTGCAGATTTCTTTTATGGCAGCATCAGCATTTCCCATAGCTACACTTATTTTTGCTTTTTTAAACATAGATATATCATTATAGTTATCTCCAATTGCTCCAACATCACTTAGAGGAATTCCTAAATAATCAGCTAAATATTCCAAAGAATTACCTTTAGAAGCATCTTTATTAGTTAATTCGAAATTATACTCATGTGAAATTACCATAGATAATTCTTTGAAATTTTTATAATAATCCCTACCACAATTAAGCTTGTCTTTGTCAAGGGAAATAGCTGTTATACTGCAAAAATCTAAATTTGATTTTAAAATATCATCTTTACACTTTACAAATTTGAGACCTTCCTGAGCAAACACTAAATTTGATACATCATTGATAAGGTCTTCGCCAAGAAAAGGATTATTTATTTTTACATTGTCAAAATCCTTTTTTAATAGGCCTTTTGCATTATATGGAAGAAATATATTTTTATCGGTGCATATCTGATAGAAGTATTCATTTTTGTTAAGCCAATTGAACACAAATTCAATAAGCTCTTTATCTATAGTCCAGGCCTTTAGTTTTTTTCCTTCTTTAGAAAAAACCATAGAACCATTGTTTGATATTATATGTGTATTTATATTGGCTTCTTTACACAGATGCAGGGCATCAGAGTAGATCCTTCCAGTAGCAATCGATATCTCCATTCCAGTTTGTTGAGCTAGTTTTAAGGCTTCGGCATTTTCTTTGCTGATTTTATGATTTGAATTTAAAAGAGTTCCATCTAAATCGGTAGCAAAAAGTTTCATTAAACACACCTCTTATTATTAATATATAATTAAATTTGCAATATTTTATCTAGAGTTTTTATGAAAGCTTGATCTTAACAATTATTTATATTTATTAAAAGGGTTTGATAAGCAATGTATTATAGATTAAATTATAATGTTTTATAAGGTTTTTGTCAATGAACTATAAGTTTTTTTCGTTCTTTACAAGTATATATAAGTAAAAAGAATTATATGTATACAAATTGCAGATTATTGTGCTTTAAATGGAATTGTTAAGAAAAATATAGTATAATTTTGAGGGGAAAAAGTTACAGGTTTTTAGGGTTACAATTTTAGAGTAATAATGAGAAAATTATATTTTTTCATAGGTTTATGGTAAAATATAGTATATAGAAAAACTGAGCATAAGTAAGATAAATTCTGTATAGTTAGAGGTGAAAAAATGGTTGTTATAATAACGGTGATAATATCTTTTCTATTTGGATCAATACCAACAGGATACTTAGTTACTAAGAATATGTATGGAATTGATATTAGAACAAAAGGCAGTGGAAATATAGGTTCAACAAATGTAAAAAGGATAGTCGGAAGAAAACCATCGCTTATTACACAAGTAATGGATATTGCAAAAGGTATGATTCCTGTAATTATAGGAATATACATATCAAATACAATGAGCTTGCCTATTCCAAAAGCTGCTTATCTTTCCAGCATTGCAGTAGCAGCAATATTAGGGCATGATTATACTCCATTTCTTGCTTTTAGAGGAGGAAAAGGTGTAAACACAACGCTTGGAGCATTTGTATTTGTTACGCCTATTGCAACATTATCTGGAGTAGCTGTTTATTTTATTTTGCGATTATTCACAGGTATAGTATCAATTAGATCTATCAGCCTTGGCGTAACCATACCTATAGTATGCGCTATAATGAAATTACCTTTGTCAATAACAATAGCTACTACAATAGCGGCTATTTTAATAATAATTAGACATAAGGACAATCTAATTAGACTTATAAAAAAGGAAGAAAAATAATAGGGATTAATATAATTATAGGGTGGTATGGGCGATGAGGTATATAACAAGAGAATTATATGAACAAATTCAATTTGCTTCTTGGATTGAATTTGAGTTAAGTCCCAAAAAAAATTTAAAGAGTTATACTGGAGATAATATTGAAACGTTTTTAAAAAATGAAATAGAAAAAAGAATAAAAGTGATTTTAGAATTACCAAATGAAGTGAAAAAAATATATAGATATGATAATGTTGAAAAAGATTATGAAGATTATATTGATGAAAAGACAAGGCTGTTAAAAAAGTATTTGCCAGATTACATTAAAAAAGATATATGTGATTATAGGCTTTTAGTGTTAAATCTATTATCCAAGGATTTATATGAAAAGCTGCTAAAGTGGAAATCAGAAATAGAGTATACTTGGAGAAGTGCATGTAATGGATATAATAAACAATATAAAGCGATAAAGCAGTATTTACCAAGCAGTATGAAAAGATTTCCGTATTACAAAATGCATGAAGAAAAAATAATATCATTAAACCAACCTTCTGCAGATAAATTGTGTGTCGAATATAAAGATGGAGATTGGGGGAAGGCATATATAAACTTTGAAGGTGTTAAAGTCGTGGAGGTAGAGGGAAATATTGAAGGAAGCAGCTGGTTACATAGTGAAGTTTATCTTTCAAATGAAGGTGAATTTGAATATCAGGTACTACTTGATAATAGTGAATTAAGAGTTGTTGCCAAAGATATATATATATCTTTTGTAAATAACGATTATATAAAGGAAGCTTCAAAATTAGAAAACTATAATGATAGCTTTAATGAAATATTAGAGATTATACGAGGTAAAGCTATAGTGATAGGAAAAGAAAACTTGCTTGAAGAAGAAAGTAAGTTGCTGTTAATTGATACTTTAATTTGTATGCTAAAGCATGATTCCGTTATGCCAAATTATAAAAAGATAAGTAGTGGCTTTGAACAGTTCTTATTTCTAAATTCAAAACATGTTACAGAAACACTTGCTATATTAGAGAAAATTGGAGAAAAGCATGTATCATCAATGTTAACTCAAGCTATAAATATATATAACAGTGATAAGGAGAAATATGTAAAATCAATAGAATTAAAAAAAATAGATAAAGACTTTTTGAGTTACGAGAAAACTAGTGCAAATGAATTGTACGAGCTATTTATTGACTATATGAAAAAGAATCTGAGTAAGTATCACTAAAATATTTTAGTGATACTTACTCAGATTCTTTTTATACAAAATTTATAAACTAAAATCTGATTTTAAAAATTCATTTATAGCTTATTGAACTGATAATAAAAAAAGATCAGCAAATCGCTCATCTAAAATTTTGCAAGGAAAAATATACTATATTTACATTAAAAGAAACTTAGAGTATAATTAAATTTTAGACACACTTAACACAAGTATATCATTAATATTGTAATTTATGCTATTATCATAGCACAAAATTAATGATAGTGTCAATAGTTTTTTGAAAAAAATATAGGTGGGTGATAAAATGAGTGATTTTAAACAAAATCAAGAAGAGGAAACTTTGTATCTTAAAAAGACGCTAAATGTAATTAAAAAGGAACTTCAGAGGGAAGAAGATGCTTTAAAGAATAAATTTAGCGATGTTGTAGCTTCGAGAAAAGAAATGTGGGAGGAAAGTGTTCACTTTTCAGAGGACTTTGATAGAATACCAGAAATGAATCACTTCCTCTCTGAGGTCAATATGGGAACTAAAGACTATATTAGTACGGAAAGGCGTATACAAAGATACAATAAAATGATGAAATCTCCTTACTTTGGAAGGTTTGATTTTATAGAAGAGAGTTTTGATGATGTAGAAAAAATTTATATTGGACTATATAATCTAATGGATTCAGATAATGATGATATTCTTGTATATGATTGGCGTGCTCCAATTTCTAGTATATTTTATCGATGTGAATTAGGTAAAGGGTCTTATAAGTCACCTGTTGGTATAATAAATGGAGATATACTTTTGAAGAGACAGTACAAAATTAAAGATTGTAAGCTTAAGTATTTTTTTGACAGCAGTATAAGAATTAATGATGAAATATTACAGGAAGTTTTAAGTCGCAGTGCATCTTCTAAGATGAGAAGTATAGTAGAAACTATTCAAAAGGAGCAAGATCTTATTATAAGAGATACTGAAAATGAGCTGCTGATTGTACAGGGAGTAGCAGGAAGTGGAAAGACATCTATAGCCTTGCATAGAATTGCATTTTTACTCTATGAAGGATTAAACTCTAGGCTTGGTATAAACAACGTTATTATAATTTCACCTAACTCTATATTTAGTAAGTATATTTCAGATGTTCTTCCAGAGCTTGGAGAGGAGAATGTAGAACAAATTACCTTTGATGATATTATATTAAAATTTCTAGGAAAAAGATTTTCTATTGAAAGCAGGCAGATTCAGCTTGAGACTTTAGTTACTCTTAAGGATGAGGAGAGCTTTTCGTCTAGGATTCAGAGCATTCAGTTTAAGGGATCAGATGTTTTCCATAAGGTGCTAGATAGATTGATAGAGTACTATGAAAAAAACTTAATTGATTTTAGAGATATATACTACGATGGTGAAATAATTGAAACAAGACAGGAGATCAAAAATTTTTTCCTTATAAACAAAATAGATATGCCTATATCCAAAAGATTAAAAAGAATTGAAAATATGATATTAAATAAAATTCATCCTTTAAGAGAGAAAAGACTTGAAAAAATTGAGAGGGTTGTAGAAAAGTCTGGCAATCACATTCTTGAGATAAAACCTTTTAGCAGATTATTAGCAATTAAAGAGGCAAATAGATTTATGAAACATCTTCATAGTTTTACAGAAATAGATTATATGCTATTGTATAAGTTGCTTTTTAGCAAAAAAGAACTTTTGGTTAAGTTATCTGAAGGTTTACAACTTCCTGAAACTATAGATAAAATAGCAGAACAAACTAATAAAAATTTTGAAAAAGGTTATATTTCCTATGAAGATTGTGCTGCACTTTTATATATTAAGCTAAAATTAGAAGGAATTGAAGAGTTTTCGGAGATTAAACAGGTAGTAGTGGACGAAGCACAGGATTATTATCCGCTTCAATATCAAATTTTTAAACTTCTATTTAAAGGAGCTAGATATACTATCTTAGGTGATTTTAATCAAACTATTGAGAAATGTGGAAATAAAAACTTGTATGATGATATTGAAGAAATATTAGATAAAAGAAAATCAGTTAAGATATTTATGAATAAGAGTTATAGATCTTCTGTTGAAATAAATTTATTTTCTCAAAAACTATTAAATAGAAAGTGTGAACTTGTTTCTTTTGAGAGACATGAGGCTGAGCCAAAGGTACTGCATATGGAAAATAGAACTTCAATGGATCAAGCTATTGCTTCAGATATAAATAAGTGCTTTGAAAAAGGATATGAATCAATAGCAGTCATTTGTAAAACAATGCAGGAAGCTTGTGATATAGAACAAAGATTAAAAGAATTGACAAAAGTTGCAGCACTAAAAGATGCAGACACTGAGACTAAAGGATGTGCTTTTATTATTCCAGCCTATTTAGCAAAAGGGTTAGAATTCGATGTGGTTATTATATATGATGCTTGTGCTGAAAAATATAAAAATGATTTTGATAGAAGATTGTTGTATGTAGCATGTACTAGAACCCTTCATGAATTAAGTATTTATTATACTGGTGAAAAAAGCTTCCTTATTTAGATTATTTATCAATTTATAAGTTATGTTCAGTGTGGTTTACCTATTTTTATGATAATATTATTGTTAAAAGGTAATTTTTCACAATATCATGAAAAGAGGTACTGCTATGCTAAATGCTGTAATTATAGGGAGCCTGTTGCACTACTATAGACATCCACGGCCGAAAATTAACTTATAAAAAATATTTATTGGTAACAGTTAACACAAATTAAATATTTTTTTAGAGGACAGAGGACAATTGACATAGGACAGTAAAGGAGGATTTTTCTCCGCTACACTACGAAAAATCTTTAAATTAAAAGAAACTTCTACTTTCTGAGTATTTGAATAAGCGATGTTTTACACTCACAAAACAAGCCTAAAAAAATAAATTAGCTTTCTGACGTAAGGAAGAAAACTTACCTTCACTGTCCTATGTCCTTTGTCAATTGTCCTCTAGAAATATGTTTGCATCTCCCAATTATTACCGATAATTCTCATAGTATAAGTTAAGTGTCTGGTGTGGTTATCTATAAGTGCAACAGTTCCCTCATAAGTTTTTTTATTTAAGTGCCTTTTCAAATACTTGGCGCACAATATCCATTGAAGGAACGCCCTCATGAACTTTAATATCATCAACATAGTATGTAGGAACATAGTAATAGTCATACTGTCTAGCAAACTCTGGTTCTTTTTCTTCATCTACTATTTTAACATCAATCTTTGCATATTCTGGATGCTCTTTTTTTAAGTTCTCCATAAATGAAAAAGCTTGTTTGCAGTATGGACACCAACTAGTTATGAACATAATTACAGGTTTCATTTCTTAAAACACCTACCTTCCTATTATTTATTACAGGAATATTATACAACATTATCATTAATGTTATGTTACATTAGTGAAAAGAATGGAAATAAAATTAGTTTGTGATCAAGAATAATGTGATAAAATAATATTACTAAGAAACATATTGGATTGAAAGGAAAGGTATGGAATGAAATATAGAGTGTTGAAAAAGCAGCATAACAGTAAAAAATGTATAGTATGTGGAATGGAGAATAATTTAGGATTAAAAGCATCCTTTTATGAAATAGAAAATAATGAAGTAGTAGCGATATTTAAGTCTCTTGAGGAACATCAAAGTTATCCTGGGAGATTGCATGGAGGGATAGCTTCTGCTATATTAGATGAAACTATAGGTAGAGCAATTATGATTAAAGATCCTAATATGTGGGGAGTAACTATTGAATTAAATTTAAAATATAAAAAACCAGTGCCTTTAAATGAAGAATTAAAAGTGGTTGGAAGAATTATAAAAGACACAAGAAGAGTGTTTGAAGGCACAGGAGAAATTTTACTTAGTAATGGGGAGGTTGCAGTAACTGCACAGGGAAAGTATTTTAAAATGCCAGTTGATAAAATTACAGATTCTGAATTTCAAGAGGATGAGTGGAAGATAATAGCGTCAAGTAAAGACCCTAAAGAAATAGATATTTGAAGTTGTTTCAATGAATTTATAAATAAGACAGAAAAAATGTGAAATATTATTATGGAGCAATAAGCCTTATAAATTTATGAGGCTTATTGCTCCATAATAATATTTTAATTGCATTTTAAGTAAACGTTTAAATACAATAAATTTAATGCTTTTATTATTTTTAAAAATGTGATATAGTTGCTTATAAGGGAATAATTTACATAATAACAATTATTATTCTGGAGGTAAAAGGACAATGAGTGAGCTGAAGACCAAAAATGAGTTAGCTTTTAATGATGCTGATCAATTATTTGGTAAGTGTATTTTAATACTAATAGTTAGTTTTCTTTTGTCATTTGTAATATCACAGATATTACAAAGTAGAAGTTATTACATAATATATGCTGCCTCTGAAGTTATATGTATATTTTTAATTGTTTCTATAGTTCTTATTATTGGAAGCACCTATGAAAAAAAGTTGAGTATAAATTATCTTATTTGGCTGGGATTTATTGCAATTGCAATTTTTAATTTATTTCATTTATATTATTTTTTAACTAATACAAGGTTTAATGGAGTCTATACCAATATTTCTATTAGGCAGTCTATGTTAGGCAAACTATGTGAAGTTTTAGTTCTGATTATGCTATCTTCAAAAATAGGAATGATTGAATTAAACAAAAAGCTAGGTTTTTTATTAACTATTGTTTTTTCTGTTATTATATCCATAATAATATTATATTTTCCTAAAGCTTTACAAATGATAAAAATAGAACACATATTGATATATATAAGATTTATTATTTTATTATTTGCAATTATAAGCATTTATAGTTTAGAGAAAAAGCAGGAAAATAAGAATATTGCTTCATATGAATATATACTTATGGTACTGATTTTATTATTTTGTACACAATTGAGTTTTATATTGTTAAGGAATATCAATATAAATAATAGTATATGTGTGCACATTTTGAAAATAGCATATTATTACTATTTGTATAAGGCTGTATTTGTTAGTGCCATAGCCTATAAAAATAGAAAAACTGAAAATGAGAATGCTCAGTTAAAAAATTTACAATTTCAAACACAAATAGTACTAAATGCCATGGAGAAGCTGGTTTTAATAGTAGATAAAGATGGCAAGATAGTTATGTGTAATAGAGCACATGAGGAAATTCTTGGGATACCAGTAAAACAGGTTATAGGCATGAATTATAGTGAGTATATGAAGAAAAATAAAGTATTTTTGGAGAAGGAATATAAAAAAAATGATAGTGATAGCAATTTAAAAAGGAGTTATGAGATAACGGTCACTAATATATATGGAGAAAAAAAACGATTGTTATGTGATATATCTACGATATATGATGCAAATGGCAAAATGGTAGGTAAAATAGGAGTAGCTTCTAATATGACAAATTTAAGAGAGCAGCAGGAAAAGATGATTCAACAAGAGAAGCTTGCATTGCTGGGGCAGATGGGTGCAAGCATTGTGCATGAGACAAGAAATTATTTAACGACTATAAAGGGAAGTTGTCAATTGATAGATATACTGACACAAGAAGAAAAGGTAAGAAATTATACTCAAAAAATAAATAAAGATATTAATGAGGTAAATAGAATTATTAGTGAGTTCCTATCATTGTCAAAACCAAGAGAGCTTCATTTAGAAGAGGTTTCTATTTATGATATGGTTCAATCAATAAAATCTATAGTTGAAACATCATCTCTTATGAAAGGTGTAAATATTAGTTTTTATTTATCTAAAGATGAAGAATACTTGTTATGTGATGAATCACAAATAAAGCAGGTAGTACTAAATATTTGTAAAAATGCAGTTGATGCAATGGTAAATACAGAGGATGCTAGATTGATAATTGGAACAGGATATGATGAAAAGACAAATGAACTGTTTATAAGAATAGAAGATAATGGCCAAGGAATGTCAAAAGAAACTTTGAAAAAAATAGGAACGCCATTTTTTACAACTAAAAAAACTGGAACTGGACTAGGATTAAATGTATGTTATACAATAGTTAAGGAACATAAAGGTAGAATAGAAGTAGAGAGCGAATTGGGAAAGGGAACAACCTTTAAGCTTATATTACCATGTATTGAAGATGAAGAAGAGTTCGAAGAGATGATACCGTAAAATTTATGTATTATATTTCTGACATGAGCAAATATTATCCATAGAGGTGATAAGCATGTCAAGAAAAATAATATCTACTTTAGTTTTAAGTATATTTCTCTTTACTGCATGCAAAACAAGTAAAAATGTTCCGGAGCAAGGGTCTATGGAGAAAATTATTCCAAAGCAAGAGACAACAGAAAAAAGTATTCCTAAGCAAAGTGAAGTAAAACCGAGTGAACCAAAACCGAGTGAACCAAAACCGAGTGAACCAAATAAAAATCAGCAGCAATCTCAAAAAAATAGTGGTTCAAAGGCACAGGTGCAGAAACCAGCTCCAAAGAAAGATCCAATAAAAAAACAAACCAATGAGAATAAAATTTTGGCTAGCTTTAATACAAATATATTAGATAGTGATCCGAATAGGGTAAATAACATAAGGCTTGCAGCTAAAAAAATAAATAGTTTTACACTTAAACCAGGAGAAATTTTTTCATTTAATGAAGTAGTGGGAAAGAGAGAAACCAAAACTGGATATAAAAGCGCAAAAATTTTAGTGAATGGAGAAACAAGTGAAGACGTTGGTGGAGGAATTTGTCAGTTAAGTAGTACTATATATAATACTGCATTAAAACTTAACATGGAAATCATAGAAAGACATGAACATAGCGGAGATGTATCTTATATCCCTGATGGAAAAGATGCAGCAGTAAGTTATGGATACAAGGATTTAAAGTTTAAAAATAATAAGGATTACTCAGTAAAATTTTTAGTAAGTGTAAAAAGTGGTAAAGTATATGTTTCAATCTTAAAAGTATAAGCATAAACAAAGTCCCCTTGTGACTTGACTTTTTATTTTCTTCATTATATTATTCAAGGTAGATACACAAAGGGGGAAACACTTATGGTAAATAAAGAGGATTATGTTTCTCGTGCACAAATTGCATTATGGAGTACCAGTATGAAAATTGGTGAGACCGTTAAGAAGTCCTTGGAAGAGTTTGGTGTAACTGAAACACAGCTTAATATGTTGGATTTATTATCTAAAAAAGAATCAAATAAGGTTACGGATTTAGCTGAAAAAATTGGAGTTAAGCCAAGTGCAGTAACAACAATGATTGACAGGTTAACTAACAATGGATTGGTTTATCGTCGACATGATGATGTGGATAGGAGATCTGTACTCGTTTCTATAACAGATGAAGGACGGGAATTGATGAATAAATTTGAGGAAAGATGCCGCAGAATACTAAAAAGCTATCTCTCTCATTTAGAACCAGATGAACTAGAAACTTTAGCTTCCATCTATGAGAAATTAGGCAAGGTGGATATAGAGATAAGTAAAATAGAGGGTTGATTTGTATAAATATAGAACTAGCTGAAAGTTTACCATTAAGTTAGCCTCCAGCTAGTTTTTTTTATTCTAGTTTTTTAAATATATTTTTTGCAACGTCTATTGATCTTAGAAGTATTGACAAATCTTCCTGTGATAGATTCATGAGTTTAGACTTTAAGTTTTCTTTAACCATTTCTGAAATTTCTAGGCAGTATTTTTTACCCTTTTCAGTAACATTGATATTTATTGTTCTTCGATCACTTTCATTATGCACTCTATAAACCAAGTCTAAGTCAACTAATTTATCTATAACAATAGTCATTTGAGGTCTGGAAATAGTTAAATTTTTACACAACTCCGAAATTGATGAACTTCCTTCTTCTTGAAGAAGCCCTAGTACCATTAGTTGATTTAGTGGAGGCATTTTAATGGGTGCTGTATCAAATTTTATAATTTTTTTTATCATTACTGGAAGGAAGGTAATTAGATTTTCAGCTAACACATCCACAGGATTTTTACACATATATTTTTCCTCCTTCTAGTCGGAACGCTGTGTAATTAACCACGTTCGCTCCCCTTCGAGCACGGGGTAAATTAACACGTTCACTTCAGCTCACAAATTACCCGTTAAAGGTTATTTAGACTTTTAACTTCCTAATAATTCTAATTAAAAAATGCATCGACTCTACTAAAGCATTTATTTAACCACGTTAATCTTATCTCCATTACTTAATAAATTTTGTCCTTCTACGATTACATCTATGCCTGCTTGTACATTTCCACTTATTTCCGTAACTTTGTCATCACAAATACCAATATCAACGGATACTTTTTTTACTTTTCCATTATCAGCTACATAAAGATAATTCACGTTATTTTCCATTTTTATTGCTTCGTTTGGAACTGTTAATATGTTATCTTTCTTTTCGGATGGCAAAGAAACCCTTGCAAACATACCAGCTTTAAGTTCTCCTTTTGAATTGTCAATTTTTATTTTTATAGTATAAGAGTTATCTTTTGAATTAGAGTTAGGGCTAATTCTATCTATTACTCCAGTCACTTTTTTGTTGTCTAAGGCACTTATGCTTACTTGAACTGTCTGACCAATCTGAAGTTTTCCAACTACTTTATCTGGAACGTTTACTTCCGAGATAAAGCTACTGCTGTCTATTATAGTAACTGATCCAGATTGACCACCAGCAAGCTGACCGACCTTGACATCTTTAGAAGATACTATTCCATCAATAGGTGAAGTTACAGAAGCATTGCTTAATTGAATTTGTGCAGCATTTACTCCTGCCTGTGCTTGTGCAACCTGTGCTGCTGCAGCTTGTGTAGATTGTGGACCAGACTTTTCGATTATAAGGGTTAGGTTATCTTGAGAAGCCTTTAAGTCCACAGAGCAGTTATCAAGTCTTAGTTTTGCATTATCAAGTTCTTGTTTAGATATAGCTCCGCTAGCGTATAATTTTTGCATTTTATCATAATTATCTTTTGCATCGTTATAAGCTATTTGTGATTTCTGAACTGACTGCTCAGAAGTTGTTATTTGCTGCTGAAGTCCAGAGTCACTTGTTCTAGCTAAATTAGCATTTGAAGCTTCTAAAGCCGCCTGTTGAGATTGAAATTGTGCTTGAAGTTCAGCAGTATCTAGTGTAAATAGCACTTGTCCTGCTGTAACTTTATCCCCTATATCTACATTCACATTAGCAACTTTCCCTCCAACTTTAGGTAAAATTGTTACCTCTTGTACAGGATTCAATTTACTTGCATAATCTACTTCGGTAGATATTGAACCAATAGCTATTTTTTCTACTTTCACATTTTTAACTTCTTGCTTTTCTTCCGCTTTTTTGCTCTTACTAAAAATAGAAGCACATCCGATAATAATTATTATTAAGACTACACCTATTATTAAGTTCTTTTTATTTAAAATGTTAACCTTCATATTGGGTACCCCCCTTAGTGTTTCTTTTTTTCTTAAATACAAATTTTGTTAAGTCATCCATTAAAGTATAAACTATTGGTATTACTATAGGAGAAAGTATAGTCGACGCAACCATACCACCGATAATTACTATAGCCATACTCTGTTTCATTTCACTTCCTTCACCCATAGACAATGCAACAGGAAGCATTGAAACTATCATTGTTGAACTTGTCATTATTATAGGCCTTAATCTTGTAACACCAGACTCAATAAGGGCATCCTTTAAATTCATTCCTTTCTTCATTAAGGTGTTTGTATAGTCTATTAATAAAGTACCGTTTTTAGATGACAAACCTTCAAGCATTATGAGCCCAATCATTGACATTAAATTTAAAGTTTGCCCTGTTAATGCTAGTAAACCAAAGGCACCTATTATAGCACAAGGAAGAGATACCATTCTTATAGCTGGAGTTAAGAAGGATTCATAAAGTACTACTAATATCATATAAACAAGGCATAATGAAGCTCCTAAGGCTAACCCAAGAGAACTAAAGGATTCAGCCATATTTTTTTGAGTTCCACCATAGCTTATACTGTAGCCTGTAGGTAAAGACAGAGACTTTAATTTAGCTTTTATATCATTAGTTACTTCTCCAAGAACTCTACCTTGTAGGTTTGCACCTATGGTGACAACATCCTGTTTATCTTCTCTAGATAATGATGGCTGGCTATCTGCTTTTACAACGGTCGCAATTTGACTTAATGATATTTGCTGTCCAGACGCATTTGAAATTTTTATAGCTTTAATATCTTCAGCACTTCTTATCTGACCATCCATAAATTTAAGCGTTATATCATTTTCTTCATTATTTGCTCTATACACTCCGGTTTTAGTACCTGCTAAAGCAGTTCTGACAGAACTTCCTATATCAGATGTAGCAATGCCGAATTGTGCAGCTGATAGACTATCTATGTTTACTCTTAGTTCACTGCTTTTTATATTGGAAGAGTTGCTTACATCAATAATTCCGGGAACCGTTCTTACTATATTCTCTACTTCTTTTGATAAAGCTTCTAAGGTTTCTTGGCTATCTCCCTTTATACTTATAGAAACAGGTTTACTGCTTCCACCGCCAGATTGGGATTCTGTTACAGTAAAATCTACTCCAGTCATTTTTTTACCAAAGTCACGAACTTGTGATGCAAGCTGAGATTGACTTTTTTTACGTTCATTTTTAGAAACTAGGTTAACCATAATTTCGCCTGTAGCTTTATCAGAACTTCCTTGACTATTTGATCCAACCATTGAAAAATAACTTTTTACTTCTTTCATTCCTTTTAAGTAGTTTTCAACTTGAGTAATCTTTTCGTCTGTTTGCTTTAAGGTAGAGCCTGGAGTAAGAGAGAGATCAATAGTAAAACTACTTTGGTCAGCTGTAGGTATAAATTCGGATTTTAATATTCCCATTGGAATAAGAGCAACGCTGAGCACAATGCATATAATGACAGCTGATAAAACTCTTTTTCTATGTTCTAGAGACCATATAAGAGTTCCTTTATATTTTTCCAGAACCTTGCTGAAGAATCCATCCTTCTTAATTTCATTTTCTTTATTTTCTTTCTTTAATATACGCGATGAAAGCATAGGTGTAACTGTAAAGGATACTAAGAGAGAAAATATTGTAGCTACAACTATAGTAAGTCCAAACTCTCTAAATAGCTGTCCTATCATACCAGACATAAGAGAAATAGGAGCAAATACAACTATATCACAAAGACTTATAGCTACAGCAGCCATTCCAACCTCATCACGTCCATCAATAGCTGCAATTTTAGGAGTTTTACCTAAACCTATGTGCCTTTGTATACTTTCTATTACAACTATTGAGTCATCCACTAATGTACCTACAACTAAAGATAGTCCCATAAGAGACAGCATGTTAAGTGTAAAATTAAGCTTGTACATCATAAAGAAGGTAGCTATAAGGGAGGTAGGTATAGCAACTAAAACAACTAAAGAAGAACGAAAACTACGGAAAAATAAGTAGAGCACAATTGCGGTAGTTATAATTCCTTCTATAAGATTATGCTGTACTTGTTTTAATGAAGAAGTAATAAAGGTAGTGGTATCAAAAGCAATATCAACTTTAATTCCATCTGGAATACTTTTTTTAATTGATTCTAATTCCTTTTTTACACTATTTGCTACTTCTACTACATTTGCATCACTTTGTTTCCCAACAACAACTGCCATAGTTTTTTTACCATTAAATCTTATTTGAGTAGTTGCATCAGGAGCTTCTAAACTTATTTTGGAGATTTCACCCAGACGTACAGTGCCTCCATTTGATGTAGGTACTAACATATTTTTTGCATCGTCTATGCTGCGGAACTGACCAATGACTCTGACAGATTGATCTAACTTGTCCTGCTTAATTTCACCAGCAGGTACATTCAGGTTAACTGTATTTAGTTTACCCATCACAGTATTAATGCTTATGCCATAATACTCCATGGCAGTTTTATCAAGCTTTATTGTTAATTCCTTTTTATCAGCGCCCATTAAGTCTATTTTACCGACCCCAGGTAGCTTTTCTAGTTTCTGTTTTAAGATATCAGATTCATTATAAAGTTCATCATAACTTACATTCCCATTTAGAGAAACTGCCAAAACTGGTATGGCATTAGTATCCATCTTAAATATAGTAGGCTTATCAGCGTCTTTAGGAAGCTTTGATGAAGCATTTTCGACTGCTTTTTGCACATCCAGATATGCAGTGTCTAAATTAGCAGTAGATTTAAAGGTTATTGTAACAGTACCATAGCCTTCTTTTGCGGTCGAATTAATAGTATCAAGACCACTTATTCCTGATACTGCGTCTTCAATAGGTTTTACAATGTCTTTTTTAATATCTTCAGCACTAGCACCGCTATAGATTGTACTAACTGTTATAACAGGATTATTCATGGAGGGTAGTAAATTTGCTCCCATTTTTGTATAGCCAAAAACACCAAGTGCAATTAGCAAAATTACGACCATCCACATTGCTGCTGGTCGTTTTACTGATATTTCAGTTATCTTCATTTTTATCCTCCTTACACACTTTATTGTGTTTAAATATTAATGTTAATAAAAATTTAATGCATAATAATATTTAATATATATTAAATATTATTATGTGTCAAATTATACTATTACTGCAATTGGAAATCAACAGTTTTTAATGAAAGTATAAACAAAATAGTGTAAATTTATTTGATTTTAAAAACCTAAGAGGAATTTAAGGAAAGATATAGAATAATATTGTCACAGGAGTTGTGTGTATTGAATTTAGATTAAATTAATAATTTTTGAAAGGAAAGAAGTGAATGTTTAAAAGAAGCTGTATATTTATTATAGGTTGTTTAATAATTAGCTTGTTATTTATACCAAGAAAGGTATATGCGGATACTATTCAAAAGAGATTTGGAGGCAGTGATAGGTATGCTACATCACTTAGTATATGCAAAAACAATTGGAACAAGTCAGATTATGCAGTTTTAGTTTCAGGAGAAAGTTTTGCAGATGCCATTTGTGCAACAACCTTAGCCAAAAAATTTGATGCGCCAATAATTTTAACTAACGGAAAAGTTTTAAGTAACGATATAAAGAATGAGCTAACCAGACTAAACGTGAGGAAGGTATTTATTATAGGGGCCTCAGGAGTTATATCGGAAGATATAGAAAGGCAGATATATGAGGCCAATATAGATTGTGAAAGAATATCAGGAAATGACAGATATGATACTAGCTTAAAGGTTGCACAGTATATAGGTATTAATAATGGAATAGTAATAGCATCAGGAGAAGACTTCCCGGATATATTATCCATAGCACCTATGGCTGCGATTAAAGGAATTCCTATATTATTAACAGACAAGCATAGTCTAAATGATAATATTAAATCTTATATTGGAAATAGTGTAATAGAGAAGTGTTATGTTCTTGGTGTTGACAGTACTGTAAGTGAAGATATTGCAAAATGCACAAGCAATTATAAAATTTTAAATGGTGTGGATAGATATGAAACCAATCAAAAAATAATTGATGAATTTTCTAATGATATAAATTTTGGCAGCGTATATGTGGCAACGGGAGAAGGTTTTGCAGATGCTTTATCTGGTTCAGCAGCGGCAGCAAAAATAAATTCACCAATTATATTCACAGACGGGAATGTATTACTTCTTAAAACCGTTCTTGCTTCAAAAATATCTTCGATAAATGAGATGCGAGTATTAGGTGGCGAAGAGATTATGCCAGATGAAGCGGTTCAAACTCTATTAAGTGATAAAAAAATAGTTAGATATACCTATGATGCAGAAAAAGTAAGCAGGATGTTACAAAATAATTTTGAAAGCGATGGAAGAAAAATAGTATTTCTTACTTTTGATGATGGACCATCTACTACAGTAACTCCTCAAATATTAGATATATTAAAAAATAATGATGTAAAAGCAACTTTCTTTTTACTTGGGTCTAATATTGAAGCTAATGAGGAAAGTAAGAAATTAGTTATCAGGATTTTACAAGATGGACATGCTATAGGTAACCATACTTATACCCATGAACTTAAAATTATATATCCTGGTAATAAAGTAGATTCGGATAAATATATGGAGGAAGTTAGGGAAACTAATAATGCAATAAGTAGTATTATTGGGGAGGAATTTAAAACAAGAATTACAAGAATGCCTGGAGGATATATGTCTAGGAAATATTATAACGATCCCAATTTAGGTACTTTTAACGCTGTATTAAGGGAAAACAATATGTATAGTATAGACTGGAATGCCTATGATGGAGATGCAGAAGGCGGACGAAAAAATGCAGAGCAATTGTTAGAAGAGGTAAGAAATACTGTTGGAAATAAAGAAAAGGTAATTTTACTAATGCACGATACCTATGGTAAGGAAGAAACAGCGAAAGCTTTGCCTAGAATTATACAATTTTTGAAAGACTATGGATATGAATTTAGAACAATAAAATAGACAAGTGCTTTATAAATGTTTAAATTAAGAGCATTGTTTGTATAGATAAACACGGCCGACACTTAACTTATGCGACCGGATAAGTTAAGTGTCTGGTGTTGGTATCTATAAAGTAATTATCGAGATATAAATTAATAATTGAAGAAGTTTTATTAGCAAAGAGAGTGAGAGTATATAATGTTAAGAAAGAAGTATTTATTATTAATAAGTTTTTTATTAAGCAGCTTTGTTTTTATGTCAATTAAGGTATCTGCAGCTCCATCCCAAAAAAGGTTTGGAGGAAGCGACAGATATGCTACTTCCATCAGCATATGTGAAAATAGCTGGGATAAATCAGATTATGCAGTTCTAGTTTCAGGAGAAGGTTTTGCAGATGCACTTTGCGCCGCCAGCTTAGCGAAAAAATATAATGCACCAGTTCTATTAACTAGTGGAAAAAGTTTAAGTGATGGTATAAAGAATCAGTTAGTTAGATTAGAAGTGAGACACTTATTCATAATAGGCGGAACCGGAGTTGTATCGAAGGATATAGAAAAACAATTGGATAGCATGAAAGTAAAATACGAAAGAATTTCCGGAAGTGATAGATATGATACAAGCTTAAAGGTTGCGCAGCTTATAGGGAGTGATAATGGAGTGGTAATAGCCTCAGGAGAGAGTTTTCCAGATGCTCTTTCAATAGCACCTATAGCAGCTGTAAAGGGGATGCCAATATTATTAACCAATAAATATGCTTTATCTTCAGGGGTAAAACAGTATCTTCAAAGCAGCAAAGGAAAATCCTATGTGACTGGTGGAATTGGTGTAATTGGAACTAATATAACTGATGAGCTTAATGATTTTAAGAGAATAGGAGGTATGGATAGATACGAGACTAATCAAAAGATAGTCGAAGAATTTTCAAATGAAATAAATTTTAATAGTATTTATATAAGTACAGGGGAAGGTTATGCAGATGCCTTATCTGGTTCTGTAGCAGCAGCAAAAGTAAATTCACCACTAATACTTACTAATGGCAACATATCAATTACTAAAACTGGATTTTATTCTAAAATACCTTCAGCAAGTGAGTTTAGAGTGCTAGGTGGTGAGGCAGTTGTGTCAAAGGAAGCAGTTGAAAATTTATTAGTTAATAAAGCAGAAAGCAGTTTTAAACTTGGAGATGACTTACTAATAAGTAAATACAGCAATTTAATAAAAGGAAAAAATGTAGGACTTGTTACCAACCAAACAGGGGTAAACAGTAGAGGAGTAAGTACTGTTGACATATTATCAAATTATGGCGATGCTAAACTTACAGCTCTTTTTGCTCCAGAACATGGCATTGATGGAAAGGCCAAGGCAGGAGATTATGTGAAATCTTATACTGATGAAAGATTAAAAATTCCTGTATATAGTCTTTATGGAGACACAAGAATGCCTACAGAGGATATGCTTTCAAAGGTAGATGTCTTAGTATTTGATATTCAAGATGTTGGGGCACGATCTTATACATATATATCTACATTAAATTATTGTATGAAAGCAGCAGCAAAATATAATAAGGAAATCGTAGTTTTAGACAGACCTAATCCATTGGGGGGAGAGGTTCTTGGAGGACCAGTATTAGAAGATAAATTTAAAAGCTTTGTAGGAATAGACAACATGCCGATGACCTACGGAATGACAGTAGGAGAATTAGGTCAGTTTTTTAATAGAAGCATATCAGCTAAACTTACAGTAGTACCTATGGAAGGATATAATAGAAAAATGATATTTCAGGATACTGGATTAAATTGGGTGCAAAGTTCTCCTTATATACCTAATATACAATCTGTTTTCTGTTATTCTTCAACTGGGCTTGGTGAAGGAACTACAGTATACCAAGATGATTATTTTACGTGGGTTGGTGGAAAGGGTATTAACTCTGATAAGTTTGCGGAATTATTAAATGAAGCTTCATTGCCAGGAGTTAGATTTAATGCATCTCCAAGAAACGGATTTGGTGGGGTAAAGCTCGAAATAACCGATTACCATACTTTTAACCCTGCAAGAACCGGAATATATGTGATAACTTATGCACATTCCTTAAATAACTTTAAAGTCCCTAAGAGCAAAGATACAATTGTTATGTTTGATAAAATAATGGGGACAGATAAGATTGGGCAATATCTGGAGTCAGGATATAGTCCTCAGCAAATTGAAACGGAATATAGTTCAGGACTTGAACAGTTTAAAGCAGAGAGAGTAAAATATCTAATATATAATTAGATTTGTATAACTATAGAAGAATATTACTCTAAGAAGAGAAGGGAACATTCATATCTAATAAAAGATGATAAAGATGTACCTTTCTTTTTTTACCATAAATTTAATGATATATCATTTTTAAAATCAGAAGGGCTTTCAATGCTTTTGTTTTCTATGGTAATAGTGTCAGTATCTATATTTAATAAATCGCCTTCTAGTGCTTCAATGGGAAGATTGACTTTTCTTATGGCTATTACACTAAGATCTTCTGTTTTGCAAATAGCACATATCCCTTCGAATTTTATTATTGTAGCTTTCATTAAAATCTCTCCTAAAACATACAACCAGTGTCTTATTTTGTAAATTAAATGTTTAATTTATTTAAAATATGCTGTAAATCTATTTTATACCATATTTCTGACAAAGTTCTGACAAAATAAGAAAATTAACATATAGTACATATAAATTTTTAAGAAAGTATTAATTTTAAGATTAAAATGTATAGGTGACAAATAGGAAAAGCAAAAAGAGTAGAACTATATAGAATCTATGCATGTGCAAAATGCTGCATAGATTTTATTTTTATGTAGGAATTTGTAATTAAATTGTTTATAATTATATTTAGGTTAAAAATTAAATATATAGGAGTTATAATATGAGCAGAAAAAATAATAATAGATTTAAGAATATGGTTATGGTTGTGATTACCTTGATATTTGCAGCACTAATTGGATTAGGAATTTATGCACATTATACAGCTAAATACAAGCATATAAATCTAAAAGAATTAAACACAAAGCTTTATATAGAAGCCGCAGACAATGTGAGTAAGGAAAAGCTTCAAACTAATTGGAAGTATATGGCAGCCATTGATGGGGTTAGATACAAAAATGATTTTTCTAAGGCTACTAGCAGCAATGTTAATCAGTTAGCTAATATGTTTTTAGAAAAAAATACTACATCTGTTAAGGTTAAAAATAGTGAATATAAATTAGTAGATTTAGATGAAGTGTTGAACAAGCTATCTTTTGACTCAAAACAACAGGCAAAAGTTCATAGTTATATAGAGGATTTAAAATATACAGGAACGTTAAAAAATAACTTAAATGATTCAGCTAAGCAAAAGTTTATTCAAGAATTATACCCAGGAGCTGTCCAAATTTATGAAAAATATAATGTTCTTCCTTCAATAATTATTTCCCAGGCCATATTAGAAAGTGGATGGGGAAAATCAGATCTAAGTGTAAAAGCAAATAATTTATTTGGAATAAAGGCAGATAGCAATTGGAAGGGCAAAAAGGTTAAGATGAATACCTCAGAATATTATGATAAAAAGATTGTTGATAATTTTCGGGTATATGATAATAAAGAACAGTCTCTAAAAGATTATGGGGAATTTCTTAAAAATAATAAAAGATATAAACAAAATGGAGTTTTCCAAGCGACTCAATACATTGCTCAGGCAAATGCCATAGAAAAGGCAGGGTATAGCACCGTAGAAAATAAAAATGGAGAACAAATTTATTCAGAATTATTAATTGGTATTATTAAAGACCAGAATCTTCAGCTTTTGGACTATCAGTGTGAGATGAGCTACCTTAAGGGGAATAAATAATATAGAGATATAAACGTAAATATGTTCTAAAATCCAATAAATTGGTTGAAAACGAGCCGAAATTTACCTTGATTTCTGTTGCTTTTATTAAATCCACTACTATAATATATGTATATAACAAATTATTAATATTATCCATCTAGGGATAGTTATATTTTCTGTATTGAAATCTATATAGACATATATTCATGAAAACTTAGCTATTCTACAAAAAATAACATATCAAATAGGATAAGCTGATTTTTAAGGTTATATGCATACAGGAGGTAGGAAAAAATGATAAAAGAATTTCTAAACGCAATAATTGGTGAACCATTACCTAATGAAAAAACATCTCATGAAAAATACAATGTCCCTTTTGGACTAGCGGTTATGGCTAGTGATGCTATATCTTCTGTAGCTTATGCAGCAGAAGAAATTTTAACCTTTCTTATTCCGGTTATAGGTTTAATGTCGTATATATGGCTGGGATGGATTTCTTTAATGATTATTGGATTATTGTTTATACTTACAATTTCCTATATTCAGATCATTAGAGCATATCCTCAAGGCGGAGGTGCTTATGTAGTTGCCAAAGAAAATATTGGAGTAAAGCCAGGTTTAGTAGCTGCTTCTTCATTGTTGGTTGACTATATACTTACAGTAGCTGTTAGTTCTAGTGCTGGTATAGCAGCTATAGTTTCAGCATTTCCAAGTCTTGCAGCACATAAAATTTTTTTGGTTATATCCATTATTATTATATTAACTATTTTAAATTTAAGAGGAGTAAGTGAATCATCTAAAATTTTTAGTATACCTACTTATATGTTTTTGTTTGGTATGCTTTTTATGATTATCTATGGATTAATAAAATGCGCTTTATATGGGGCGCCACCTGCAAATGTAATTAATGCACAGCTTAAGGTATCTGGTGAAATAAGCGTATATTTAATTTTAAGAGCATTTTCAAATGGATGTTCTGCTTTAACCGGTATTGAAGCTGTAAGTAATTCAGTGCCAAATTTTAAAGAACCCAGTCAAAAAAATGCTAAAACAGTTATGATTCTGTTATCTGCTTTAATATTTCTTATATTCGGAGGAACCTCATTATTAGCAAGATTCTATCATGCCATTCCAACAGCTGATTCTACGGTTCTTTCGCAAATTGCAACTGGCGTTTTTGGAAAAACCTTTATGTACTATTTTATACAATTGACAACTGCTATTATACTGTTTATGGCTTGCAATACTGCCTTTACAGGTTTTCCTATGTTAATGTATGTAGTAGGAAAAGATGGATTTGCGCCTAGACAGTTCACAGCTAGAGGAAAAAGATTAAGTTTTAGTACAGGAATTGTCTTTCTATCCTTTGTGGCAGGTATACTAGTACTTGCTTTTAATGCAGATGTCCATAATTTGATTCCACTGTATTCTGTGGGAGTTTTCTTATCTTTTACATTATCCCAATCTGGGATGGTAATACATTGGAAGAATAGTAATGAAAATGGTTGGGAAAAGCGTGCTGTTATAAATGGATTCGGAGCAATTATTGCAGCAGTTACTACTATAATTCTTATTTATGAAAAGTTCGCAGAAGGTGCATGGATAGTGATTATACTTATACCTATGCTTACCTTAGCTATGACAGCAATTAAAAAACATTATAATAAAGTGGCAGATAACTTGAGAATTACTGAAGATGAACTTGCAGATATTCATCTAGACAATCCTTTTGTTCATGTTATGATAGTGCCTATAGCAAGCTTAAATAGAGCTACAATAAATGCACTGCATTATGCAAGAAGTATTACACCGGATGTAATAGCACTAAATATTTCTTCAGATAAAGAAGCAATAGAAAAGCTTAAAAGGAAATGGGAGCTGTTGAATACAGATATACTCCTTGTTGCGAAATATTCTCCTTATAGAGCAGTAGTTACTCCTTTAATAGACTGTATTGGTAAAATAGCTGATGCAGCAGGAGAAAATGAGAGAATATCCGTTATATTACCAGAATTTAAGATTGATGAGTGGTGGGGTGAGGCACTGCATAATCATACTGGATTTTTTATAAGGGAAACCTTGCTTAGAAACAAAAATATTATTATTTCAACTTATCCTTACCATATGTATAAGAAATAATTATTTTGTGAGTGAACAGATATCAATATACTATTAAGTAATACAATTCTTAAAACTAGGGGCTGTTGCATTTACAAGGAACTACACTAGAAAGTAGAATTATACGTAGAGAGAGGTTACCAAAGCTGAAGGCACATATAAAAACTTTTTGATCAGTCTTAGCGAAGCATTTTAGAAAATCTTAGGACCTTTGATATGGTTAAAAGCCTAAATAGCTTTTAACGAGCGACTTATCAATGATAATTGATAAGTTGGTCCGTCTTGAGGCACGAGTTTATCAAAGGTTCTTAGATTTTAATGAAACTCCTCTTCCTTTCGTCAGATGAGTAAGCGACTATCACAAAATCAAAGATTTTGGATATCTGCTTAAATGCTGAGCTTTAGATTGATTAAAAGTTTTCATAGTGACGAAGCTTGGTAACCTCTCTCGGAGCATAATTCTACTTTCGGTCATGTTTGCTAAATGCAACAGCCCCTTAATATTTTTAACTTTCACTGGTTACAAATTTATTTACGTTAAAAAGAGAAGGAAATAATTTAATCCAAATTAGTACCACAATAATAGTGCCAATTCCTCCAAGAAGTGCAGCTGGTACAGTTCCGAAAAAAGAAGCTGTGATACCTGATTCGAATTCACCAAGTTGATTAGATGTACCGATAAATATCATGTTCACGGAACTTACTCGTCCTCTCATATTGTCAGGAGTCTCAAGTTGTACAAGAGTTGAACGTATAACAACACTTATAACATCTGATGCACCAAGTACAAAAAGTGCTAAAAAAGATACGATAACAGATTTTGATATTGCAAATATTATAGTAGATATTCCAAAAAATATTACTGCTATAAACATTGTTCTACCAACTTTCTCATTTAGTGGTCTTCTTGCAAGTACTGCTGACATTAATAATGCACCAACGGCTGGAGCAGATCTTAGGATGCCCAGCCCAAAAGAGCCAATATGAAGAATGTTGCTTGCATAGATTGGTAATAAAGCTGTGGCTCCACCAAATAGCACTGCAAATAAATCTAATGATATTGCTCCAAGTATTATAGGTCTACTTTTAATAAAACTTATTCCAGCAAAAAGTGATTTTAAATTTGCAGGTTCATTTTTCCTCTCTTCTTTGATTATAAGAATTTGAGACACTAATATACTTGATACTAATAACAAGGAGCCTACTATAGAGTAAATTAAGGTTGCTCCAAAATGATATAGTATACCGCCAACACCTGGACCTATTATAACTGCAAATTGGGAAGCAGAAGACATCAATGCTGATGCACTTGGAAAAATATCTTTTTCTACGATATTAGGAAGTAAAGCTTGCATTGGTGGTCCTTCAAAGGAATGAGCTACAGCTATGAGAAAAATTATTATTAAAAATCTTTCTTTAGTGATCCAACCACTATAGTTTCCAAAAGCTAAAACAAATATAGAAATACTTTCAGCTATTTGACTTATAGAGATTATTTTTCTACGATCATGTCTGTCTGATAGTTGTCCAACGAAAAGAGATAATAATAGCATTGGTAAAAATTGAACTAATCCAACAAGGCCAAGATAAAAAGCAGAATGAGTTAATGAATACATTTGCCAACCGATAGCTACTGTAAGCATCTGATATGCAAAATTAGTTGAAACCCTTGCTAGCATCAGAGAACGTAGAGACTTGTTTTTTAATAAACTCGAGGTTCTAACTGTGTCCATTATATTATGTTCAACACCTTTCTATAAATACAATTGCAAATATTTAAGTAACTATAGCTGATTTTGAAATGGAGCTGTTGCACTTATCTATATAGTTCAGCAACCTCGTTTCATAAGTTACTTCGAATTGTTTTTTTTTATTATATCTAATTTAAATGTAATTGTCCAAGTATTCTTAAAAAATAAGTATTATTGTTTATAAATTTCCGTAAATAAAAGCCATTCATATAAGGAAGTGTGTTTTCCTAGTTATGAATGGCTTTTATTTTTAGATAAGGCTTTTGAGTATTCTGCAAAAGCTTCATTATTTTACTTTAAATTTAGAAATTTCGTGAAAAAGATCCTGTACACTATTTTGAGATATTGAAGATTTGTCTACTACATCTGCTACTGCAGAAGTAATTGTTGAAACTTTTTCAGAGATATTAAACACTCCTTGAGCGCCTTCAGAAGTAGCTGAACTTACTCCATTTATAGAGTCACTTATGCTTTGAATAGATCTCTTTAGTTTTTCAGAAGATACAGCTAAGTTATTAGTAAGTTGGGAAAATATTAATGCATCATTGTCATATTGTTCTCCTGTATCTACAAGTTTTTTATAGTCATTAGTTACTTGATTTTGTATAAAGTCCAGCATTTCCTTTGAACTATCTTTTAGACTGTTAACTGCCTCAATAACAGTTTTTGTTACATTTTGTATTTCTATAGTTTGATTTTGAGAAGTTTCGGCAAGTTGTCTAATTTCATCAGCGACAACAGCAAATCCTTTTCCTGCCTCACCGGCTCTAGCGGCTTCAATAGCTGCATTTAAAGCCAGTAAGTTTGTTTGGGATGTTATCTGAAGTATTCCTTCAGTTAGAGTATTAATTTCAGTAACTGCGACACTTTTATCTAAGGCTAATTGCAATCTTTGATCTACTGATGTTTTTATGTTAACTGCCTTTTGCATGGCTTCAATTGCAGAAGATTTTAGATTCTCTGCACGTAATTTAACCTCTTTTGCTGATTTTGAACCAACATTTGATTCTTTTGACATATCTTCAATAGATTTATTTAATTCCTCTACTGAAGCATTAATTTCTTCCGATGAAGCTGCGGTTTCTTCCATTCCAGCAGAAAGTTCTTCAATTGTCGCAGAGATTTCATCAATTTGTTTTCCAAGAGTATCCATATTTCTATTTGATAAATTTACAACTTCATTTACTTTTGAAACTCCATCTAATACTT
This sequence comes from Clostridium thailandense, assembly GCF_019207025.1. Taxonomy (GTDB): domain Bacteria; phylum Bacillota; class Clostridia; order Clostridiales; family Clostridiaceae; genus Clostridium_AM; species Clostridium_AM thailandense. The sequence continues at coordinate 41,314 of NZ_JAEEGC010000026.1, read as the reverse complement.
TACTTAATATTGTTCTGAAGGATTTTCTAGAAAAAGCTTCAGAGGCTATTATTAATCCAAACTCGTCTTTCTCTTCGACATATGATAAAAAACTTTTATCATATACTAAATCAAAATCTGCTGTTTTAGCTATAAGTTCTATTGATTTTTTTAGTCGTTTGTTTATATTAATAATTATAAATATAGCCATAATTAAAGATATCAATATTGATCCAACCAAAATTGCGAGAATTGAAGATTTAGTTGAAGATACTATATTATTACTATCTCCGATAATAGTAGTTCCGTAGGCATCAAAAATCTCTTCCATTTCATTTATTCTTTCCCTAGCTGAATCAAAGGTTTTCAAATATTCTTTTTTATCTTTTAAATTATTACTATTGGAATCAAATAAACTATACCAAGTTGAATAATCCTTATCAAAGGCTTCAAATAGCTGAGGTAAAGTCATATTTGAATCTTTGTGCTTTAAGTTTTCAAATCTTTTCTTGTCAGAATTTACTATTTTATAAGCTTCATGGACTCTGTCAATTGCTTGTTTTGAGTTTTCTTCATAGGTATCCTTTAATTTTTTTAATTCGATAGGATCAGTTATTTTCTCCATTTCGCTCTGAGCAGTTAAGGCTTGATAGAAATCTCTATCTGCATTTAATAACCAAGAATTACTTTTGCTACATTCAGTATATAAATTATTTATAAGTTTCTGTGAAGTTTTATTAATGCTAAATATTGAAATTGTAGATATAATAATTAAAGTTAAAATCGGAACTGAAATTAAGAGAGAGATCTTATAAGAAAGCTTTACATTATTGAATTTGTTGAATTTAACCATGGCAGCGTCCTCCTTGTGTCATAAAACTCTGCTCATTAAAGGCAGGCTTAATTTGTTGATAATTATAAATTCGGTTAATAGATAAAAAACTTAAGTTATACTAAAGCTTTGGATAAAAATACTGTATGTTGAATTTCTATAAATTGGGGTTGAGAATTACTATTTACATTCTATGTTTTGTATATTTTTCCTCTTAATACAAAAAAATAAACACAAGTTTTATACTAGTGCTTATTTTTATATTTATATTAATTAAGAGGACTATTACAATTTTCTCTAAGTTTTGTTAACTTAGGACAATTATTATTATAAATGTAAATTGTTACAATATTGTGTAATGTTTATTAACTAATTATTTATATTTTGAAAACAGTTTGTAAAATAATAGGATGATTTAACAAAAAAGCGAAACAATCAATCAGTTAAATGACACTGATTGGAGGTTAAGTAAATTCATAAATAAATATTTTAAATGTCGAAAAATAATACTTGAAATATGTCAAAAAAAATATATAATAATAAATATCAATAGACAGTATTTTTTGTTTAACGGATTATTCAAATAGCAATTGTCTATTGTCTGAAATATAAATCCATTTACCCCTATTAATATCCCCTTCAAAGGTACAATTAAATTTGTACCTATTTTTTTTATTATTTGTATTGACATTAACGTTACGTAAAGGTTTATATTTATCTTATCAGGAGGTGGAAAGATGGAATACACAGTGCAGAAGTTAGCAAATCTAGCAGGAGTTAGCACAAGAACCCTCAGATATTATGATGAAATAGGACTCCTTAAGCCGGCAAGGATTAGTTCATCAGGGTATCGTATCTATGGCAAAAATGAGATTGATAAGTTACAACTTATACTCTTTTACAGAGAATTAGGTATAAATTTAGAAAGTATACAAGACATTATAACTTCATCTTCCTTTGAGCGGAGTAAGGCATTGAAAGAACATCACCAGAAGCTTCTTGGTAAAAGAAAGCAACTAGATTTATTAATTGCGAATGTAGATAAAACAATTAAGTCAATAGAAGGAGGTATTACAATGAGTGATAGAGAAAAGTTTGAAGGATTTAAGAAAAAGCTGATAGATGATAATGAAAAAAAATACGGTAAAGAAATTCGAGAGAAGTATGGGGAGGAGGCTGTTAATATATCAAATAGCAAGATTAAAAATATGACACAAGAAGAATATGCTAGAGTTACTAGAATTGAAAAGGATATGTTTGAAGCTCTGGAGACAGCATTTGAAACTGGTGATGCAGCAAGTGAATTAGCTAAGAAGGCTGCAGATTTGCATAGGCAATGGATAAGTTTTTATTGGGATACTTATACAAAGGAAGCACATGCTGGAGTTGCTAGAATGTATGTTGATGATGAAAGATTCAAAGCCTATTATGATAAGGAGAAACCTGGAATAGCTGAATTCTTAAGAGATGCTATTTTGATTTATACAGGAATAAAATTATAAATAGTTCACTTAGATACCTTTGATTTTTAGGTAAAGGATTTTTATAAGACATGAGTATGAGGTTTTTGGTATAATGTATGAGTGTCCAGAAGGATGTAAAAATATTATATAAAAAAAGTATATAATGGACTAAAGTAAATAGGGCGTTGCATTTACAAAGAGCTATATCTGACAGTAGAATTCTATTGTCAGTCATGTTTGTCTAAATGCAACGTCCCCATTTATTTTAAAATCTAGCAGTTTTCTATGTTCTGCTTAGAAATAAGCTTTTCTAAGCAAGCTTTGCCGCCGGGACAGCTTTCGATATGTTCTTTAATGTTCTCAGCAAGTTCTACAGAGGTAACACCAATACTTTCAAATATAGAACCTATTTTGATTAAACGCTCAATTCTTTCAGCTTCAATTTTATTTTCCATAATAATCCCCCGAAAATTTGTTTTCTTATATTATATCATAGAGAGTTTTAACAAGGTACTTAAATATTTATAGATTATGTGTAATTAAAAATAATCTTATAGTAGATTTATAAAGATCATATTATTAACATAGATGAAGGGATTCTTTATGGAATACGAAAATTTTTATTTATGGAGTACTATTTCATCTTCATTACAAATAATATTTTTAACAGCAGATACCCTAAATTTTGTTGAATTAGAGTCTGTAGTAACGGCAGCACTTACAGCTCCAGTTTGAAAATTCCCAAATTGCTTTTCAATATCCTTAAGATTAGGGACTGCTTGCCTTAATGAATTATAAAGTAAATCTCTCGAATTCTGATCTTTAAATTGTATATTTTCACTTTTATTAGTCTGTCTAGAGGAATTTACTCCAGGAAAATCAAAAGCAAGTTCATTGTATATTCTACCTGTTTTGTTATATTCTATAGTGTATTCATTAGAATTGCCTTTTTGATTTGTAGAGGTAACCTTAAACTTTTCACCATTAAAGTCAAATTTCATTGGCAATTTATTTTTATCTATTTTTATCTATTTTATATAGATTTGGATTACTAAAATTGGCCTGTATGCCAATTAGTTTTATTCCTATCTCATTTAAAGGTTTATAATATATTGAGTTGAAAGTTTGTGTTCCAGTAGTGCTTCCATCGTCATTGCTGCAGCCATCGAGCCATTGGTTCGTTGCATATTCATTACCTAATCTTATAGAAAATATAGGCTCCATACCTTTTATGTCTTTATCCTTTGGCACAAAACTATAATCAAAACTACTTTTTAAAATGCTTATTTTAAGTGAATTAAGTTTAAGTATACCTATGTCAAAAGAGTATTCTTTATTTATAGGTATAACTTTAATTTGCTGCATAGGTATCTGCATTTTTAAAGTCCAGTTAACATTTAGATTACTGTTGTTATTTATAAGTGAACTAACTTTATCAATAAGGTTCTTAGATTTTTCATCACTTACTACTAAGTTATTTATCTTTATGGACACAGGGTTATTTTTTATATAATTTACAACACCATCATTCATATCAATACAAAAAGCTTTTTCTTTATTATTTGAACTTAAATTTGGACGGGTATATCCCCAAATGTACCCTGAGTCTTTTATAAATTCCTTGCCATCTTTGTCACAAAAGCTTATTTCATTAATAGAATATTTTGGATTGGATACAGAATATATAATTTAAGATATCTAAATGCAATTATATCTCTTTCATCTTTTCTAAGTTTAGAGAGCAATTCTTCTATAAGGATTCTATCATCAATGAATTGATAGGAAAATTCATCTCTCACTTGATTTATTGTATCGTCAGATGGAATAGTTATTTTGCTTTTTATATTCTTTCTACATATATTTATGAGTATGGAAATAAACCAACAATAAAATTTTTCTTCATTTTTTAACTGTTTTAGCTTGTCAAAAGCTTTTATGGAGGCTTCAGATATACAATCTTCAGCATCGTAGGAGTTTTTTGTATAGGAAAAAGAAATATTATAAATAAGAACTTCTTTTTCTCTTAGAAGTGACATAAATGAAGAAATGTCACCAGCTTTACTTTTTTGAACAAGTTCCTGTATATTGTACATTTTTTACCTTCTTTCAGTGCTGCAGCATTTTGTTTTTACATAGGTTAGATACTTAAGCAGCATAAAAAGTTTCAAATTAATTTAATAAGTTTGTAATTTATTAAATATTTATGTTAATTTTAACACACAATAATTGACTTCAAAAAATAATGAATGGTATGATGAAAGTTCATACCATTCATTAATATACTTTTGCTCTTTATTTATTTTACTCTTCTATTGTTGAAGCTCTGGCTCACTTCCTACAATTTTGTATATACGTTCTTCAATAATGGTTCCATCCGCTTTTGATTTTTTAAAAGTAATTAGGTCATATCCATCACTACTTTTACTTTGAGATGTTTCGTAAACTATTCTTATGCCATTTTCTATTCTTTCTCTTGAGCCTATCCAATAAGGACAATCATTTAAAAGGGAATCATATTTTGTCAGCTCTGAAAACAATTTATTTGATGCCGAAACATTAATATCTGGAAGTTTTCTTTCTACATAGTTTGGATTTACTTGGGCAGTTCTGCCAATTTTTCTTAAGTATTCTTCAGCTTGAGATTTCTGTGATTCGACAAGCTTAGAATAAACTAAGTCGTTTCCAGATAAGACTCTATTCCATAACCTTTCAGGAAACATTTTTTTTGTAGAATCTAAACAATCATCTCCATCTATAGGTTCTTTGTATTCAAGCAATGAGTATTCGTTATTTGCATTTTTAGAGAACGTTATAACTGTAGGGATTGCTCCACTTCCACTAACTATTGTAAATATGCCATTCTCAAAGCCAAAGTAACCAAAGCTAGAAATTGTATAGGCCTTAACTAAGTCATCTTTTTCTTCAACTTCAAGGATAATATGACCTTCTGTAGCTACTTCTCCCATATAATAATATTTTTGATTTCTACTTTTTATGGCTTCACCCACTGCTTGTTCGATGCTTTGATCAAAAATATTATTGGAGTCAGAGTTATTGTTAACAAGTTCTGATGGGCTTGCATCATTGTTGTCGAAATGATGTAGTTTTTCATTTATTAGTTTTAAAACCATTATTAACGAAGTTCCTTTTGTATAACACAGATTTGTAGTATTTGGTGTATATTCTGCTTTTGCACTTGGAGCTATTGTTAAAATACCTGTTACTATTAATCCAGCTGTAATTATTCTTTTAAGATTTTGCTTTTTCATTTTTGCTCATCTCATTTCTATCATTTATTTTTAGTAAATTTCCAATGAGTATTAATTAAACACTATGTAAAATAATTATAATATATTATACCATATTATTCCACGAAGAATAGTATAGGTTCAAGTATATAATTCACAACCAATAAAGCAAAAAATAAAAAACTTTATACATGTAACTTGTTATATTATAGATTTGAATACAAAGAAAGTAAAAAAAGTAATAATTATAAGCAGTTCAACAGTTAATATTAGGCGCTCTAGTAATGATTGTTCTTACAATAATTTTTTTATTAATATTTATAAGGCAGTGGTTAAATATTATCCTACCCAATATTCACCAGCAGATGTAAATTTTCTTTTTATGTCACCTATGAGTAGTAGAACTATATATGCGTTTTCTATAGCAAAGCAAGTGATTATTACATTTTTAATTATATTTTCTAAAACTACCTCAATGAAGTTAGGAATATCAATATACTTAATATTGGCAGGCACTACACTAGTGATTGCAGAAGTACTGGAAAAAGCAATAAAAATAAAAAAGGAAAATGATTTAACAAACTAAAAAGGAGAAAGTTTTACCTTCTCCTTTTTTTAACTAAACTTTAAATTTATCTAGTGACCTTTGTAAACTATTTGACATCTCTGCAAGCTGATTAATGGAAGATGCTACCTCTTCAACAGAAGCAGTCTGTTCCTCAGTTGAAGAAGCAACTTCTTCTGTACTAGAAGCATTTTGCTCAATTAGGTTTACTATGTCCTTTAGTGATTTTTCTACAGATATTGCATTTTCATTGATTCCTTCTGTTTCATCGGCAACTTCGGTTATCTTATTTGCCATCTCAGAAATAGAGGTTTGAATAAGATTAAAGGAATCATCTGTTAATTTAAGAGAAGTTTCCTGTTCATCTATTGAAATTCTTGTATTTGTCACTTCAGTAACAGCTTTTTTAATATTATTTTGTACATCCAATATAAGTCTGCTTATTTTTTGTGTAGATTGTTTTGAGAGTTCTGCTAAATTTTTAACCTCATTAGCTACTACAGTAAAACCCCTACCAGCCTCACCAGCTTTAGCTGCCTCTATTGAAGCATTTAAGGATAATAAGTTTATCTGATCTGTAATATCATTAATAAATTCTACAACATTTCCAATTTCATTGGATTTTATAGATAAGTCAGAAATTACATCTGTTACATTTTTTGATGCTTTCTTGGTATTGATCATTCTGCTACTTTGGTGTTTAAGGCTTGAGGTCCCGCTAACTACAGTTTCCATTGCCTTGTTTGCAAGTTCATTAATATGCATTGTATTTGCAGTTATGAGATTCAAGCCGGCTACAACACCAATAACTCCTTTATTGCTTTGCTGGGCCAATTCAGCTTGTTTAAATGCGCTTTCCGCTAGGTTAGATATAGTTACTGATACTTCTTCAATAGATTTACTAACTTCATCAGAGGCTCTCGTTATTTCCTTAGAGGAAGATGCTACAGTTACACTTGTATCTTTGGCTTCATAGATTAAAGTCCTAATTTTGTCAATAAATCTATTGAATCTTTCAGTAAGTTCGTCTAATTCATCTTTTTTATGTATCTCACCTTTAATGGTAAGATCTCCATTTTCCGCCTCTTCCATTAATGTCTTAAACTGTTCTATAAATTTTGTAATATCTTTATATGTAGAGATAATCAATATAGTAAAGAAAATAACTAGAATAATACCAAGAGCTGAAACACAAATTAAATTTCTGTTGAAATTCTTGGCTTCAATGTCAGATTGTTTCATCATATTTTGAACTTCTGAATTTGCCATATCTTCTATCTGTTTTACCAATGCATTCATATCTTCTGTAGGTTGTCTATCAATGCCCGTTACCATTGCGTCTACTGCATGATAGCTATTTATATTTTTCTGATCGTAACTTTGAATAGCTTTGCCATATTTATCATATAGATTTTTGTGGGTGTTTAATACTGCATCAACTGAATGAGTATCTATATCGTATTTTGCCATGTCATCTTTAAGCTTTAATAAATCTGAATTCACGTTATTGTTATCTTGTGTGAATTGAGAATAATATTTACTGAAAGAATTAGTATCATTGCCTCTTAATAATGTATCCTTCCAATCTTGTACTTGTATTTTGAAGTCTACCTGAGATTTCCTAGCCTCATCAACTATGTTTATATATTCAGAAGTTTTTTGAAGTCTACTTTTGTTTTGTTCACTAGAATTTCTAAATGTAACCCATGAAAAACAACTAATACCTAATATAAATACTACGACAAATCCTATTAGCATATATAACCTTATGCCGATTCCCTTGCTGTTGTTCATTTTTACCTATCCTTTCTGAAAAGCGTTCACGCTTTAGCCATGTAATTAATAACATATAGTACTACTATACAAATAATATTATTATATATCTTAGTGTATTTTTCAATATGTAATGGCTTACATAAATCTAAATCATATCATTGAATTATAAAGAAATTATTAATTTTATTAAATAATAAGAAAAGATCTATATAATATTGTTACATATATGAAAAATGTGGAAAATATACGAGTAATAGGTTATAATTTCATTACAAGAAAAAATGCAATAAGGGGGGATGCATAAGATGAAAATATTATTTAAAAAAACAACTAATATTATTGTGGCATTTTTTATGCTGGTTTCTTCCAGCAATTGCGCATTAGTTGGACAAACTGTTTATGCTGCAGGTGCAGATGTTACAGTAGATAATCAGATAGGGAAAAGTTATTATGGCTTTCAGCTTACTTCAATTCAAGAAGTACCGAAAATTAATTCTACTGTTATGCTTTTTACCCATGAAAAAACAGGTGCAAAGCTTATGTATGTTAAGAATGAAGATACTCAAAGAGTTTTTGATATTACTTTTCGAACACCTGTTTCAGATAACACAGGAGTAAATCATATTATTGAACATTCAGTTCTTGATGGATCTAAGAACTATCCAGTAAAATCACCTTTTAAAGAAATGCTTAAGGGTTCTTTAGGTTCATTTATAAACGCAATGACTAGCACTGACTATACTACATTTCCTGTAGCAAGTACAAACGAACAGGATCTTGAAAACCTTATGGGAGTATATTTAGATGCAGTATTTTATCCGAATTTGACCACTGATCCTAATATATTTAAGCAGGAAGGTTGGAGGTATGAACTATCATCAAAGGATTCGCCTCTTTCAATTAATGGTGTCGTTTATAACGAAATGAAAGGAAATTATTCTAATCCGCAATGGCTTTTACATAGTGCAGTAAATCAGTCACTTTTCCCTGATACTTCTAATAAGTGGGATTCTGGTGGAAATCCAGAGGATATTCCTACTCTTACTAGGGAGCAATTGGTTTCAACCTACAAGAAAAATTATACACCTTCAAACAGTTATATATATTTATATGGTAAATTAGATATAGCAAAATATCTTCAGTTTATTAACAACAATTATTTAAGCAAATTTGATAAGGTTGCTGTAAATACTTCTATTAAGGCTCAAAAACCTTTATCTGATATACCTGAAAAAGTAGCTTCTTATCCTGTAGCTCAAGATAGTGATACAAAGAAGAAAACATACTTATCATTAAATTTTGTTACAAGTAATATAGAAGATAAGGAAACAAATATAGCATTAAGTTTTCTAAGCTATTTACTTACAGGAACAGAAAGCGCTCCACTAAAAAAAGCGCTTACAGACAGTGGAATTGCAGAAGATATAAGTTCTTCCTTTAGCATGGAAGGCATTCAGCCAATATTTTCAATTAATGCTGTAAATTCTGATGAGGCTTCAAAGGAAGTATTTCAAAAAACCATCTTAAATACGTTAGAGAATATTTCTAAGAATGGATTCGATAAAGATTTTCTTAAATCTGCTTTAGCATCTTATGATATAAGTAAGCGTTCTGAAAAACTTGTAACACCTATGCTTGGAGGAAATGGTTTGATTTTATCACAAACTGCGTTAGCTACATGGATATATGATAAAGATCCTACCATGTATTTTGATACTGATGATGTAATGAAAAAAATTGCAGATGGAGATGAAAATAAATACTTTCAAGATTTAATTAATAAATATTTACTTTCGAATAAACATCATTCATTAGTTATACTTAAGCCTGAAGCAGGACTTGAAAGTAGAAATGCTGAAAATACAGCTAAGAAGCTTGCGGCTTATAAAAGTCAAGCAGGAGAAAATGGACAGGCTTTACTTTTAAAGGATACTGAAGATTTTAATACATGGCAGAAAAGCGAAGATTCTAAAGAAGCAATTGAAGTTTTGCCAAAACTTTCACTTAAAGATATTAAACCTGAGTTGCCAGATTTAAAATATAAAGTAGAAGACCAGGCAGGTATAAAGGTACTTACGCATAATACAGATTTAAATGGACTTTCCAGTATAAATTTTTACTTTGATACATCAAAAGTGCCTCAAGATAAATTACACTATTTAAGCTTACTTGGAGCCTTACTTGGAAACGTAGACACATCAGAACATAGTTATCAGCAGCTTTCAAATGAAATGTTACAATATATGGGCAGCACTGTTAGTTTTGCTCCTTCAGCAGTATCAAATAGCAAGAATCTTGATGACTATAAACCTAAAATTACAGCATCTTTATTAGTACCAGAAGAAAATATACCAAAGTCCTTAGATATAGTTAAAGAAATCATAAACAACAGTCAGTTTAATGATAAACAGAAAATAAAGCAAATTATTGAGCAAAATAAATCGGCTCTTCAAATGGTATTGACTTCAGGAGCAGGCACTAGCGCAATTATGGAAATGAATGCATATATGAATGAAAGTGGAAGATATAGTGCCGAACTTACGGGGCTTTCCTACTATAAGTTTTTGCAGGATATAGACAATAACTTTGATGCAAAGTGGGATGAGATTTCTAAAAATCTTAAGGATACTTGCAAGCTTGCATTTAATAGAAATGAACTTATAGTGAGCTGTAGTGGAAGTGAAAAAGGATCAGAAATATTAAAAAATGAGTTAAGTCGTATAAGTTCTGAAATTAATTCACAAGTACTACCAAAACAAAAATATACTTTTTCTATGCCTAATAAGAATATAGCCTTTTCTTCATCAGCAAAGGTACAGACAATAATACAAGCGGGAGATTTAAAAAAGGCTGGATATACTTACAGTGGAAAGATGATGGTACTACAAAATGTATTAGATATGGGATACCTATGGAATAAGGTAAGGACATCTGGCGGTGCATATGGAGTTCAATCTGTATTTTCATCTGATGGTAGAGTTATACTTGCATCAATGAGAGACCCAAATCTCAAGGAAACTTTAGAAGCTTTTAAAGGTACTGTGGATTATCTTAAAAACTTTAAAGCAACAGATTCTGAGATGGCAAACTACATTATAGGCTCTATTAGGGAGTTTGTAAATTTGAAAACTAATGGACCGCTAATGGAAGGATCTCTTTGTGATTCAATGTATCTTACAAATTCTTCTGTAAATGATCTCTTAAATTATGAAAAGGATGCACTTTCAACTACACCAGAAGATATAAGAAACTATGGAAATATGCTTGACAAAATTTTGAAACAAAATATATATTTTGTAGAGGGATCAAAAGACAAGATTGAGCAAGATAAACAGTTATTTAATCAAATTATAGATAATGAAAAGTAGAAAAATTATAATTTTATATATTAAATAAAAGGGGGAGATCATTTCCTCCTTTTTGTATTTTTACATAAAAATATAAAACATTTGAATTGTAATTTATGCTTTAATTTTCCTGTTATTAAAGCATATAATGTAAATATTCACAATATAATAGAAAGAATATTTAAGAGGGCTGTTATAAATATGATAAGATTAGTATTAGATTTGATTTCTAGATTCAACGATGATGATGTTCCTGCGTTGGGATCTCAGCTTGCGTATAATTTAATTTTGTCTTTTTTTCCTTTTATAATTTTTCTTATGACTCTTATAGGACACACTTCTCTAAATGGGAATGAAATATTAGCGGCTTTAAGCAGAATTATGCCAGCAAGTGCCTTTGATCTTATAAGTAATACTGTATCCGAGGTTATTACTACTAAGCACAGTCAACTTATGTCTTTTAGTTTAATATTTACTGTATGGTCTGCTTCTGCTGGTTTTAATGCAGTTATAAAAGGGCTTAACAAAGCTTATGGAGTTCCTGAATCAAGAACTTTTATTAAAGTAAGGACTATTTCTATTCTTTGTACTTTAGGAATGGCTTTTATAGTACTTATTATGATGTTTTTATTAATATTGGGAGGTATTATATGGAACTATGCAGCTTATAAATTGGGATTTTCTCATGAGTTGCTTACTTTATGGACAGTCATTAGGTATATTATATTTATATCTACGGCTATATTTATTTTTACAGCTCTTTATCGTTATGCACCATGTAAAAAACTTACATGGCTGGAGGTTCTCCCAGGAGCTCTATTCTCAACTCTTAACCTAATACTAGTCTCCGTAGCTTTTGCATATTATGTAAACAATTTTGCTAATTATTCAATAGTATATGGAAGCATAGGAGCTATAATCATTTTGCTTACCTGGCTTTTTCTTGTGTCCATTATTGTTATACTAGGTGGCGAATTAAATGCTTCATTGTGGCATAAGGTTAATATCACAAAAATAAAATGTTCAAAAGCTTTTAAAAGTTCAGAGTGACATTATGAAGCTCTGAACTTTTTTGTGGTTAAATAAAGATAAAAGTAAATAGGTACAAACATTATAAGATTACATACTATAGTATTAGATAAATATACAATTTTAATATAAAATACTCTCTAAATAGGAGTGAGAAACTTAATGATAAAAAGTATTAAAGCAAAGCTATTAGTCTTTGTACTGATGTTATCGCTAATACCTTTACTAATAACAAATGTTTATCAACTTTCAAATTACAGTAGAGATCAAAACAAGGAAATATCAGTGCATATACAGGATATTGCAGAAGATACAGCAGCAACAATAAATTTGTGGGTTCAAGAGAAAATCGATTTATTAAATGCGGCATATAAAGGCAATCCTGAAGTACAGAGTGCTGATAGAAACTCTGCACAACTAATGCTTAAAAAGATTAAAGTAGAATATCCAGGAATTGAGACTGTTGTGCTTTCGAATAGTACTGGTAGTTCTATAAATGATGATGGACAAAACATTAATATTTCTGATAGAGAATATTTCATAAAAGCAAAGAAGGAAAATTCCGTAGTGGTTAGTGATATTGTTACAAGTAAAGCTACAGGAAATAAGACAGTAGCTTTTGTGAAACCTTTAATAAGTAGTAATGGAGAATTTAAAGGTGTATTTTTGATTGCAATTAATGCTGATAGAATAATAAAAGCTGTAGATGAAATAAAAGTAGGGGAGACAGGATACGGATACTTGTTAAATAAAGACACAACCGTATTTCTGACACATCCTACAAAAGATAATATAGGGAAAAGATTTGAGGAAGTTAACCCAGATAATTCTGAGTTATTTATGGATACTGTATTCAAAAATTCAAATGGAAGCATAAAATATGTAGCATCTGATAAAACACAGAGATTAGGATACTATAATTTGATAAAAGCTGCGAACTGGGAGTTGGTTGTAACCGGAAAAACTTCTGAAATCATGAGCAGAGTTAATACAAATACTAAAGTAGTAACTATATTGATTATTATAACAATTATTGTTGTTGCTTCATTAGGTATATTTATAGGTACGGCATTTGTAAAACCAATAAAGAAAGTAACAGAACTTTTAGTTAAAACGGAGCAGTTAGATTTAACAGATGGTAATGCTTATGAAAAATTATATAAGAAACAGGATGAGACAGGTATTATGGCTAGGGCTTTAGATAATACAAGGAAGACTATGAGAGAGCTCATAGTCAAAATACAGCAAACCTCTCTTGTAATAGAAGATAACACTAAAAAGTTGTCTCTTTCGCTGGAAGAAACAACTGGTTCAATTGAGAATGTGGCTAAAGCAGTTGAGGATATGGCACAGGGGTCTGTTAATCTAGCCGAAAACACACAAATGAGCGCAGAAAAATTAGACATGCTTTCTAAGAAAATTGAGAGCATAAATAATACTTCTTCGGAGATGAAAGATTTTATAGATGAGAGTAAAAGGGTTAAAGATAGTGGATTAGAGATAGTTGAAAAGCTTCAAGACGTAGTTGCTACAAATAGATTGATTTCAAATAGGATTGGAGAGAAAGTATTTCTTCTTAATGGAGAATCAGAGAAAATCAGTGTAATTACTGAAACAATAAGGAATATAACATCTCAAATTAATTTACTTTCAATTAATGCTGCTATAGAATCAGCAAGGGCAGGAGAAGCAGGTAAAGGATTTGCAGTAGTTACAAATGAAATCAAAAAACTTGCAGAGAACACTTCAGTAGCAACTGTAAAAATTGAGAATATTATATCAGAGTTTAGGAGTATAATAGAAGATACTAAAAAGGAAATGGTGTCTGCAGAAGAGGTCATAGAAAATACTAGCAAAATGAGTGCTGTTACAGAAGATGCTTTCAATAGCATAGGCAAATCCGTAATCAATATAATTGAAAAAATCGATTGTTTGATTAAAGATATTGCGGTAATGAGTAACGATAGAGGAGAAGTTATAAAAGCTATAGAGGATATATCAGCGGTTTCAGAACAATCTGCGGCTACAACACAGGAAGTTTCGGCTTCTGTCGAAGATCAAACTGTTAGTATAGAGCAAATATCAAGTTCAGCAAAGGCTTTGTATAAGATTGCAACAGAAATGGAAGAGCTAATTGGAAAATTTAAAGTTTAAAGAATGAAGATATTTCAGTAGAAAGTAGGCTTATTCATACACATAAGTCTACTTTCTAGTAAGTTATGTTGCAAATTGAATTTTTATTTACAAGTTATTAAAAAAATAAATAATTATTTAATATATATGACATAAGAATGTAACAATCGTAATTTATAATAATAATTGTTCTAAGTCAATAACTACTTAGAGATAATAGAACTATCATAGATCCCCTTTATAGAATATACAAAATAAGCACTGGTATAAGGCCGGTGCTTATTTTATTATTAAATCCTGTAACATTAATTTTGAAAATGTGATATAATCGTATGCGGAACAGGTTTGTATCTAGATGGGAGTTTTTACTTATGAGTAATGAGAGATTAAAAGAAATTGATATTTTAAGGGCAACTGCATTTATATTTGTTGTGGCTCAACATACAGTAGGAGGCCTTTCTAATAATAAAAATATTAGCGTTCTTGATTATAGCATATTAAAATTTATATATGTTATTGCACAAACGGCAGTACCAATTTTTCTTTTTATAAGTGGATTGTCTCTTCTATATGTGTATTCAGAGAAGTTTGATTGGAAAAAATACTATATTAAGAGAATTAAGTATGTATTGATACCTTATATAGTGTGGTCAGCCATTAATATATATAAATTAAAGGATATGCAAAAGTTTCAAAGTTTTTTAATGCAATTAGTATCAGGCAACGCAGCATTTCATTTGTGGTATATGGGAATGATCTTAAGATTGTATTTAATTTTTCCTATAATACTTTTAATTGCAAAAAAGGTACATGCCTCAAATATTAAAATTAGAATAATTATTTTTATAGGATTAACAATACTATATTACTATGTATCAAAATACACTAATGTTATTGAAAATAGTGTTACATCCTTTTTATTTAAAAGTCCAGACGAATTACAGCGAAAAGCTGTAAGCATATCTCCAGTGTTTTGGTATCTATATTTTGTACTTGGTATGTATTTGGCACTAAATTACGAATATATTAAGGATAAAGTTTTAAAAAATAAAAATATAATATTTGCTGTATATTTACCTCTACTTGTTTATGCGTATTTACATGAAGTAAAATATAACAATATCCAATTCATAAGACCTTTGTGGATACTATATGTTGTTGCTTCAATTTTAGTATTCTACATAATATCAGATATATTTGCAAACAAGCTTAAGATATACATTTTTATGAGATATATTAGTGATTATTCTTTTGCAGCCTATATGGCGCATGTTTTAGTTATAATATATATAATTAATCATGCAACTTGGTATTATCATATAAAGAATCCACTAGCTTTAGGTCTTTTATCTTGGATTATTACATCTTTGGCAACACCAATTTTGATAAGTATATTGGCATTTGTTCCATATTCACAGTTTATAACAGGTGCCAAAAATATAAAAATGAGATTAGGCTCAAAAAATTTGTATAGAAGATTTATAACGTGGATTTGAATGTATAAAATTAATCCCTATAAGGTAGAAACTATTAAAAGTCCTATCTTATAGGGTTTTTTATAATATATTTTTGTTTTATTATGCAAATAAATATATTATTTACATAGAACATTAGTTCTTTTATAATATATATAAGAATTAACAAAAATATAAGATTTGTTTTTTTATAAGAGTTAATTTTCTTGAAAAAATAAGCCGAATAATTTTATATCAAAAGGAGATACAAGTATGAAAAAAAGAATTATAGGATTAATATCAATTATAATTATTTTTATTTTTGTTATTACTGGGTGCAGCAAACCGAATTCTAATGGTACAAGCAGTAACAAAAATCAATCTTCAAGCACAAACACTAAGTCTGAATCAAATGGTAAACTGAAGGTTCATTATATTGATGTTGGACAAGGCGATGGCATCCTAATAGAACAAGGGACTCATAACATGTTAATAGATGCAGGAACTAATGAAGATGAAAAATTAATGGTTGATTATTTGAACAAGGAAGGTATAAAACATTTAGATTATGTAGTAGGAACTCATCCACACGAGGACCATATTGGTGGTCTTGATGCAATAATTAAGAATTTTGACATTGGAACTATATATATGCCTAAAGTAACATCAAATACTAAAACCTTTGAAGATGTGCTTAAAGCATTAAAATCAAAGAATTTAAAAATTACTACACCCACAGCTGGCTCAGCATTTAAATTAGGTGATGCTAGCTGTGAAATACTGGCTCCTAATAGCTCTAAATATCAGGATATAAATAATTATTCAATAGTTATCAAATTAACCTATGAAAGCAATAAATTTTTATTTACAGGAGATGCAGAAAGCTTATCTGAAAAAGAGATATTATCGAAAGGCTTTGATATATCAGCAGATGTTTTAAAATTAGGGCATCATGGAAGTTCATCTTCAACAAGTACTGAATTTTTAAATAAGGTTAATCCTAAATATGCGATAGTGTCTTGTGGTAAGGATAACGATTATGGACATCCACATAGTGAAATTATGAAAAAGCTAGAGAAAAAACAAATTAAGCTTTATAGAACAGATGAGAATGGAACTATAATATGTACTAGCGATGGAAAAAACCTTAACTTTAATGTTAAAACAGGAGATTATAAATCAGGAAAGTCAAGCAAAACTAATGATACAGGTAACTAAAAGAATTCTTTTGGAATAAGAGCAATTACTTAGAATATGATAAACAAGGTCTTTGATAGATATAGAGAACCACGGCCGACACTTAACTTATACTTTGGCACATGTTAAGTGTCGGCCGTGGATATTTATATAAATGTCTTAAAAATTAAAGCATTCTATGACTACATCCATAATTCCACCACATACCATACCTTCATTTTCGGCAACGTCACCTGTCATATCTATTCTTTCAATTTGATATGTAATATTATTTCTCAGCATATAACGAGCAGTATTTATTACTGCACCTTCGCTGCAGCCGCCTCCAATACTTCCTACGAGTTCACCATTAGAGGTTATAAGTAATTTAGCTCCTTCTTTTCTTGGGACAGAGCCCTTTGTAGAAACAATTGTGATTACTGCCTTTGAGAGATTGTCTTCCTCACTAAGTTTTGTTAACACATCTCTATCAAATTCAGGCCAATTAGTTTTTGATTTTTTTATAGTTCCAGTAGTTCGATCAAAAAGTCTTCTATATTGAATGACTTGAGCTATAATAGAAAATGCTATTTCCTCAGGGGTAACTGCACCTATTTCAAGTCCTATAGGAGCATTAACTCTATTTAGCTTTTCTTGAGAATAACCTTCGCTTAGCAATTGTTCCATAACACCTTTGACACGACGCTTTGAACCAATCATTCCAATATAAGCCGTATCGTATTTTAGTATTTTTCTAAGACAATCCATATCATGTCTGTGGCCTCTAGTAACAGTAACAACAAAGGAAGATTCATTCAAGTTAATGAGATCGAAACACTTTTCGAAGCTTTCACAAATTACATTTTCGGCCTCTGGAAACCTTGGTTTATTAGCAAAGGAAGGTCTATCATCAATAACAGTAACTGAAAATCCTGCTTTAGCACCAAATTCAACTAAAGGTTTAGCTATATGTCCACCGCCTAGAACTATTAAATTAGGCTCAGGAAAATAGGGTTCAATTAAATATGTTTTCTCTTCAGAAACTTTAACAAACTGAAGATTTCCAGTCTCTAACGCATACTTTGCTTTTTCATAAATTGTTTCATAAAAACTGGATGCTTTGTCATATTTAATTAAGTCTTCTTGGGTAAGAAGAATTTTGTTTTGAAAAGAATTTGAATTACAAGGATTGTTATCTAAAACTGTAGCTATAACCACTCTCTTTCCTAAATCAAGTTTTTCAAACAAGTTTTTGTAGAGATTTTTTTCCATATAGTTATTCCTCCATTATAGTTTGATGGTTAGATTATACCATAGAGAAAAGCTGCTTATAACGCAATTTAAAGTATTAATTATAAATAATTTATTAACTTACTAAGTATGGTAAAATAACCATATATAATACAACCATAGGGGGATTCAAAATGAAGGAAAGATTATTAATAGTAGAAGATGATGAAGCAATTGCAAATATACTAAAAGAGCATGTAGAAAAAGAAGGCTATGAGGTTACTTGGGCGTCCACAGGAAAAGAAGGTTTAGAAGACTTCAAAAAAGAAAATTTTCAGCTTGCAATGATAGATATAATGCTTCCTGAGATGGAAGGATTTTCTTTATGCAAAAATATAAGATGGATAAGTGAAATACCAATTTTAATTATAAGTGCAAAGCAAGCGGATTTAGATAAGGTGAAGGGGCTTAAATTAGGCGCAGATGATTATATTACAAAGCCCTTTAGCCTTATTGAAATATCAGCTAGGGTAGAAGCGCATCTTAGAAGGTATAGGAAAAAAGAAGGCGCAAACGAAAATAGTAATAGTCTGGAATTTAAAAATGATCTTACTATACTTTTAGAAGAAAATGCAGTGGTACTTAAAGAAAAGAACAGTATTATAGGAAACCAGGATTATTGGATAGATAAAGAACATTGGTTTTTAATAAAATCTTCACTAGAAAGTGGAAATATTAAAAGTATTTCAGAATATACAAAGCTAGATTTTTCACCAAAATTAGAGGATAGTCTATTTATTCAGAAATTACCATCTGACGTCAAAATTGAGGATATGGATCAAGTCGGAAAAAACAATGAAAAAGTTATAGATTTAAAGGAAGGAGTTAAAATAGCAGGGAAGTCTATACTATGCTTGGAGGAAAGCTCAGATTATAAATTAAAAACGGTTACTTATTTAGACGCTAAAGCAATAAGTCATAAGGAGATAAATCAAAATTACGAAAAAAATGGAGTTCCAGCATTTACGTTGACTACGATACTAAATGATAATAAAGACAGTAAAGATGATGAGGATAAACTTCCAGGAGAAAAAGATATTACCGTAAGAGGAATAAAAGGAACGGTTATTGAGGATATTAAGTGCATTTCCTGGACTGAAAATAACTTGAGATATAGTGTTCTCATACAGGATCCCAATCTTAAGTTGGATGACTGGAAGAAAATAGTCGAAAGTTTAACATTAACTAATTAATATTAAATATGAATTGTTGATAAAGAATGCTATAGGTATGATAAGGACCTATAGCATTCCTCTTGTTAAAAATTCTTGTGATGAATGATAAAAAATATGGTGATATGTGCCAATGTTTTATGATAAAATATTTTTAGAAAAGTAAATCAATTAAGGAAAAGTATTCTATAAAGTATTTTTAGAAAAATTGTTGCTGTCAATTTATTGGAAAATTAGTAGTAGAGAGGTTTTGCTTAGAAATTTATAGAATTACTCAATGAATTTTAAGGAGTGGTAAAATGTTAAAAAAATCATGTTTATCTTTGGCATTGTTAATTGCAATGGGTGTTACTTTTGTATTACCGGATACAGCATCAGCGTTTAATTCACCAACTAACCAAGTAGTGAACTCAAAAAAACTATGGACAATTAAATTTACCAAAGAGTTTACTATGGATGACATTACTAAAGAAGGAATTAGCGTAAAGGACAGTGAAGACAAGCCTATAGAAGTGACTTTTGATATTGGACAAGATAAAAAAACTTTATTAATTAATCCTCCTTTAGGAGGCTATACTTCTGGTGAAAAGTATACTTTAAGTCTTTCACAGGATGTTCACAGCCTGAATGAAAAATTACCTAAGGCTATAGATATGTCATTTACTATAAATAGTGACACTCTTCCTAAGTATACAGTAGTAAATAGAGATGCTATTCCTGGAGATATAGTTGGTATTGCTGGAAATTTTCAAGGATACAGTTATTGTCATTATGGAATTTACATTGGAAATAACAAAGTAATTCATTATAGCAGTACAGATGGTACTATGAAAAGTGCTGAGATTTGCATGGGAGATATGGATGCTCGTTTTCCAAAAGGTCAATATTTTGTTTTAGATTTTGGCACTAATGCTAAGTTTTCAGCTGATGATACGATTAAGAGAGCTCAGTCTAGATTGGGAGAAAAAAGCTATGATCTGATTAATAACAATTGTGAGCATTTTGCAGTATGGTGTAAAACAGACAATGCTGAATCCTATCAAATTGATGCTTTGAACCAAACGGAGATACAATTGCTTAAGCAATTTACAGCTACAGGTATGATACCAGACTAACGCATTATAAGAATAAGAGGCTGTCGCACTAAAGAATTTACATACAATATATTGCTTTGCAAATTTAAAATTAGCAATATGTTGCGGTATTTATTCTTAATGAGACAGTCTCTTATTTTTTTAATATGTCAATTTTATATTTTTAATTACACTAGTCTTACAACGATTTTATGAAAAACATCAATTGTATCACCAAGACATTTTCCTGCATCTTTAATATGGTGGTAAACTTCTCTTCTTTTTAAAGCTTCCATAGTATCAGAATTATTGAATAGAATACACATGCCCTTTCTATAAAGTTTTTCTATGGAGTTTTCTTTTTCTCTCATGGGACGCACAAATTCTTCAGATTTTAAAGGATTTTCCTTAAGTATAGATAAGGCATGGGTAAGTTCAACTGTGCCTTTGCTTAGTTCTTCAACCATAGATAGAATAATATCATCACATTCTATAGTATAATCAAGCATAGATTCTATGGTTGATTTTGAATAATCAAATATCTTATCTATGGATTTGGATATTGTGTATATATCCTGTCTGTCAAAAGGAGTTATAAAAGATTGTATAAGTTTTTTTTCCATGTCTATACGAAGAGTATCTGCATCGTCAGCTAGTTTTAGTACATTGTAATATTTATCTTGATTATTAGTGTCAGATAGCCATTTTAATAATGCATTGATACCCTTATTAGTTAATTCCGCTTGCTTTATAAGAATTTCATAAAAATCATAATTAGGTGGAAAAAGTTTATCTATAAGCTTTTTATTGTGCATAATTTACCTCCTCATAAAAGTTAATCAATAATATTTATTTTAGGTATAATATTTAGCAGCTAAATAACAAGATTTATTAAAGTAAAAATTGCAGCAGATACTAAGGCAGACGAAGGAATTGTTATAAGCCAAGCTGCTAGTATTTCCTTTCCGATTCTCCAGTTTACTAATTTATATTCATCTCCTGAGCCAACCCCCATAACACTTCCGACTACAACATGTGTCGTTGATACAGGAGCACCAAGTATTGTTGCAAAAATAAGTGAGCTACCAGAAGAAAGCTGAGAGTTAAAACTGTGAATAGATCGTATAGTAAATATTTCTCTTCCAAGTGTCTTCATTATTGACCAACCACCAAACATCGTTCCAAGAAACATAGTTAAACCTGATATAATTCTTATCCATAATGGAGGAGTAGTATAAGAAATCTGACTGATACAGGTAATTGCTAGAGTAATAATACCAACAACTTTTTGAGCATCATTAGCTCCATGACTATATGCTAAAAGTGCAGACATTACCCATTGAAGTTTATTGATTGTCTTATTTATCTCATATTTAGCGTTTCTTAATATTATTTTTGAAACTATCTGCAATAAGTAGGCTATAGTAAAGCCAGCAAAAGGAGATATGATTAAGCCGGCAATAATTTTCATGATTCCAATTAAATGTGGAGTTTTAGCAAAAAGTTCATTCCATCCCCATAGAATATGATTTGCACCACTGGATATCCATACAGAACCTACTAATCCACCAACCAAGGCATGAGTTGAACTTGAGGGTAAACCAAAATGCCAGGTTATGAGATTCCAAGTTATAGCACCAAGCATTGATGCAATTAAAATCTTCAATATGAAAGGATTTGACGGAAGATTTACAATTTTTGATACTGTGTCTGCAACAGCACTACCTCCTATTATTGCTCCAAGAAATCCAAAAATGGATGCAAAGATAATTGCCTGTTTGGGAGTGGCAGCGCCACTGGTTATAAAAGTGGCTACAACTGAACTTGCATCATTTAGTCCATTTGTCAGTGTGAAAATTAAAGCAGTTAAGATAACTATAATCAGTAATACATATAAATTGATAGTAATCATGTTAAACACCACTTTCTATAGAATACAAATATTTGTTATTAGTATTATAACTGAAAAAGTTTGCATTTACTATGATTAAGTATCTATTCTAGAGTATAAGTTAAATGTCGTTCGTGGATGTCTATAATTTTAGACGTCAACTAAAGGTTTATAATATTCTATACCATTTTCAAATTTACATGTTACAGAAAGATTTACAGCATTAAAATTCCGTTCTGCCCTCTGCAAATCCGTTCTATCACTTTTATATTGTTTTACTTATTGAATTTGAGATAATGGAAAAGTAAACAGAAATGCTCTAAAAGTATAGCACCTTAGCTTATGAGAATGCCAATATATGAATGAATAGTTGCAAACTACTTAGAAAAAAATTGGACTATAAATTTAAATTAAGGTTAATAAAATATCATTAAAGAGAATAACTGCTACAATATGGAAAAGATGTGGGGATGAATATGTTTGATAAAACAATGGCGATATTTTACATCCTGTTATATATTGTGCCTTTTAGCGTGCTGCGATACTACCCATTTTTAGATAAGCTGAGACTTCCATTAAAGAATGTAGTTACCATTTATACAACACTTATTACTTTAGAGACAGGCTTCTTTGTTTACATCATTGGTAATAGGAGTATAAATAATATGGAGCTTCAGATTTATCGTATTAGCTGGGTTATTGTATTTGCAATTTATTCCTTTAGCGTAATCAATGAAAGATTTTTTAAGCAGTTTTTTTTCTATCTGATAGTGACGATTTATGGAAGCTTTGTCTCCGGTACAGCGCATTTTATTGAGGCACATTTTTTTCAGGCTTTTGCTGCAAAACATCCCTATACAGTTAGCACTGCAGCAATGCTTATACAGATTATTTTCACCTTTCCACTAATGCTTACTTTGATCAAAAAATACTTTAAAAGGTTTGCAGATTCGGTAGAGACAGATATTTGGAGATTTATTTGGTTGATTCCTTTTATGTTTTACGGCATTGGTTTCATTTTTACTGCTAATTTAAGTAGTGTAGGTAATTGGAGATATATTACTGTACGATATATGGCATGTGCTGGTGCATTTACTATTTGTTATGTTTTGATAAAAACATTAAAGCATTTAGGTGAGAATGCTGTTTTACAGGAAAAAGTCAATTTTATTAATCAACAGCTTCTACTGCAGAAGAGACAATATGAGGTGCTTACCTCCAATATTGAAGAAACTAGGAAAGTTCGTCATGATTTGCGTCATCATCTTTTGATAGTTAGAAACTATTTGGAAGAAGATAACAAGATAGAGCTTCTTAAATATCTAGAGGAACAGCGAAAGGTTTTGCCAGTAGATATAGAGGAAACAATTTGTGAGAATACTGCAGTTAACGTTTTAGCTTGTTATTATATTGGACTTGCTAAGGAAAAAGGTGTTCAAACTGACTTCAAAATTAGTATTGGTACAGATATAGGTATTTTAGATTCAGATCTTTCTATCATTTTTGGCAATTGCCTTGAAAATGCATTGGAAGCCTGTGAGAAAGTGAAATCAAGTGATGCACTTATTCGTGTTAGGGCAGGCATTAAAATGGGAGACCTTGTCATAGTTATTGGTAACAATTTTGATGGACAGATATTGTATGATAATAAAGAGTTTCGTTCAATAAAGCGCAATGGTGATAGAGGTATTGGCATTTCGTCTATTCAAGCATTATCAGAAAAATATGGAGGAAAAGCCAATTTTGAAGTAATAAAAGAAAATTTTTTTAAGGTTTCTATTGTTCTAATTATACCAAAATAGAAGAAAATTTTTTGTATTTGATTTAATGTATATGTAAATTTTGTTTATTATTTTCCTTCATGGATTGTTAATTTCATAGAGGATGATAACATAAACTCCTAAAAGTTAAAGTAATTGACATTTTAAAAATTTAATAGTTAACTAAAATGATTAGAAAAGGAGAGATTGCAATGAGTTATGATGATGAAGAATATGAAGGCGGAGATGACTACGTAGAAGAAGGTGGAGATGACTACGTAGAAGAAGGTGGAGAAGAAGAGTACGAAGAAGAAGGCGGAGAAGAGGAGTACGAAGAAGAAGGCGGAGAAGAGGAGTACGAAGAAGAAGGCGGAGAAGACGAGGAAGAGTACGAAGAGGAAGGCGACGAAGAAGGAGAAGACGAGGAAGAGTACGAAGAGGAAGGTGACGAAGAAGGAGAAGACGAGGAAGAGTACGAAGAGGAAGGTGATGAAGAAGGAGAAGACGAGGAAGAGTACGAAGAGGAAGGCGACGAAGAAGGAGAAGGCGAGGAAGAGTACGAAGAGGAAGGCGACGAAGAAGGAGAAGGCGAGGAAGAGTACGAAGAGGAAGGCGATGAAGAAGGAGAAGACGAAGAAGAGTATGAAGATGAAGATGATGAAGAATTTGGTTTAGAGTTGGATAATGATATATATGGAGATAGAAGTGAATATCCGGATGCAGAAGATGAAGACTTTGAAGAAGATGAGGGCGATTGGTCAGTAGAGGACTACGAAAGTTCAGCACAAGCTTTCTTTGGAGAAGGAGACTACTTTGGAGATACTGCAGAACAGCAGTATATGGATGAAGGATATGAGCTTTCAGAGGATAATGAGCAGTATTTAAGTGAATTAGAAAATGAAATAGAAGGAATATCAGATGTAGTTCAATTTTATAATTCAGATGATACTATTGTACCAAGAGGTTTTGTATCGATGGAGTCACTTTCAGTTATTAAAGATCGATTCCCAGATGCTGATTTAAGCAAATTGCATGTATCTGTTCCAGCAAAGAAAAGTAAAAAATCAGGAAGATCCCCAAAAATGTCAAAGAAGAGTTTGCCGCAATCTGTTTCGAATATAGATTCACAAGATAAAGTAGATTTGAGAAAATATTGTTCGCCAGTAGGTGACCAAGGACAAACAAGTAGATGTTCTGCATTTGCTTGGACTCATGCTGTAGAAATGGCCTTCAGAATGAAGGGACAAGAAGTACCGCCTCTTGCATGTAGTTATACAATGTTAGTATTTCAAAACCTTCAAGGTGATATTCAGGACTTTGAATATGCATATACTGGCGGAGAAGGAACAATGGGTGGACCTGAACCAGGTATTGAAATTATGAGTACAGGAAGCTGTAGGGAAGAATTATGGGACAATGATGCTGAAGAGCCAGCTGTCGACCCAGAAGATATGGAAGAGGATGCTGGTAATTATTGTGTTGAAGATGTAAAGATTCAAACTATTGAATTGGAAGATGTAAAAAAGGTACTTAGTGCAGGTGGATTTGTTCATGTTGGAATGAATACCGGAAAAGCCTTCAGTGAAATAGGTAGAGATGGAGTTATGAATGCAGCTGAAGCACCAAGTGGTCAACATGGAAGACATGCGATGTTGATTGTGGGATATATTGGAAATTATTATATAGTTAAAAATTCATGGGGAACAGAATGGGGAGATAACGGATATTGTTATATTCCAAAGAATGTTCTTGCTGAATCAGACCCGGATTTATCAGCGATACTATTCAAGGGGAAGAAGAAGAAAAAAGGCTTTAAGGGAGATAGTAGTAAGAGAAGAAGAAGATAAATAATATAAAAAACAATAATATAATTAAAAAATGGAGGGACAAGATGATGAATATTAATAAAATTTTAGACAAGGCCTATGAAGGAAAATCTTTTAAAGAATTAGTTGATGCACCAGTAAGTGCACTTGAAGGAATTAGTGCTGAAGGTGGAAAAGTTTTAGAAGAAAAATTTAAAATAAAGACAATTGGTGATCTTGCTAAATTCAAATATGCTAAGGCAGCAGAAGCAATTGTTCTTTTAGCAGCACAAGAAGAATAGTATTAATAGTTAAATAATTTGAAAGGTGATGTTTTATAATATGGGATTTAAAGAATGGTTAAATGATCAAAAGAAAAATTTAGGAGAATCAGTAGATTGGCTATCTGATAAAATAAAAGAACAAAAGAAAAATGCAGAAGAATCTATTATGAAGGTTACAAACAAAGAATTTATGCAGGCAATTGTTGCAGGATGCGCATTGATTGCAGCAGCTGATGGCAATTTGGAGCTCTCAGAAAAAGAGAAGATGGTAGAGTTTATGAAGGGAAGCACTATAATGCGTTTATATGATATGAGCGAAGTTGTAGGTGAATTTAACAAATATGCAGATGTTGTTATTGCTGACTACAATGCAGGAAAGAAAGAATGTATTGATGCAATTTTAAAGGTAAGATATTCTAAAGATGAAACTACACAGGTAGTTCGTTTTTGCAGCATAATTGCATCAGCAGATGGTTCAGTAAGTGAAAAAGAAGAAGCTATAATAAAAGAGCTTGCTGTAACTTTAGAGTTAGATCCTAAAGAATTTGGTTTTTAATCAGAGTTAAGCTTCTGGTTAAATATGCAAATGACAAGAAATTAAAAAAAGGAAATTCTTAAAAAGGGATTTCCTCTTTTTTTATTTTTATTTAATAATCCTTTCTGCCCTCTGCAAATCCTTTCTATCACTTTTATATTGTTTTCATGATTGAATTTGAGATAATAGAAAAGTAAACAGAAATGCTTTAAAAGTATACTGCTTTAGCTTATATCCTGTTATATAGTACGCCTTTTAGTTTTACCTATTTTTGGGTAATCTGAGACTTCTGTTGAAGAATGTAGTTACCTTAGAGACAGGCTTCTTTGTTTACAACAGTGGTAATAGGAGGCTAGTAATTATTGTGTTGAAGATGTGAATTTTTAGAATATTTATAAAAAATATTAGTCCACACATTGAAAGAAGGTGAAGGAATTTTGCAAAAAAAGTTACTTTCCCAAATGGAAATACCACCTTAAAATCGGGACAATGTCATCAAGTGAAATAGGTCTAAGAATGAATTTTGACTAAAAGGAGGAAAACAACATGCAAACAAAAATTGCAAGCAGAGTTCTTTCAGTAATCCTATCTGTCAGCTTATTAATGTTCCAGATGGGTATGTCGGTGGTATATGCCGTAGAAAGTAACCCGATGCAAGAAAGCAAAACCATTACAGCTTTTGTAGATTTGGCAGAGGATGTGAAAAACATTACCGTTCTAGGTACAGCGGAAGCACCACTTATGCTTCTTGCCAGTTCAGGAATTACACTACCGACGGTTGATGGTAATGTGATTTATGCCAATGGCACACCTCTGTTGATTGTAGCTGATGGTACCGGAACTACCGTTTATATCGACAGCAATGCCAACGGTGTGTTGGATTCAGGCGAAAAGTCTCTGGCTGATGCCGGTATTTCAAATGCCCCCCAAAATGGAGCAAGTTTGCTATACACAAGCATTTATGGCGGAGGTCATGAAACAAACGCGGCATATAATACTCATATCGTTATGACAGGCGGTTATATAAGCAATCTTTATGGCGGATGTTGTGGTACATCTCAAACCGCCAATCTTACGGGAGATACCTATATCAAGGTAACCGGGGGGACAATTAATGGATACTGCAGAGGTGGGACTTCAGGTTCTGGAAGTACCATAAGCGGAAGTACTACCGTAATTATGACGGGTGGTACTGCTATCTTTGATATATCCGGCACTTCTGATTGGGGAACAGTTACTGAAATAAAAACTGGTATTGTTACATCAACAAAAGCATATGAAAGTGGTTTTGATAATGGTTTTCTGAAAATTGACACCAACACCTATATTGCCAAGGGAACCATTACGCTTCCTTCTGATTTTGATTTTACCCTGCCAGCAGGCGCTACCCTGACAGTACAACAAGGGGCAAATATAACCAATGAGGGCAAGCTCACTATTCAGGGCAACATGGTCAACGACGGCGCATTTACAAATAATGGCATTGTAAAGAGCGAAGGCGGAAGCTACAGCGGCAGCGGCAACAGTTCTTGGAGCGGAACGCCAATTGAGAACTTAAAGGTTACCGTTTCATCAGCAAAAGAAATAACAGACAGCAGTGCACAGTTTACTGTTAACTGCAATAGAGATGCTACTGTCTATTACCTTGCAAGCGAAACGCCGATTACTGATACCAGCACCTTGGAAACAACAGGTACTTCTAAATCTGTTTCTGCCAATACTGATACTGACATTGAATTTACAAGTCTGAACAATAATACACCCTACACCTATTATGTGGCGGCAAAAGCAGGGAATACATTTACAGATATTAAAACAGTAGCTTTTACAACCTTGAAGAAATCACCGAATCTACAATTGGAAGGCACGGTGAGTGGAAAGGTATTTGACGATACGCCGATTTCTCATAGTACAGTAAATGGTGATTTGTTTACCTGGGATAGCGGAGGAGCACTTTCATTTACTTACTTTACAGATAGTAATGGTACAAAAACTACAAATGCAAGCAGCGGCGCAGCAAATGAAGGTGCATCACCCAAAAATGCAGGAACCTATTATCTGAAAGCAACTCTTGCAGAAAACGATGAGTATGCAGGAGCAGAAACGGATTATATTCCATTTACCATCACAAAATCAGCCACTGAATTTACAGGCGGTATCAAAACCTATAAGGGCGAAGAAGCAACGGATACCTTTACCTATGGCGATACCATAACAGTACAAGTAACGCCAAAGGCAACAGGCACTGCACCTGCGGCAAAGAGTTTGCAGGCGATGCTCAGCTTTTCTGCACCAGAGGCAAACCAGATGGCA
This sequence comes from Clostridium thailandense, assembly GCF_019207025.1. Classification (GTDB taxonomy): domain Bacteria; phylum Bacillota; class Clostridia; order Clostridiales; family Clostridiaceae; genus Clostridium_AM; species Clostridium_AM thailandense. Next base: position 12,189 of record NZ_JAEEGC010000026.1, on the reverse strand, counting down.
TTGTTTGTGGGAGATAAGCAGATTACAGAGACAGTTAATGCAACAGACGGCATTTACACAATGACCTATGATACCAAGGCTAAAGACCTTGTAATCGGCAGCAACACCATTACCGCAAAATATGTGGGCAGCAACAACATGGCGGATTACAGCGAAAGCACAACTGTTACGCTGAATAAAAAGGCTATCACCTCAGCAGTAGTTAATTCCGATACTTCTGCAAGCAAGGAATATGACGGAACAAACAGTTTCACAAGTATTGCACTTACAACTTTGGAAGGTGTGGAAAACGATGATAATGTACAAGCAACTGCAGATGGAACAGTAACAGATGTAAATGTGGGCACAGGCAAAACCTTTACTGCAATCAGTGTTAAATTAGATGGTGAGGATAAAGATTATTACAGTCTTGATAATTCTGCTGTTAGCGGAAATGTATCTATCACACAAGCAACTGCTACAGGAGTAAGTCAAGAACTGCAGGCAGTAAAAGGCTTGGAAAAGGAATATACCTTTGATTTAACTAAGCTGTTGCCCGCTCTTTCAGATGGCAAAAGCTTTGGAGATATTACTTATACGGTAGGAACTGTAACTGATGACTACAAAGTTTTAGCACAGAATCCTACTACAGACACTGATATAGTTGATGGAAAAATCACTCTAAAGGTGGCAAATGTAGTTGATAAAGACAAAAAAGCAGCAATACAAATTAAAGTGACATCTGAGAATTATAAGGACTTTACTGCTGATTTGATCGTAAAAACCACAGATAAGTTACCACTTACCATTGAAGCTGTGTTTACAGGTAGAACCTATAACGGAAAACCTTATGCTTACACAGGTACACCAACTTTCAAAAATGATGAAGAAACCGTGTCAGGCATTACCTACACAGCAAAATATACGGGCAGAGACGGCACAACCTATGACGAAAGTGAAACTGCACCAACCAATGTAGGAAAATACAACCTTATACTTACTGTCAGTGGTGAAAGTGCCAATACTTATGTTGCTACAACTACCATAGGCTTCGAAATTACGGAAAAACTACCATACGTACCACCATATAATCCACCAACTCCAACTCCTCAGCCAACAACTGAAACGAGAGAAGTGCCAGTAGTAGTTGACAATGGAGGAACAAATACAAATGCAGCTCAGGTACCAGTTACAAGGACTACGGATAGTGATGGAATAAAGACAGACACTGTAAAATTTGACGAAGATAAAGCAAAAGAAACGGTAACAAAGGCTTTGGAAACAAAGACAGATACAGCAACTATTAGTGTAACAGATATACCAGGAAACAATGCAGATAAGGTAGAAGTGCAGGTTCCTCAAAGTTCAATGACACAGCTAGGAAGTAACAATATAGGATTAGATGTAAGAACAGAAAAAGCAGCCTTAGAATTACCAAAGGAAACAGTAAGCGGGCTGAAAGATAAAGATGCAAAAATCCAAATTAGTGAGGTAAAGGATAGCAATAAAGTTGAAGAAACTAAAGGGCTTATTCTTAAGCTAGCGTCAGGTTCAGAGGTAATTGCAGCTCCTCTAAAAATAGAAACTAATTTTACAGGTAAAACAAAAATAACACTGCCAATAGATGCTTCAAAGCTGCCAATCTCAAAGGAAGAACTAGATAAATTCCTTTCATCTTTAGCAGTAATGGTTCAGCACAGTGATGGAGAAAATGCAATAGATAAAGGTACTATAACATATGATGAAAAGGGAAAAGCAATAGGAATTTCAATTTGGGTGGATAAATTCAGTGACTTTACCTTAATAAGCTTACCAGAAAGCTATTTTCAAGGAAGAACTACAGTAATGAAAGATAAGGTAGTAGAAGATAAAGAATGGCAGATAAAATTCACAAAAACAGCAGACTCAAGTACAATAACAAAGGATAATGTTTATGTAACAGATTTGAAAGGAAACAGAGTTGAGGTAGAAGTAAGCTATGGCTCAGATAATATATTGAAGGTAACACCTTTAAATCCTTATAAATCAGGAGAAACTTATTATCTGTATATTAGCAAGAATGTTAAGTCAAGGGATAAGACAGCTTTAGTAAATGAATTGAGGTATCAGTTTACTATTAAGTAGATTTCTATGCAGACCTTCCTATATAAAAATAGAAGCTTGAACAAGCAGGCTGTTTGTCCAAGCTTTCATTTTGCTCAATTAAATAAGAGTTAAAAGCTTGGATAGATTATATGTCTGCTCAAGCTTTTTATTTGTATATCTTTTACAATTTTAGATATTGTTTTTTAAAATTATATTTGAGATAATAGAAAAGTAAACAAAATTACTAGAAAAGTATGGTGTTAATTTATGAAAATAGCAATAGTTGATGATGATAAGGAAGAACGTGCACTTCTAACAGAGTTAATATGCCAGTGTTGCGACAACAACATTTGGAATGCCAAGTTAGTGGGATTTTCTAATGGTGAATCAATGTTCCAAAGCTTTACTCCAGGTGATTTTAACATCTATTTTCTTGATATATATATGGCTGAAATGACAGGGGTAGAAGTGGCTAAAAGAATACGTAAACAAGATGAAAATGCAATATTTATATTTACTACGTCCAGTGAAGAATTTTACAGAGAAGGTTTTGATGTAGGAGCACTTCATTATTTGGTAAAGCCAATAGATTATGCTAAGGTTAAGGATGCTATGAACAGGTGTATTAAATCTTTAGGGGAAATTGCAAGGCAGATTGAAATTAAAGTTGGCAAAAATAGAATTAAAGTGAAATTAGTAGACATTCAGTATATAGAAGTCCTTGGAAATGCTTGTCATATCCATATGGCGAAAAATAAAATTGTAACATATACACCGCTAAACGATTTGGAGAAGCTTATAAATGAAAAGTCATTTTTGAGGTGCCACCGGAGTTTTCTTGTGAATATGCGTGCCATTATTCAGAAAACTTCCGATGGTTTGATCATGGAAAATGGCGCACTGGTACCTGTACCCAAAAATAGTCGGACAAGCATTATGAAAGAAATTGATAATTATAACATAGAAAGCATGTGGGAATGATTATGTTTAATATAGTAATGAAGATACTCTACATCCTATTGTTTATGATACCTTTAAGTATACTGAGATACTATCCATTTTTGGATAAGTTAAGGATTTCATTAAGAAATGTAATTATTATTTATACATTCCTTATTACTCTAGAAGCAGGAGTATTTTCTTATATTACGAATAATGGAAGCATAAATGGTATGGAAATTCAAGTTTACCGTATAGCATGGGGAGGAATTTTTGCATTATATTCTTTTATTGTAATTAAGGATAAATTTTTCAAACAGTTTTTCTTTTATTTGATAGTGGCAAGTTACTCAGCTGTAATTTTTGGCACAGCAAATTTCTTAGAAGCAAATATTTTTCAGGAGGTTTCTGAAAAACACCCTTATACAATTACTAATGTTGCAGTAATTGTACAGATTATATTTACATTTCCTGCAATGTTTGAATTGATACTAAAACGGTTAAAAAAATTTGCAGATTCAGTAGAAACAGATATTTGGAAATTTATTTGGCTGATTCCATTTATGTTTTATTCTATGGGCTTGATTTTCACCACAGATTTAAGTACTGCAGAAAGTTGGAAACATATTGTAACACGATATATGATTGGAATCGGGGCTTTTACTGCTTGTTATATATTACTAAAAACATTAAAACAGTTATCTGACAATGCTAATTTGAAGGAACGACTCTATTTTATCGATCAACAGCTTCAAATGCAGAAAAAGCAATACAAGGCTATTGCTGAGAACGTTGAAAAAACTCGAAAAGCACGTCATGATTTACGGCATCACCTTATATTAGTAAGAAGGTATATTGAGGCGGATAAAAAAGCGGAATTGCTTAAATATTTAGAAGAACAACATCAAAGTATTCCGGTGGATGTAGAGAAAACTATTTGCGAAAATACTGCAGTTAATGTTTTAGTTTGCTATTATATCGGGCTTGCGAAAGAAAAAGGTATCAGAACTGATTTTAAAATTAGTATTCCTACGGATATAGGCATTTTGGATTCAGATCTTTCTATCATTTTTGGTAACTGTATTGAAAACGCACTGGAAGCTTGTGAGAGAATGAAATCTGGAGAAAAATTTATTCGTGTTAGAGCAGGTATGAAAATGGGAGAACTTGTTATTGTCATTGGCAATGGTTTTGATGGACATGTATTATATGATAATGAACAGTTCTTTTCAATTAAACGTAATGGTAATAGAGGCATTGGAATTTCATCTGTTAGGGCAGTAGCAGAAAAATACGGTGGAAATTCTGAGTTTAAGGTAGTAGACGAAAAAAATTTTAAGGTTTCTATAGTTTTGAGGACTAAAGTATAAATTTAAATGGGAATGTTGAGAATTGGAGAGTTATAAGTTTTTATGAATAAAAGCCATGCATATAAGAAAATTTATTTTTCTATTTATGCATGGTTTTTGTTTTTATATGAGATTTCTATGTAGTAATAATTAAGCAATGTGTTTATTTCTAAGTTCATCTATACTAAATACAATAATAGAAAAAACTAATATAAGAGCTGCAGACCAAATGGCTTTTATTCCAAAGTTTAGTGTAAGAAAACCACCTAAAAGTGCTCCAAATAGAAAGAAAAATATAATTACAAAATAGCGAAGAGATCGCACTGCAGCTTTTTTATCTTTTTCTGTGAATGCAACATAAGCTGCGTAGGAAGCTGAACGTAAATTACCAGTACACATTGTAGTACTATAAGGTGAATCGACTAGTGTTCTAAAGGTACAAATTTGTAAGGATGAAACAAAAGATACAGTAATATTTACAATATCATTTGGAACAGTATTTGGTATAAATCCTATAATAAAAAGAATTATAACTTCAAGAATTAAGACAGCTCGGGGTGAGTCTTTTATAAAAGATTCATTTGGTAATTTCTTTGACCATTCACAGATTATTACACCTAATATAAAAGCTAAAATAGGAGCAAGAGACATGGTTGCTTGTCTAAAGTTTCCTTTTGCAGCTTCAACTCCTAATAATACTATATTCCCTGTTTGAGCATTAGCGAAAACGCCACCTCTTGATATATAGGTATAGGCATCTAAAAAACCTCCAACTATGGCAAGGAGCACTCCGAGATGAAGTGATTCATTAGTAATATTATTTAGAGGTAGCTTAAATTTATTTTTTTGTAAAGTGCTTAGATGATTAGAAATCAAAATAGAAACACTCCTTTCTGTAGAATTATAAATTAGCACTAAATATTATACTGCTAATTTATAAATATGATAATATTATTCGACTAAATAAAGTAAAAAATTTTATTATATCAAAAATTTTAAGATTTTCCAAAGTACTTTCTTATATTAGCAAAAAAGTTTTAAGTATAATACATAGTAAGCCAGGTTTGGTAATATAGTCCGTTTATGGTACGATTCGTTGAAGTTTGAATTTTGTAGTAAATGACGATATAATGAGTACATACTTTTAGAAGCATTGAATTTATATAAAAGGGGATGTTAAGTTGGTTAATAACATAAGTGATAATGAACTAATTCAATCTTTTTATAACTTAATACCGTATTTTAAACATTACTTTGAGGATGAATTAGCATTTACTATATCTAATACAGAAAAGTTTTTATTAGTACAAGATAGTGAGAATATCAAAATGTCCTCGAAAACTGGAGACGCTATACCTGTTGGATGTGCAGCATATGAATGTCTTAAACAGAAAAAGCCAGTTTCTATCATAGTGCCTAAAGAAGTTTTTGGTACACCCTTGAAAGCTATGGCTGTACCAGTATATGAAAATAACACAATTGTAGATACCATTGTAATTGGAACTAGTCTTGAAAGGCTTTGGAGTAGTTTCAAATGAAATATCTCAGAAATTTAATGATTCAAATAATGTGTTAGATAAACAAACAGCTTCTATTGAAGAAATATCATCTACAATCCAGAAATTAAATTCAAATGCTGCTATACTAAAAGATATTGTGTCAAAATTGTAAGAGGGGGGATTTATTTTGAAAATTACAACTCTAATTGAAAATTCACAGGATGATTTAAAAGTATTGAAAAACGAGCATGGACTATCTATGTTTATTCAGACACCTAACTGTAATATTCTTTTTGATACAGGCAAAAGTGGAGACTTCATAGATAATGCTAAAAAGTTAAATATTGATATTTCTAAAACAGATATAATTGTATTGAGTCATGCGCATTATGATCATTGTGGTGGAATTAAACGATTTATAGAAAACTTTAATATAAGGCCTCAATTATTTATAGGCGAAGATTTTTTTAATAATAGTGATAGATATCATTACTCAGATGGAAAGCTTAAAACTGATTTTTCTAATGAAACAGGTTATACATATGTTGGAATAAATTTTAATGAAAGTTATTTAAAGTCAAATAGAATTCCAATTAATTTTGTACGTACTAGTGTAACTGAAATATCAGAGAACATATACATATGTTCAAATTTTAATAAATATCACAGCTTTGAAAAAGCAAATAAGAGTATGCAAATAAAAGTAGGAAATAAATATATAACCGATAGTTTCTCTGATGAAATTGCACTTGTACTAGATACTCCAAAAGGTTTATTAATTCTTCTTGGATGTTCTCACCCAGGAGTTCTTAATATGGTAACTACTATAAGTGAAACTTTTCAAAAGAAAGTACTAGGTGTTGTTGGAGGTACTCATCTTGTTGAGGCTGATAATGACAGAATTAAAAAATCTATTGAATATTTTAATGATTTGGATATAAGCATGGTTGGAGTATCTCACTGTACTGGCGAAAAGGCTGTGGAACTATTTGCTGAAGGATGTAAAGGATTTTTTATTAATAAAACAGGAACTGTTATTGAAATTTAGATGCCCACGACTGAAAGTTTAGATGATATTTTTAAAAACTGTTGACGATTTTATTGTCAGCAGTTTTTTTCTTAAGGTAATCTTAAGGTTTTGTTAAGTTAAGCTAAATGATACCAATATAGAATTAAATACGTAGTGAAAATTGGATAAATAAAGTATAACTGTTATAATAATTAGTAAATGTAAAGCCAATCCATATGCATAGGGGAAGAGGAGTTGTATCTTTATGAAAAAAGTATTAATTGCTGATGATGAAAAGGAGTTAGTAGAACTCTTATCATTATATTTAGAAAAAGAATATGAATTGTTTAAAGCTTACGATGGTAGCATGGCATTAGATATTTTACAATCAAATAATATTGATATTGCTGTAATTGATATAATGATGCCTAATATAGATGGATATCAGTTAATAAAAAGGATAAGGGAGAAATTCAATATTCCTGTTATCATGCTTTCTGCAAAGGGTGAATACAGTGACAGGATACTTGGATTAGAGCTTGGTGCAGACGATTATGTAACTAAGCCCTTTAACCCACTTGAGATTGCAGCAAGAATAAAAGCTCAGCTTAGAAGATATTATAAATTTAATGAAAATACAAAGGAAAAGGTTGAAATTATAGAATTTGGCACTTTAAGGTTGGACAAAGCTACATATGTTCTTTACAAAAATAATGAAGAAGTTGCTCTTACCTCAACAGAATATAAAATTCTTTTACTTTTAATGAGTAGTCCAGGCAGGGTATTTACTAAAAAGCAAATCTTTGAACAAGTGTGGGAAGAAACCTTTTATGGTGATGATAATTCAATAATGGTTCATATGAGTAAACTTAGAGAAAAAATTGAGGAAGATTCTAAAAAACCTATATACATTAAAACTATAAGGGGTCTTGGGTATAAATTTATGGAGAATTTAAATAATGTTTAAGATAAGAAGAAAATCAAAAAAAGTATATACTTCAATGTTTCAAAATTATTTACTATTTGTATTTCTTATTATATTGGTATTTATCGCTGGCGTATCATTTCCGATTTTTGGCATAGGAAGAATGATAACTTCACAGGAATATATAGGAGAAATGCAGCAGTTTTACATGGCCTCAAAGATAGTAAAAAGCGATTATAAAAGTATAGATGCTTCAAAAATCACTTCTGTTGGAGGATGGGTGGAAATATTAGATTCAGATAGGAATTTGATTCATGTTATTGGTAAAAAGAAAGATGATAAAAAAGCTTATACAGAGGCAGAAATGTATGAACTAATGAATTGGAATTTAGATGTATCAAAAATAGGAAATGAAAATTTGAATTCAATAACTCCTTTTTATTCAGAAGGAAAGAAATATTACTGTATAGTTAAAGTACCTCCTGGAGTTATAAAAATAGAAATAAGCAGAGTAAACGAACCCCAAAAATATATAGAAAAGGCAGCTATCCATATAGTTATAGGAATGCTTATCATATTAGTATTTTTAATTATAGTAATATTATTTTATGCATTCTGGACATCCAGAAAAATAGTAAAGCCATTAAATAAAATACTTGAAGGAATAAAGAAAATGACAGAGGGAGATTATTCTACTAGGATTAACTTTAAAGCAGCCAATGAATTTGCACAGATAAAGGATGCTTTTAATTTTATGGCAGAAAAGATTCAAGCTAGTGAACTGGAAAGAGAAAAAGTTGAAAGACTAAAGCAGCAATTTTTTGTGGATATTTCTCATGATTTAAAAACTCCAGTGTCTTCTGTACAGGGATATTCAAAGGCATTATATGATGGAGTTGTTGTAGATGAAGATAAAAAAAGGCTGTATCTTAAAACAATATATGAAAAATCTCAGAGGGTAACCAGTCTTATTGAAAACATTCATGAATTAGCCAAGCTTAATAATGATACTTATATTATGTATAAAGAAAGAATTGACATTTGTGAGTTTATGAGAGAACTAGTTGTTGAGTTTTATCCCGAAATTGAAAATAGAAATTTTGAATTTATAATTGATATACCTGAATATGCTATTGAATATGAATTTGATAAAAATGAAATGTCAAGGGCAATTTCCAATATTATTTCAAATGCTTTAAAGTACAACCCAGACTATACAACTCTAAAAATAGAACTTGAGAAAAAGCTAAAGAGTATAGAAATTATAATTGCAGATAATGGAGTAGGCATTGAGGAAGGATTAAAGGAGCAAATATTTGAAGCTTTTACAAGAGGAGACTTATCAAGAAAAACCAGTGGAGGAACAGGTATAGGTCTTTCGATTGCATATAAAATAATTGAAAAACATGGTGGTAAATTGTATCTTGAGTCAGAACAAGATTTTAAAACGGCGTTTGTAATACAGTTGAAGTTATTATAAACGACTATTATTAAATGAAACTCCTTCTTCTTTTAGTCAAATGAGTAAGTGATTCACTGCAAATCAGCACTCTATGTAAGCGACTATCTCCAAATCATAGATTTGGGATATCTGCTTAAGATTTGGGATATCTGCTTAACATTTGAGTTCTTTGCTTAATAATGGAGGGTTATGAATGAGGAATTTTTTTGAGAATATAACAATAAAGAAATTAGTACTTGTATATTTTTTTGTTGTTATATTCAGTATTATAGTATCAGAACAATCTTATTTTAAAGAAATTACTATATTAGATTTTAATTTTTGGCTAGTGGTAATTAATCTGCTTATGTTCTTTTGGTTTATGTATAAATGTGTTAAAAGCAAGATAGAGTTAAAGCCTATTGTAGAGGATTTTAAGTGCAAATTTAAGTGGGGTGAAGTAATAAAAGTAGTTTGTATAAATGTTATTTTAAGTCTTAGTTTTGCATGTTTAGCACTTTGTTTAGCTTATATGATAAGTCCAGAATTTTGTAATAAACTATTAGCAGATACTAACGAAAATAGCAGCAATACTCTTAGTTCCTTGATTTTTAATTGTATAGGTGCAGTATTGTTAGCTCCTGCTGTTGAAGAATGTATGTTTAGAGGTGTTATTTTAAATAGAGTGAAAATGAAGTATGGTGTTTTTAAAGCAATAATATTATCATCCATTTTATTTGGAATAATGCATGCGGATCTTGCTTTCTTAGGAGCATTTGCCTTTGGGATTATGATGTGCTTAATATATATAAAAACAGAAAATATATTAATTACCATAAGTATACATGCTTTTAATAACTTTTTGGTATCATTAGTTCAAGTTATTTCATTTTTTACTTCCAGTTCTTCAGGGAGCAGTAACATTAGTAAAAGTGATATTATGCTTTGGTTGCCAATAAGTTTAGTTGGTTTTTTAGTTTCAGGTTTCTTTACTGTAAAATATATTAAGAAGAATTGGCCAGAGAAAATGCAAATTACGGAAAGTATAATTTAACTGTGGAGGTGTTTTATGGACTTAAATTTATTTAAATATGTTAAACTTAAAGGATATTTTTTAAAGTTGATTGGGACAATGGTAATTTTTGTTATAGCATTGGTTGGTATAATTTTAATTGTAGGTAAGCAAAGATTGAAGCCTAGCAGTGGTTATATACTTAGTATTATGCCACTTGTAATCAATTTGGCGTTATTAATAATAACTTTAGGTGAGTTAAAGAAAAATAATATAAACATTAAAGATGTAATAGGAAGGCCTAAAAAGAAATCTTTTATATTTGAAGTTCCTATATCATTAATATTGACATATATTGCAGGAATAGGAATGATTCTAATATTATTGTATATAGTGTATAGAATTAATCCTGGTATTGTTCAAAATTTTAATAAAGGCCTTAAAGATACATACGAAAAAGCGCCTAATAGCTTTATTATGACTATTGATTTTGTAGATACAGTTTTACTGGCACCTATACTAGAGGAAATTATATTTAGAGGTATTCTTTTAAGTAAGTTATACAATAAATATGGGATAATTAGAGCAATAATTTTTACATCAGGTATATTTTTTATGATACATTTTAGGTCAAACCCTATGACCTTTGCTATAGGAATAACAAATTGTATATTAGTGTTAAAATACAAATCTTTGATTCCTGCTATAATATGTCATGGTTTGAATAATCTCTTTGTATTTATGAAAACTATGGGAAATAAAGTGAGTAGTAATGAAGCTGTACCATTTGAAGTGAACATAGCTTTTTTAATAACAGGAATGATAATGATAGGTATATATGCTTTATATATTTATAAGAATCGATCCTATATTAGAAATGCAAATTTATCAAAGTCTGGTTTGATAGATTATTTATAGTAAGATGATAGGTTTAAATAAGAGTTGCAATTAAAGTTCGAAGATTGAACGGTGCATGATAAAATAATTGAGTTGAAAGGTGAAAAAATGAAAACAGTAATATTTTTAATAAGACATGGAGAAACTAAATGGAATTCATTGGGTAAATTTCAGGGGTGTAAAGATATAGATTTAGCTGAGAATGGCTTGGTACAAGCTAACTACCTAAAAGAAAGACTTGAAAGTAAGTTTGATTTTATATATACAAGTCCGCTGAAAAGGGCTTTTGAAACTGCAAGGATTTTAGCATCAGAGAGCAAAAAGAAACTTTTGATAGAAAACGACTTAAGAGAAATTAATTTTGGAGAATGGGAAGGGATGACTGTTACTCAAATAAAGACAAGTTATCCAGAAGCTTTTGAAACGTGGAAAACTGATAAGTTTGAAGCTCCCCTTTGTGGTGGAGATAAGAGTATAAAGTTGGCATCTGTAAGGGCAGCTAACTGTATTCTAAAAATTGCCAAGAAACATAATGGAAACAGAGTGGCGATTGTAGCACACGGAGGAATATTAAAGGCTGGACTTATTGGAATTTTAGGATGGGATATGACTATGTATCATAAAATTGTTTTGGGAAATACTGCTATAAGTCAGGTGAATTTTGACGAAGAATTTAATCCTTGTTTAATATCATTAAATGATACTAATCATTTACCACGAGAAAGTAAATCAGTATCATTTGTGTAGATGAATTTTTATATAGAGTTCTTGAACTATTTTGGAAGAACAAAGCTTTTAACACGAGAAGATAAATACATTATTAAGAAGTTATATAGAAAGTAAGGCTGTAAATGATATGGTAGAGGAAAAAATAACTTCTAAAGTGGCACGACTTTATTGGAAAAGATAAGAAATAATAAAAAAGGCTGGTAAATTTATAGACACACACTAGACACTTAACTTATGCTCCAGGATATATTTACATTCTTCCAGCACTATAAATACTTTTGACAAGTCTAAAGTATTTAAATGTGTCTTCCAGAATGTAAATATA